>NZ_JBFAVD010000007.1:0-347796 GCF_040679615.1 Streptomyces sp. NPDC052225 | reverse complement strand
GGTGACGTCCGTGAGGCGGAGGACGTCACCCAGCAGGTGTTCCTCGCCGCGTGGCGCGGCCGGGCGGGATACCGGCCCGAACTCGGCTCCCCCGCTGCGGCTTTTCGACGGCGAGGGCCAGGCCTCACATCTCTCCGAGCGTCACCTCGGCCGACTTCTCGTCACCGTCCCGCGTGTACGTGACCCGCACCTTGTCCCCGGGCTTCTCCGCGGCCAGCGCCTCGGAGAGCCCCTGCATGGTCGTCACATCGGTGCCCCCGAACCGAGTGATGACATCCCCCGCCTCGATCCCGGCCTCGTCGGCACCCCCGCCGTCCGTCACGGACACCACCCCGACCCCGGACGCCCGATACCCGTCGTCCACCACCGTGCGGCCGGTGATGCCGAGCGCGGCCCGCCCCGAGTCCGTCACCTTGCCGTCCTTGATGACCTGGTCCGCGACGGTCGTGACCATGGACGCGGGGATCGCGAACCCGATGCCGGGCGCCGCGCTGTCGCCCAGGTCGGGATCGGTCGCCGCGAGCGTGGGGATGCCGATGACCTCGCCGTTCAGATTGACGAGCGCGCCCCCGCTGTTGCCCGGGTTGATCGCGGCGGACGTCTGCACCATGTTCGCGATGGTCGCCCCGGTCCCACCGCCGGCCCGGCCCTCGCTGACGGTCCGCCCGGTCGCCGACACGATGCCCTGCGTGACGCTGGAGGAGAGGCCGAGCGGTGACCCCATCGCCAGCGTGATCTGCCCGACCTCGACCTTCGACGAGTCCCCGAACGTCGCGGCCTTCAGGCCGTCGGGCACCTTCTCCAGCTTGATGACGGCGAGGTCCTGCTCGGGATACGTGTACACGAGCTTCGCCGTCAGCTCGTCGGTGCTGTTGGCCGCCGTGACCTTGAACGTCTTCTCGTCACCGACCACGTGCGCGTTCGTCACGATGTGCCCGTGGTCGTCGTAGACGACACCGGAGCCCAGGTCGGACGACGCCTGGATCTGGACGACCGACGGCAGGACGTCCTTGATCACCTTCTGGTAGTCCTCCTGCAGGCTGTTGGCCGCGGCGGGCGCGGCGGCCTGCGTGGTGGTGTCGGACGCACCGGAGGACCCGGAGCCCGCACACCCGGACACGAGCGCCGCGGCGCACACGGCGCCGGTCAGCGGCAGGAGAACACGAGAACCGGCACGAGACCTGAAACGAGAGGCATCCATGCCCGGATTGTCACGTTCGGGCGGTTCGGCCGCCCTCGCTGGACGGCCGAATAGGGGGTCTCAGCCCCGCACCCCGCACAGATGAAGCAACGCGGCGACCCGCCGGTACGGCTCCGTGCGCCCGGCCCGCTCCTCCGCGGCGAGCAGCGTCTGAAGCTCCCCGTGCTCCGGCGGCGCCGCGCCGTCCGGGGCCTGGTCGGTGAAGACCCGCACCCCGTACCAGGTGTGCAGCGGCGCCCCGATCCCGGCCAGCGTCTCGGTCAGCGCGTCGAGCCGGTCGGCCCGTACGTCGAGACCGAGCCGGTTGGTGTACGACGTCGAGTCGAAGGCGCCGAGCGCGCCGACCCAGTCGCCACCGAGCCCGGGCCGCATGGCCAGCGCGTCCGCGTTCCGTACGAGCAGTGACAGCAGGCCGCCCGGCGCGAGCATCCGCGCCAGGCCCGCGAGCAGCGCGTCCGGGTCCTCGACGTACATCAGGACGCCGTGGCACAGCACGATGTCGAAGCTGCCCGGCAGGAAGTGGACCCCGGTCTCCATGCCGCTGCCCTGCACGATGCGCACGCGCTCACGGACCCCGGCGGGCTCGTCGGCCAGCGCGAGGTTCGCGGCCCGCACCATCCCGGGGTCCTGCTCGACACCGGTCACTTTGTGCCCGGCCCGGGCCAGGCGCAGCGCCTGTGTGCCCTGGCCCATGCCCACGTCGAGCACCCGCAGCCGCTGCCCGACGGGGAAACGCCCGGCTATCTGCTCATCGAGCTGCCGGGCCACCAGTTCCTGCCGTACGACGTTGCGCAGGCCCCCCAGCTTGTCCAGCCAGGAGTGCACCGCGTCGCCGGCGAAAGGCTCGGCGCTCAGGGTCGCTCCCCACGCTTGACCTGCGGCTTCGGCAGACGCAGACGCTTCATCTGGAGCGTGCGCATCAGCGCGTACGCGACGGCGCCCTTACGGCGCTCGTTCGGGAACTTCTCCGCCAGGATCTTCTTCAGGCGGAAGCCGGTGATGGCCGAGTCGATCACGATCGCGACGATCACGAACAGCCACAGCAGCAGCGCGATGTTCTGGAGCGAGCCGACGCGGACCATGCTCAGGACGAGGATGATCACCGCCATCGGCAGGAAGTACTCGGCGATGCAGAACCGCGAGTCGACGAAGTCACGCGCGTACTTGCGCACGGGACCCTTGTCGCGGGCCGGCAGATAGCGCTCGTCACCGCTGGCCAGCGCGGCACGCTGGCGCTCCATCGCGGTACGGCGCTCGTCACGCTGACGTCCGCGGGCCTCCTTGGGCGTCATCTTGGTGTTGGCCACGCTGCGGCGCTGCGTCTGGGCCTCGCTGCGCTTCGGCGTGGGGCGGCCCTTGGGCGCCTGAGGGTCACGGGGCTGCGTCGACGAGGAGGTCACCGGGGCCTTGGCGGCCGGTGCCTTGTCGTCCTTGGATCGGCTACGGAACACAAAAGCCAAGGGTACGTGGTGGACGCGCATGGACCAGAGGCCCGGTGGGAACGATCCGGCAACACCCTGCGTCCCTGTGCACAGGACGGCACGGCCCCGTGGCCTCGGGGGTCACCTACTCCCTACGCCGGAGCGGAGCGGGACGCAGTCGTCCTTGGGGATGAGCGCATCCGCACCTGAACAGTGCGGTAATAGATGCAGGACCCGTACTGTGGATTCTGTCGCAGTGCTGGAGCTGGAACGGCCGGTCGGATCTGTCAGAAGGGGGCGCGCGAAGCCCATGAGCGGTGTCATGAAGCGTATGGGGATGATCTTCCGCGCGAAGGCGAACAAGGCCCTTGACCGGGCCGAGGACCCGCGCGAAACCCTCGATTACTCGTACCAGAAGCAGCTGGAGCTGCTCCAGAAGGTGCGCCGCGGCGTCGCCGACGTGGCGACCAGCCGCAAGCGCCTGGAGCTGCAGCTCAACCAGCTCCAGGGCCAGTCCTCCAAGCTGGAGGACCAGGGCCGCAAGGCGCTCGCGCTCGGCCGTGAGGACCTCGCCCGCGAGGCGCTGTCCCGCCGCGCCGCGCTGCAACAGCAGGTCACGGACCTGGAGACGCAGCACCAGACGCTCCAGGGGGAGGAGGAGAAGCTCACCCTCGCGGCGCAGCGGCTCCAGGCCAAGGTCGACGCCTTCCGTACGAAGAAGGAGACCATCAAGGCCACCTACACCGCGGCGCAGGCGCAGACCCGGATCGGCGAGGCGTTCTCCGGCATCTCCGAGGAGATGGGCGACGTCGGCATGGCGATCCAGCGCGCCGAGGACAAGACGGCCCAGCTCCAGGCGCGGGCCGGCGCCATCGACGAGCTGCTCGCGTCCGGTGCCCTCGACGACTCGTCGGGCCTGGCCAAGGACGACATCCAGTCCGAGCTGGATCGCCTCTCCGGCGGAACTGATGTAGAGCTGGAGCTGCAGCGCATGAAGGCCGAGCTGGCCGGGGGCTCGTCCTCGTCCCAGCAGGCCATCGAGGGCGGCGCCGGGCAGGGCCAGCAGGCCCCGCAGACGCAGGACACCCCGCGCTTCGACAAGCAGTAGTCCCTACGCGAGTCCTTACGCCGAGGAGGGCGTCATGATCGTACGGATCATGGGGGAGGGCCAGGTGAGGCTGTCGGACGACCGCTTCACCGAGCTCAACAAGCTCGACGACGAGTTGCTCCGGGAGATGGAGAACGGGGACGGGCCGGGTTTCCGCCGCACCCTCGCCCAGCTCCTCGACGCCGTCCGCCGCCTCGGCGAACCGCTCCCCGACGACTCCCTGGAGCCGTCGGAACTGATCCTCCCGTCCCCGGACGCGACGCTGGAGGAAGTCCGCGACATGCTCTCCGACGACGGCCTCATCCCGGGCTGACCCCACCGTCGGCGGTCTGTCGCCCCCGCCGCCCCGGCTACCGGCTACCGCCGACCGCTCGGCCACTGCCGCAGCCTTGGGCGACCCGCCGTTCCCCACCCACCCCGCCCCCGCGCGGCAGGGTGGGCAAGGCGGCCCCCAGCGCCGGGCGCGCTTTCCCAGGGCCCCGGCCACAGCACGGCTGAGTCGCCGGACACGGGGCACCTGACCATCAGGACCCCGACGACAGCCCGCCGACGCACAAGAAAAGGGGGCGGCTACCGTGACGCCGGTGACCCCCCTCGTACGGTGGGCCAGAACGCACCCCCTGGCCCTGGACGCCCTCGTCGCCACCGGCGTCCTCATCTGCATGGTCGCCGGCTCCTTCGTCGACCCCCACGGCGCCGACGGAACCTACGGCTGGGGCGCCCGCACCCCGGACGCCCTCAGCCTCCTCCTCATGGTGCTCGGCGCGGCCGCCCTGGTCTTCCGCCGCATCGCCCCGATGTACGTGCTCGCCGCGACCTCCACCGTGTCCCTCGTCGAACTGGTCACCGGCGAGCCCCGCGCCCCCGTCGTGATGTCCGCGGTCGTCGCCCTGTTCACCGTCGCCGCGAGCACGGACCGTCCCACCACCTGGCGCGTCGGCCTCGCCACGATGGCCGTGCTGACCTGCGTCGCCATGTTCGTCGGCCCGCTGCCCTGGTACGCGCAGGAGAACCTCGGCATCTTCGCCTGGACCGGCATGGCCGCCGCCGCGGGCGACGCGGTCCGCTCCCGCCGCGCCTTCGTCGCCGCGATCAGGGAGCGCGCCGAACGCGCCGAACGCACCCGCGAGGAGGAGGCCCGCCGCCGCGTCGCCGAGGAGCGGCTGCGCATCGCCCGCGACCTGCACGACGTCGTCGCGCACCACATCGCCCTCGTCAACGTCCAGGCCGGCGTCGCGGCCCACGTCATGGACAAGCGCCCCGACCAGGCGAAGGAAGCCCTCTCGCACGTCCGCGAGGCCAGCCGCTCGGCGCTCAACGAACTCCGCGCCACCGTCGGCCTGTTGCGCCAGACCGGCGACCCCGAGGCCCCCACCGAACCCGCGCCGGGACTCGACCGGCTCGACGACCTCGTCGACACGTTCCGGCACGCCGGGCTGCCCGTCGAGGTGGCCCGTGCGAAGGACGCCCCCGCGCTGCCCGCAGCCGTCGACCTGGCTGCCTTCCGTGTCGTGCAGGAAGCCCTGACGAACGTACAGAAACACGCGGGACCCGCCTGCAAGGCCGAGGTCAGCGTCGTGCGGGTCGGCCCGAACGTCGAGGTGTCGATCCTCGACGACGGCCCCGGCACCCCGTCCCCGGCCGCCGCCGACGAGAACGGCGGTCACGGCCTGCTCGGCATGCGCGAACGCGTCTCCGCGCTCGGCGGCACCCTCACCGCGGGACCGCGCTACGGCGGCGGTTTCCGCGTCCATGCGATCCTTCCGGTCAACGCCCGCACCGCCACCACCTCAGGGGACGCCACCACATGACCAGCGGCATGATCAGGGTCCTCCTGGCCGACGACCAGGCCCTGCTGCGCAGCGCCTTCCGCGTACTCGTCGACTCCGAACCCGACATGGAAGTGGTGGGGGAGGCGTCCGACGGCGCCGAGGCGGTCCGCCTCACCCGCAGCGAGCGGCCCGACGTCGTCCTCATGGACATCCGCATGCCCGGCACCGACGGCCTCGCCGCGACCCGCGAGATCAGCGCCGATCCCGGCCTCGCCCACGTACGCGTCGTGATGCTGACGACGTTCGAGGTCGACGAGTACGTGGTGCAGTCGCTGCGGGCCGGCGCCTCCGGCTTCCTCGGCAAGGGCGCCGAACCCGACGAACTCCTCGCCGCCGTACGCATCGCCGCCGCGGGCGACTCCCTGCTCTCCCCGGCCGCGACCCGCGGCCTGATCGCCAAGTTCCTTGCACAGAGCGAGGGTTACGAGGATCTCGCGGACGGCGAGCGGCCCGGTGGCCGGCACGGCGAGCGGCTCGCGGCGCTCACGGTCCGCGAGCGCGAGGTCCTCGTCCAGGTCGCCGGCGGCCACTCGAACGACGAGATCGCCGAGCGTCTCGAAGTCAGCCCGCTCACCGTGAAGACCCACGTGAACCGCGCCATGGCCAAGCTCGGCGCCCGCGACCGCGCCCAACTCGTCGTCATTGCGTACGAATCGGGCCTGGTACGCCCGAGGGTGGAGTGACCGAGGGCCCGTACGTACTACGGGCGCAGTAGGCGGCGGACAAGAACGGGACCTGGGAGCGACGTTTTCGGCCGCGCCCGTGGCCGAGGGTGGAGCCTGGACCCCACCCGTGCGTGTGCACGTCAGGGGCCGCAGGCCTGTTCCCCGCTCACGTCCCCCCGGAGACCCGCCCCATATGTCCTGGCTGTCGAGATTCAGTCTCGCCCAACGCGCCCTGATCGGGCTGATGTCCCTCATCGCGATCGTCTTCGGTGCCATCGCGATCCCTCAGCTCAAGCAGCAGCTGCTGCCCTCCATCGAACTCCCCATGGTGTCCGTCATCGCCCCCTACCAGGGCGCGTCGCCGGACGTCGTGGAGAAGCAGGTCGTCGAGCCGTTGGAGAACTCGCTCGACGCGGTCGACGGGATCACCGGCGTCACCTCGACCGCCAGTGAGGGCAACGCCCTGGTGATGGCCTCGTTCGACTACGGCAACGGCACGAAGCAGCTGGTCGCCGACGTCCAGCAGGCCGTGAACCGGGCGCGGGCCCAACTCCCCGACGACGTCGACCCGCAGGTCGTGGCCGGCTCGACCGACGACATCCCGACCGTCGTCCTCGCCGTCACCTCCGACAAGGACCAGCAGGCCCTCGCGGACCAGCTCGACAAGTCCGTCGTGCCGACGCTGAAGGACATCGACGGCGTCTCCCAGGTCACCGTCGACGGCGTCCGCGACCTCCAGGTCGACGTCACGCCCCGGGACAGGAAGATGGCCGCGGCGGGCGTCACCGTCCGGACGCTGAGCCAGTCCCTCCAGGCCGGCGGCGCCACGATGCCCGCGGGTTCGTTCGACGAGGACGGCCACAACCGCACCGTCCAGGTCGGCGGCGGCTTCACCTCCCTCGCCCAGATCGAGGACCTGATGATCACGGGGGAGGGCGTCAAGAAGCCCGTACGCCTCGGTGACATCGCCACCGTGAAGCAGCGCCCGGCCACCGCCGACTCCCTCACCCGCACCGACGGCAAGCCCAGCCTCGCGGTCATGGTCACCATGGACAAGGACGGCTCGGCGGTCTCCATCTCGAACGAGGTCGAGGACAAGCTGCCCGCGCTCCGCCAGGACCTGGGCTCCGGCGCCGAGCTGACGGTCGTCAGCGACCAGGGCCCGGCCGTCTCGAAGTCCATCTCGGGCCTCACCACGGAGGGCGCGCTCGGCCTGCTCTTCGCGGTCATCGTGATCCTGGTCTTCCTCGCGTCGATCCGCTCGACCCTCGTCACGGCGGTCTCCATCCCGCTGTCGGTGGTCCTCGCGCTGATCGTCCTGTGGACCCGCGACCTCTCCCTGAACATGCTCACGCTCGGCGCCCTGACCATCGCGATCGGCCGGGTCGTGGACGACTCCATCGTCGTCCTGGAGAACATCAAGCGGCACCTCGGCTACGGGGAGGAGCGCCAGGAGGCGATCCTCAAGGCGGTCCGTGAGGTCGCCGGCGCGGTCACGTCCTCGACGCTCACGACGGTCGCCGTCTTCCTGCCCATCGGTCTGGTCGGCGGCATGGTGGGCGAGCTGTTCGGCTCGTTCAGCCTCACGGTGACGGCCGCGCTCCTCGCGTCTTTGCTCGTCTCGCTGACGGTCGTGCCGGTCCTCTCGTACTGGTTCCTGCGCCCGCCGAAGACGGCCCGCGGTGTCGACCCGGAGGAGGCCCGCCGCAAGGCCGAGGAGAAGGAAGCACGCTCCTGGCTCCAGCGGATCTACGTCCCCGTGCTCCGTTTCGCGACGCGCCGCCGCTTCACCAGCGTCGTCATCGCGATCGTCGTCCTCGTCGGCACGTTCGGCATGGCGCCGATGCTGAAGACGAACTTCTTCGACCAGGGCGAGCAGGAAGTCCTGTCCATCAAGCAGGAGTTGAGGCCCGGCACCAGCCTCGCCGCGACCGACGCCTCCGCGCGCAAGGTCGAGAAGGTGCTCCAGGGCATCGACGAGGTCAAGGACTACCAGGTCACCATCGGCTCGTCCGGCTTCATGGCGGCCTTCGGCGGCGGCACCGACACCAACCAGGCCTCGTACCAGGTGACCCTGAAGGACAAGGCGTCGTACGAGGACACGCAGAGCCGCATCGAGCGCGAGCTCGGCAAGCTCTCCGGGATCGGTACGACGACGATCGCGGCCGGGGACGGGTTCGGCAGCCAGGACCTGAGCGTGGTCGTGAAGGCCGCCGACGGCGCCGTCCTCGACAAGGCGTCCGAGCAGGTGCGCGACGCGGTGGCCTCGCTCGACGACGTCACGGACGTCACCAGCGACCTGTCGACGTCGGTTCCGCGGATCTCCGTGAAGGCCAACTCCAAGGCGGCCGCGGCCGGTTTCGACGACACGACGCTCGGCGCCGCCGTCACCCAGGCCGTGCGCGGCACCACCAGCGGCAAGGCGATCCTCGACGACACCGAGCGCGACATCGTCGTGAAGTCGGCGAAGCCCGCCACGACGATGGACGAGCTGAAGAAGCTGCCGATGGGGCCGCGCGGCCTCACCCTCGGCGACATCGCCACGGTGAAGCTGGCCGACAGTCCGGTGTCGATGACCCGGATCGACGGCGCCCGCGCGGCGACCGTCACGGCGAAGCCGACCGGTGACAACACGGGCGCGGTCAGCGCCGACCTCCAGAAGAAGATCGACGCGCTGAAGCTGCCGAAGGGCGCCACGGCGACCATCGGCGGTGTCACCTCCGACCAGGACGACGCGTTCAAGAACCTGGGCCTGGCGATGCTCGCGGCCATCGCGATCGTCTTCATGCTCCTGGTGGCGACGTTCCGCTCGCTGGCCCAGCCGCTGATCCTGCTGGTCTCCATCCCGTTCGCGGCGACCGGCGCGATCGGCCTGCTGATCGCCACCGGCACCCCGATGGGCGTCCCGGCGATGATCGGCATGCTGATGCTCATCGGCATCGTGGTCACGAACGCGATCGTCCTCATCGACCTGATCAACCAGTACCGGGCCCAGGGCCTGGGAGTGGTGGAAGCCGTGGTCGAGGGCGGCCGCCACCGCCTGCGCCCGATCCTCATGACGGCCCTCGCGACGATCTTCGCCCTGCTCCCGATGGCGCTCGGCGTCACCGGCGAGGGCGGCTTCATCGCGCAGCCACTGGCCGTGGTCGTCATCGGCGGCCTGATCACGTCGACCCTGCTGACCCTCCTCCTCGTCCCGACGCTCTACGCGATGCTGGAGCTCCGCAAGGAGAAGCGGGCGAGGAAGCGCGCGGCGAAGCGGGAGAAGAAGGCGGACGTCCCGTCCCCCTCCACCTCCCCGGACTCGGAACCGGCGCAGGTCTGACGCCGGCCCCCGCCGCCTTGGGCAGTCTGCCGCCTGGGGCGGCAGGGTGGGCAAGGCGGCACCCCGGCGCGGGGCGAGCGCTTCACAAGGCGCCCACCGCGACGCACATCGGCCCGGCAGCAATTGCCGGGCCGATGTGCGTCGCGGGCCGCAGCCCGTCACCGATTGCTCGCGCAGTTCCCCGCGCCCCTGGCGGGGCTACGGCAACGCCAGCATCCTTTCGAGCGCCAGCTTCGCGAACTGTTCCGTCTCGCGGTCGACCTCGATCCGGTTCACGAGCTGCCCGTCCGCCAGGGACTCCAGCGTCCACACCAGATGCGGCAGGTCGATCCGGTTCATGGTCGAGCAGAAGCAGACCGTCTTGTCGAGGAAGACGATCTCCTTGCCCTCGGGAGCGAAACGGTTGGCAAGGCGCCGCACCAGGTTCAGCTCGGTCCCGATCGCCCACTTCGACCCGGCGGGAGCGGCCTCCAGCGCCTTGATGATGTACTCCGTCGACCCGACGTAGTCCGCCGCGGCGACGACCTCGTGCTTGCACTCGGGGTGCACCAGCACGTTCACGCCCGGAATCCGCTCGCGCACATCGTTCACGGAGTCCAGCGAGAACCGCCCGTGCACCGAGCAGTGCCCGCGCCAAAGGATCATCTTGGCGGCCCGCAGCTCGTCGACGGTCAGGCCGCCGTTCGGCTTGTGCGGGTTGTAGACGACGCAGTCGTCAAGGGACATCCCGAGGTCCCGCACCGCGGTGTTGCGCCCGAGGTGCTGGTCCGGCAGGAAGAGCACCTTGTCGCCCTGCTCGAAGGCCCAATTGAGCGCCCGCTCGGCATTGCTCGACGTACAGATCGTGCCGCCGTGCTTGCCGGTGAACGCCTTGATGTCGGCCGAGGAGTTCATGTACGAGACGGGCACGACGGACTCGGCGATCCCGGCCTCGGTCAGCACGTCCCAGCACTCGGCGACCTGCTCGGCCGTCGCCATGTCGGCCATCGAGCAGCCGGCGGCGAGGTCGGGCAGCACGACCTTCTGATCGTCACCGGTCAGGATGTCCGCGGACTCCGCCATGAAGTGCACACCGCAGAAGACGATGTACTCGGCCTCGGGCTTCGCGGCGGCGTCGCGCGCCAGCTTGAAGGAGTCGCCGGTGACGTCGGCGAACTGGATGACCTCGTCGCGCTGGTAGTGGTGCCCGAGCACGAACACCTTGTCGCCGAGCTTCTCCTTGGCCGCGCGGGCCCGCTCCACGAGGTCGGGGTCGGAGGGCGACGGCAGGTCGCCGGGGCAGTCCACGCCGCGCTCGCTCGCGGCGTCGGCCTCGCGGCCGAGCAGCAAAAGCGCCAGAGGCGTAGGCGAAACATCCAGGTCAACGGGGGCCTGGGGGGTCTGGGCCGTGGTCACGTCACGCACCCTTTCTGATCAACAGAACGACTTCTCGTCGAAATGACGCTATCTATCATACGTGGTTCACGTCAGTTTGACGACACTCAATTCGTCGATGTGACGCAATCCGCCTCACCTTCTCTCCACGGGCCCCGTGCCCCGTTCCTCCGGGGTGTGCGAGCATGAAAGGAAGAAGCGCGCAGCCCTCAACTGTTTTGGCCTCGGCGGATCCGGAATGGATCCGGGCCTTTGCCGGTTGTAATGGTCGCCAAGCAGTCTCCGTACAACCCGGGAGAGATGTAGATGTCCGTATCGGACGAGACCACCACCGTCAGCGACGGCATCATCCTGAGCGACGCCGCCGCGGCCAAGGTCAAGGCTCTGCTCGACCAGGAAGGCCGTGACGACCTGGCCCTGCGCGTGGCTGTTCAGCCGGGCGGCTGCTCCGGCCTGCGCTACCAGCTCTTCTTCGACGAGCGTCAGCTCGACGGCGATGTCGTCAAGGACTTCGGCGGCGTCAAGGTCGTCACCGACCGCATGTCCGCCCCGTACCTGGGCGGCGCCTCCGTCGACTTCGTCGACACCATCGAGAAGCAGGGCTTCACGATCGACAACCCGAACGCGACGGGTTCCTGCGCCTGCGGCGACTCGTTCAGCTAAAGCGAACAACGAGGCGGCCCACCCCGTACGCGGGGTGGGCCGCCTCGTCGTTCACCGCTGTTCAGCCACGCGGAGCGGTCTCGCTGCCACCCGGCCGGTTCCGCTGTGCCACCGGCACCTCGTGCCCCTGGCCGTCCACGACCTCGCGCCCGTCCAAGGGCGCGTCCAGCGTGACCGGCAGCGTGTAGAACTTCGCCAGCTCGACGCAGACGGTCCCCTTCTTCTCGGTCGCCGTCACCGTCACGCTCACCCGGTCCCCGGACTCGTGGGCCCGCGCCGCGTACGTCGCGCACACGCCCCCGGTGAAGTGCAGCGTCAGCGTCTTCCCCGCGCCGCTGTACCCCTCCACGCGTACGCCGTGCCGGTCGGACCCCGGGTCACCGGCCGATGTGCTCGGCCGCGGACTCGGCTCCGCCGGCGGCTCCCCGCCCGGCGAGGACGACGCACTCGACGGCGCCACCAGGTACGCGGGGTCGACCGCCGGATGCGTCACCGTGAACACCGAGTCCGCCCCGGTCGGCTTCACCTCGAACAGCCACGCCGGTACCAGCGCCTGCCGCCCCTGCGTGTAGTAGGCCGCGAGCCCGAACGCCGCCTTGTCCACGGTCACGGTGGAGGACGCCGGCGGCCGCGGCGACGACGGGGTGCACCCGGAGCCCTGCGCCGTGCTCCCGTCCAGCGGCACCGCGCTCGCGCAGTCACCGGCGGAGCGTCCCCGGCCACCGCCCGAGGCCGCCCTGTTCAGCTGCCGGATCGTCTCCTCGGCGCCGACCACCGGATAGACATCGCCCTTGACCGTGGCCTTCAACTGCCCGCTGCCGCCCGTCACTTGACCGTCGGGGCCGACCTGGATCCCGGTCGACCAGCCGTACGTCGGCAGGCCGCCCACCGTCGGGTCCGCGTTCACCACCCGCGTGGCGCCCATGAGCTGGTCCGTGTCGAGCTTCGCGTCGTCCTGCCCGAGCGCCTTGAGGATCGGCGCCGCCGCCTTCTTCGCGACGGCCGCGCTCACCGCGTCACCCTCGCTCCCGCTGCCCACCGGCGGGTCCGAACACTTCGCCACGCCGCCGCACTTGTCACCGGCCGACGGTGCGAGCCGGGAGTAGGTCCAGGCCCCCGGCGCCTTCCGGTTCACCTGCAACGACGGGCCCGAACCGTCCTGCGGCGGGTCCAGCCGCCAGGCCCCGTCCCGCAGTTGAGGCCGCCCCTCGACACCGAGCGCCTTGGCGAGCGAGGCCACCTCGGACGCGCTCACCTCACCCTCGGCGCGGTACACGGGCGCCTCGTCCGGCCCGTCGGGCAGCGCGCCGCCCGCCTTGTAGCGGGTGCCGTTGGGGTCCGGCTCGCCGGGCGCGATGCCGTTCGTCGTGCCGGGGCTGCCGCCCTCGCCGTATCCGTCCAGGGCCAGCGGCGGGGGAGTGCCGCCCCCACCGGGGCCGCTCGTACGGTCGTCGCCGCTCGGCCCCGACGCGTTCGTCGCGAGGTACGCTCCGCCGCCACCGGCGAGAAGGACAGCCGCGGCGACCGAGGCGATCGCCAGCGTGCGCCGCCGCCCGTGCCGGTCCCGCGTCTGCTGTTCGGTGCTCACCGCATCGCTCCTTCACCTGCCGCGTCGTATCCCGCATCCCCTTGATGAGGGACAGCTACAGGGGACAGCGATGGGACGCGGCAGGGGAGCGCGCGGTTCCCTCAGTCGCCGAAATCGGCCATGGAGTCGATGAGGCGGGCGGACGAGGCCGGCACGACGACCCCGTGGATCCGCGCGGAGACCGGCCCCGCGGGCGTCGGAACCCTCCGCTCCACCTCCCAGGGCGCCCGGGGCGTCACCCAGTGCGGCACCATCCGCGCGCAGTCGACGCGCAGCGCCGCGAGCCCGTCCTGGGTCATGAAGGACACGTCGTAGGTCATGACGGCACCGTAGGCACGTGGCCCCGTACGAAAAAAGCCCTACTATCGGGTAGTTTCCGCACTTCAGAGCAAGGGCTCCCACCGGGTAGCGTGAACCGTCAACTCCTCCCCCTCGCAGGAAGCGTGCTCACGCCGTGCGAATCGCAGTCACCGGCTCCATCGCCACCGACCACCTGATGACCTTCCCCGGCCGCTTCGCCGACCAGCTCGTCGCCGACCAGCTGCACACGGTCTCCCTCTCCTTCCTCGTCGACAACCTCGACGTGCGCCGGGGAGGCGTCGGCGCCAACATCGCCTTCGGCATGGGCCAGCTCGGCACGGGCCCGATCCTGGTCGGCTCCGCCGGCTTCGACTTCGACGAGTACCGCGCCTGGCTCGACCGCCACGGCGTGGACACCGAGTCGGTCCGTATCTCCGAGACCCTGCACACCGCCCGCTTCGTGTGCACGACGGACGCCGACCACAACCAGATCGGCTCCTTCTACACGGGCGCGATGAGCGAGGCCCGCCTCATCGAGCTGAAGACCGTCGCCGACCGCGTGGGCGGCCTCGACCTGGTCCTCATCGGCGCGGACGACCCGGAGGGCATGCTCCGCCACACGGAGGAGTGCCGCTCCCGGTCGATCCCGTTCGCCGCCGACTTCTCGCAGCAGATCGCGCGCATGGACGGCGACGAGATCCGTACGCTCCTCGACGGCGCCACGTACCTCTTCTCGAACGAGTACGAGAAGGGCCTGATCGAGTCCAAGACCGGCTGGACCGACGCCGAGATCCTGTCGAAGGTCGGCCACCGCGTCACCACGCTCGGCTCGCGCGGCGTCCGCATCGAGCGCGTCGGTGACGACCCGATCGAGGTCGGCGTCCCCGACGAGAAGGCCAAGGTCGACCCGACCGGCGTCGGCGACGCGTTCCGCGCGGGCTTCCTGTCCGGCCTGGCCTGGGGTGTCTCCCTGGAGCGCGCGGCCCAGGTCGGCTGCATGCTCGCCACGCTCGTCATCGAGACCCTGGGCACCCAGGAGTACGAACTGCGCCGCGCATCCTTCATGGACCGCTTCCGCAAGGCATACGGCGACGAGGCGTCGGCCGAGGTCGAGTCCTACCTGGGCGCATAGGGGCGCGGGGCTGTATCGATCAGCGGCTCCGCCGCGGGGCGCGAGCAACCCACGAAAAGCCGCAGTCGCGTCTGCTCATCGACCGAGCAGACGCGACTGCGGCTTTCTGTGGCTGGTCGCGCAGTTCCCCGCGCCCCTTACGGGGCGCTTCTGCGGACCTCATATGAGACGGCGCCGTCAGACCCCGGCACCGCCCCCACGTACTCGTGCCCCTGCGTAAAACACCACGCCGGAATGTCGACAGCGGCGACCTCGTCATCGGCGACCACCGTGACCGTGCCGCCGACCCGGACCCGCCCGATCGCCCGGGCCAGCTCGATGACCGGCTGCGGACAGGTCATCCCCAGCGCGTCGACGGTGACGGCATCGGCGTCCCCGGGACCCGCCACCCCTGACACGCCCAACTTCTCGCGCACCTCGGCGACGACCCCGGGCAGCACGTCGAGAAACCGCTCGACCTCCTCCTGCGGCACCCCGAGCGGCAGCGAGACCCGGACGTTCCCCTCGCTCACCACGCCCATCGCCCGCAGCACATGGCTGGGTGTCAGCGTGCTGCTGGTGCACGACGATCCGGATGAAACGGAAAATCCACTCCGGTCGAGCCCGTGCAGCACGCTCTCCCCGTCGACGTACAGGCACGAGAACGTCACGACGTGCGGCAGCCGCCGCGCCGGATCCCCGACGACCTCCACGTCCGGCACGAGCCCGGGCACCCGCGCCCGGATCCGCTCCGTCAACTCCCGCAGCCGCGCCGCCTCCCCGGCGGCCTCGGCGCGCACGGCCCGCAGCGACGCGGCGGCGGCCACGATGCCCGGAATGTTCTCGAACCCGGCGGCCCGCCCCGACTCCCGCTCGTCGGCGGGCCCTTGGGGCGCGAACCGCACACCCTTCCGTACGACGAGCACGCCGACCCCCGCCGGGCCGCCCCACTTGTGGGCGCTCCCCGTGAGCAGCGACCAGTCGCCCTCGACCTGCCCCCAGGCCAGCGACTGCGCCGCGTCAACAAGGAGGGGCACTCCCGCCTCCCGGCACACCTGAGCGACTTCGGCGACCGGCTGTACGGTCCCGACCTCATGGTTGGCGGACTGGAGGCAGGCCAGCGCGGTGTCGGCCCGCAGCGCGTCGGTGTACCCGGCGACGGCCACCCGGCCCTCGCGCCCGACCCCGACCTCGGTCACCGAACCGCCGCCGCTCTCGTGGGACGCCGCCGAATGGAGCACGGCCGAGTGCTCCACCGCCGAGACCACCAGGTGCCGCCCGACACGCCGACGCCCGGCGAGCGCGCCGGCGATCCCGTCGTGCAGGGCCCGCGTCCCGGAAGAGGTGAACACCAGCTCGTCCGGCCGGCACCCCACGGCCTCCGCGGCCGCCTCCCGGGCGGCGTCCAGCAGCAGCCTGGCCCGCCGCCCCTCGCGATAGAGCCGCGAGGGGTCGGCCCACCCTTCATCAAGGGAGGCCTGGAGGGCCTGCCGGGCGACGGGGTGCAGGGGAGCGGACGAGGCCACATCGAAGTACGACACAGCCCCACGCTAGAACCCCCGCGAAGGTCACCCCGGCCAGGGGCACGGGGAACGGCGCGAGCAACCCCACACAACCCGCACGCGCCGGACAAACAAGCCCCCCTCGGCGAAAGTGCGCACACCAGAGCCCCCGACCCCCCGTCAGAAAGCCCCAAACGCAGGCCGATCCCACCCTTCGGAGTGACCCGCGGCGCGTTAGGCACCCTCCCCGCGCGACCCCAAATAGCGTCCAGTAGGGTTTGGTCCGCATAAACATCCAAACCCCTGCCCGTGTGCCAGGGCGGCGAGCGACCAGCGAGATGGCGGCCGTAGCCAACCAAAGAGCGCGGGCGAGACTCTCGGGAAGGCGCTACGTGAGTCCCAACGGCTCCGACCGCTCGTCGCGGCGCCCGATGCGGCGGAAGCTGCCGCAGGTGCTGACTGCGGGCCTGATCCTGGTTACCGCTACCGGTTGCACATACAAGGACTTCCCTCGTCTTGGTATGCCCACCCCGGTGACGGAAGAGGCCCCACGGATCCTCTCCCTCTGGCAGGGCTCGTGGGCGGCAGCGCTCGCCACGGGTGTCCTTGTCTGGGGCCTGATCCTGTGGAGCGTCATCTTCCACCGGCGTAGCCGCACCAAGATCGAGGTACCGACGCAGACGCGGTACAACATGCCGCTCGAGGCGCTGTACACGGTGGTGCCTCTCATCATCGTGTCGGTCCTCTTCTACTTCACCGCGCGCGACGAGTCGAAGCTTCTGAAGCTCGACGACAAGCCCGCGCACACCATCAACGTGGTCGGCTACCAGTGGAGCTGGGGCTTCAACTACGTCGAGAACGTGCCGGGTGTCGACGGTGACGCCAAGACCTCCAAGGAGCTCTCGGCGATTCCGAAGCGCTTCAAGGAGGACTTCCCGGCGAACGCCGGCGGCGTCTACGAGGTCGGCACCCCTGGCGAGCGGAACCCGCAGACCAACAACCCCGGCCCGACCCTCTGGCTCCCCAAGGGCGAGAAGGTCCGCTTCGTCCTGACTTCGCGTGACGTCATCCACTCCTTCTGGGTGGTGCCGTTCCTCATGAAGCAGGACGTCATCCCGGGCCACACCAACTCCTTCGAGGTGACCCCCAACAAGGAGGGGACCTTCCTGGGCAAGTGCGCCGAGCTCTGCGGCGTCGACCACTCCCGGATGCTGTTCAACGTGAAGGTCGTCTCTCCGGAGAAGTACGAGCAGCACCTCAAGGACCTCGCGAAGAAGGGGCAGACCGGTTACGTCCCGGCTGGCATCGCCCAGACGGACCACGAGAAGGACCGGGAGACGAAGAACCTGTGAGCATCCTCAACGAACCCCAGGGTGCCGCCGCAGCTGACGACTCGTACGAGAACGAGCTGCCGGTCCGGCCCAAGAGCCCCGGCGCGACGGTGATCAAGTGGCTGACCACCACTGACCACAAGACGATCGGCACGCTGTACCTGGTCACGTCGTTCGCGTTCTTCTGCGTCGGCGGCATCATGGCGCTCTTCATGCGCGCCGAACTAGCCCGTCCCGGCACGCAGATCATGTCGAACGAGCAGTTCAACCAGGCGTTCACGATGCACGGCACGATCATGCTGCTGATGTTCGCGACGCCGCTGTTCGCGGGCTTCGCGAACTGGATCATGCCGCTGCAGATCGGCGCCCCCGACGTCGCGTTCCCGCGACTGAACATGTTCGCCTACTGGCTGTACCTGTTCGGCTCGCTGATCGCGGTGGGTGGCTTCCTCACCCCGCAGGGCGCCGCGGACTTCGGCTGGTTCGCCTACAGCCCGCTGTCGGACGCCGTCCGCTCGCCGGGCATCGGCGCCGACATGTGGATCATGGGTCTGGCCTTCTCCGGCTTCGGCACGATCCTCGGCTCGGTCAACTTCATCACCACGATCATCTGCATGCGCGCTCCGGGCATGACGATGTTCCGTATGCCGATCTTCGTGTGGAACGTCCTGCTGACCGGTGTCCTGGTCCTGCTGGCCTTCCCGGTCCTCGCGGCCGCGCTGTTCGCCCTGGAGGCGGACCGCAAGTTCGGTGCCCATGTGTTCGACGCCGCGAACGGCGGTGCGCTGCTCTGGCAACACCTCTTCTGGTTCTTCGGACACCCAGAGGTGTACATCATCGCCCTGCCGTTCTTCGGAATCATTTCCGAAGTGATCCCGGTGTTCTCGAGAAAGCCGATGTTCGGCTACTCGGGCCTCATCGGCGCGACGATCGCCATCGCCGGTCTCTCCGTGACCGTGTGGGCGCACCACATGTACGTGACCGGTGGCGTACTCCTCCCGTTCTTCTCCTTCATGACGTTCTTGATCGCCGTGCCAACAGGCGTGAAGTTCTTCAACTGGATCGGAACGATGTGGAAGGGCTCGTTGTCCTTCGAGACACCGATGCTCTGGGCGATCGGCTTCCTGATCACCTTCACCTTCGGCGGTCTGACCGGCGTCATCCTGGCGGCCCCGCCGCTGGACTTCCACATCTCGGACTCGTACTTCGTGGTGGCGCACTTCCACTACGTGGTGTTCGGCACCGTCGTCTTCGCGATGTTCTCCGGCTTCCACTTCTGGTGGCCGAAGTTCACCGGCAAGATGCTCGACGAGCGACTCGGCAAGATCACGTTCTGGACGCTGTTCACCGGCTTCCACGGCACGTTCCTGGTGCAGCACTGGCTGGGTGTCGAGGGCATGCCGCGTCGTTACGCGGACTACCTCGCGGCCGACGGCTTCACCGCGCTGAACACGGTCTCGACGATCTCCTCGTTCCTGCTCGGTCTGTCGATCCTGCCGTTCTTCTACAACGTCTGGAAGACCGCCAAGTACGGCAAGAAGATCGAGGTCGACGACCCGTGGGGCTACGGCCGTTCGCTCGAGTGGGCGACCTCCTGCCCGCCGCCGCGGCACAACTTCCTCACCCTGCCGCGCATTCGCTCCGAATCGCCGGCCTTCGACCTGCATCACCCTGAGATCGCGGCCCTGGACCAGCTGGAGAACTCCGGCCACGGCTCCAAGGCGCTCGCTGGCGGCAAGGAGGCCGGCAAGTGAAGGTCCAAGGCAAGATGTTCATCTGGCTGAGCCTCTTCGTCCTGATCATGGCCGGTGTCTACGGCGTGTGGTCGAAGGAGCCGGCCGGTACGACGGCGCTCTTCCTGGCGTTCGGCCTGTGCATCATGATCGGCTACTACCTGGCCTTCACGGCCCGGCGGGTCGACACCGGTGCGCAGGACAACAAGGAGGCCGACGTCGCGGACGACGCCGGCGAGGTGGGCTTCTTCAGCCCGCACTCCTGGCAGCCGCTGTCCCTGGCCGTCGGTGGCGCCCTCACCTTCATGGGCGTCGTCTTCGGCTGGTGGCTGCTGTACTTCTCGGCCCCCGTCATCCTGTTCGGCCTGTGGGGCTGGGTCTTCGAGTACTACCGCGGTGAGAACCAGAACCAGTAGGTCCTGAACTCCCGCACGACAAGGGCCCGGACCCTCCTGACGGAGGGTCCGGGCCCTTGCGCATGCCCCGTGCGGCTCACTCGCCGCGCTGGACGTGACGAACCTTCATACGGTGTGTTCATGAACCACTCACCGCGCATCCGTACGGTTCTCGGCTGCACGCTGCTGGTGGCCGCACTCGGTGCGGGCGTCACGGCCTGCGGCAGCTCCGGCCACCCGCTCTCCGCCAAGCCGTACGACGCGGCGAGCCAGATCACCTTCAGCGGTCCCGTGGGCGCCAAGAAGGCGGATCCGGACAAGCCCCTGGAAGTCACCGCGCAGGGCGACGAAGGACGCATCACCGACGTCACCGCCACGGACGCCATGGGCCGCTACGTCGCGGGCGAACTCACCGCCGACGGCCGGAGATGGCACAGCACCGCTCCGCTGGCCGCAGAGGCCCATTACACGGTCCACGTCAGCACGGAGGACGAGGACGGCGCGCCGGGCCGCAAGGTGCTCACCTTCGACACCGGCAAGGCCGGCAAGGAGAAGGCGCTCAAGGTCACGTTCGGCCCCGAGGGCGGCAAGTACGGCGTCGGCCAGCCCATCACGGCCCAACTCAACAAGCCCGTCAAGGACAAGAAGGCCCGCGCCGTCGTCGAGCGCGCCCTGAAGGTCGACTCGCAGCCCTCCGCGGGCGGCGGCTCCTGGTACTGGGTGGACAGCAAGGAACTGCACTACCGCCCGAAGGACTACTGGCCCGCCCACGCGACCATCACGGCCCGCAGCAACCTGGAGGGCATCAAGGTCGCCGACCGGCTCTGGGGCGGCAAGTCCAAGCCGCTGACCATCACCACGGGCGACAAGCTCGTCGCGGTCACCGACGCCGGTTCGCACTGGATGACGGTCTACCGCAACGGCGAGGAGATCAACTCCATCCCGGTCACCACCGGCAAGCCGGGCTACGAGACCCGCAACGGCGTCAAGGTCGTGCTGGGCCAGGAGTACTCCGTACGCATGACCAGCGCGAGCATCGGCTCCTCGGACTTCTACGACAAGGAGGTCTACTACGCGACCCGCGTCACCTGGAGCGGCGAGTACGTGCACGCGGCCCCCTGGTCCGAGGGCTCACAGGGCTACGAGAACACCAGCCACGGCTGCACCGGCATGAGCACGGGCAACGCCGCCTGGTTCTTCGACACGTTCCGCCGCGGCGACCTGGTGAAGGTCATCAACAGCTACGGCGAGGACATGGACCCGTTCGGCAACGGCTTCGGCGACTGGAACGTCGACTGGAAGAAGTGGCGCGAGGGCAGCGCCCTGTCGGACTCCAGCAAGCCGGACCCGGTGCAGAAGGCGCGGCTCAGCCCGGAGGTCTGAGCGCGCCGGATGTGAGACTTCCGACTCCCGTACGTCATCGGCGTACGGGAGTCGGCCGTCGGAGCCCCGGTCTCAGGCGCCGACGGCGAGCCGCGAACGCAGCAGCGACGCCAGCGCCCCGGCGAACTCGACCGGCTCGACGGGCAGCGTCACCGCGGCCTCCGCGCGGCTCCACGTGGCCAGCCAGGCGTCCTGCGGGCGGCCGATCAGGAGCAGCACCGGCGGGCAGCGGAAGATCTCGTCCTTGATCTGCCGGCAGACGCCCATGCCGCCGGCGGGCACGGCCTCACCGTCCAGGACGCATACGTCGATTCCGCCGCGATCCAGCTCCTTCAGGACCGCGGGGAGTGTCGCGCACTCGATGAACTGGACCTCGGGGACGTCCGACGCGGGCCTGCGGCCGGTCGCGAGACGCACCTGCTCCCGCGTGTTGGCGTCGTCGCTGTAGACCAGAACCGTCGCGGTCGACTGCATCGTTCCTCCGAGACATCGGTGTCCTAAGGCGTACTTGGCGCGGAGCCTACTCCTCCCGACACCCCGTCAACACCGGTTCGCACAGGCCTCCGATGGGCCATATGGGCTGGACACACCCCCCAGACACTCCGAACGGCACCCCCCGGAGTGAGGGCGAGATAAGCGACCGACATAATGTCGGTCGTGGCGACAGCAACGACAGTAGAAACCGGGCACGCGCACCCGTCGGTCAATCGACCGAACCTCACCAGCGTCGGAACCATCATCTGGCTGAGTTCCGAGCTGATGTTCTTCGCGGCCCTCTTCGCGATGTACTTCACCCTGCGATCGGTGACCGGACCGGATCACTGGAAGGAAATGGCGTCCGCGCTGAACCTTCCGTTCTCCGCGACGAACACCACGATCCTGGTGCTCTCCTCACTCACGTGTCAGCTCGGCGTGTTCGCAGCTGAACGCGGGGACGTGAAGAAGCTCCGGATGTGGTTCATCGTCACCTTCATCATGGGTGCGATCTTCATCGGCGGTCAGGTCTTCGAGTACACCGAGCTGGTCAAGAAGGATGGGCTCTCGCTCTCCTCCGACCCGTACGGCTCGGTGTTCTACCTGACCACCGGCTTCCACGGCATGCACGTGACAGGTGGCTTGATCGCCTTCCTGTTCGTCCTCGGCAGGACGTATGCCGCCCGGAGGTTCACCCACCATCAGGCAACCGCCGCCATCGTCGTGTCGTACTACTGGCACTTCGTCGACGTCGTCTGGATCGGCCTCTTCGCCACGATCTACCTGATCAAGTAGTTCGAAGATCACAGCATCGGGCGTAGCACCCGACACATTCCCGCAGCACCGACGCAGAAGATCCTGACACCGGGGTAATCCGTGAAAAAGCTCTCCGCACGACGACGCCATCCGCTGGCGGCGGTCGTCGTCCTACTCCTCGCGCTGGCGGCCACCGGGGGGCTGTACGCCGCGTTCGCGCCCGCGGACAAGGCGCAGGCCGATGAAACCGCCCAGTCCCTCGCCATCGACGAGGGCAAGAAGCTCTACTCCGTCGGCTGCGCCAGCTGCCACGGAACCGGCGGTCAGGGCACCACCGACGGGCCGAGCCTGGTGGGTGTCGGCTCCGCCGCCGTCGACTTCCAGGTCGGCACCGGCCGTATGCCGGCGCAGCAGCCTGGCGCTCAGGTCCCGCGCAAGAAGGTCATCTACTCGCAGGCCGAGATCGACCAGCTGGCGGCGTACATCGCCTCGCTGGGTGCCGGTCCGGTCGCGCCGACCTCCGAGGACTACAGCCCGGAAGGTGCGGACATCGCCAAGGGTGGCGAGCTGTTCCGTACCAACTGTGCCCAGTGCCACAACTTCACCGGTGAAGGTGGCGCTCTGACGCACGGCAAGTTCGCGCCGAGCCTCGAGGACGTCGCTCCCAAGCACATCTACGAGGCCATGCAGACCGGCCCGCAGAACATGCCGTCCTTCCCGGACACGACGATGACCAAGCAGAACAAGAAGGACATCATCGCGTACCTCGACGCGGTCAACGGTGACAAGACGGAGAGCCCTGGTGGTCTCAAGCTGGGCGGGCTCGGCCCGGTCAGTGAGGGTCTGTTCGCCTGGATCTTCGGTCTCGGCGCCCTCGTCGCCGTCGCCATCTGGGTCGCCGCTCGGACCGCAAAGGCCAAGAAGTCATGAGTAGCCAAGACATTCCAGAAGAGAACCTGCCTGCTGAGCGGGACATCCACGAGGGTGCGGAGCACGGCTCGGTCGCGGTGAAGGACGAGCCCTTCGCCGACCCGGGTCTGCCGCCCCACGAGCACCGGATCCAGGACATCGACGAGCGGGCCGCACGCCGGTCCGAGCGCGTCGTGGCCATGCTGTTCACGGTGTCGATGCTGGCGACCATCGCCTTCATCGCCTCGTACGTCGCCATCGACGTCGACAAGAGCATCTACGTCTTCCCGATCGGGCACATCAACGCGCTGAACTTCGCGCTGGGCCTGACCCTGGGCGTGGCCCTGTTCTGCATCGGCGCGGGCGCGGTCCACTGGGCCCGCACCCTGATGTCCGACGTCGAGGTCGCCGACGACCGGCACGCCATCGAGGCCGAGCCCGAGGTCAAGGCGAAGGTCCTCGCGGACTTCGCGGACGGTGCGCGCGAGTCGCAGTTCGGCCGCCGCAAGCTGATCCGCAACACCCTGTTCGGTGCGCTGGCCCTGGTGCCGCTCTCCGGCGTCGTCCTTCTTCGTGACCTCGGGCCGCTGCCCGAGACGAAGCTGCGCCACACGGCGTGGAAGAAGGGCAAGAAGCTCGTCAACATGAACACGAACGAGCCGCTGCGCGCTTCGGACATCGCGGTCGGTTCGCTCACCTTCGCCAAGCCCGAGGGCGTGGAGGAGCACGACGAGGACTTCCAGCAGGTCATGGGCAAGGCCGCCCTGATGCTCGTGCGCATCCAGCCGCAGAACATCAAGGACAAGCAAGAGCTCGAGTGGTCCCACGAGGGCGTTGTCGCGTACTCGAAGATCTGCACCCACGTGGGGTGCCCGATCTCCCTGTACGAGCAGCAGACGCACCACGTCCTGTGCCCCTGCCACCAGTCCACCTTCGACCTCTCCGACGGTGCCCGGGTGATCTTCGGTCCCGCCGGTCACGCGCTGCCGCAGCTGCACATCGGCGTAGATGACGAGGGCTTCCTCGTCGCGCAGAGCGACTTCGCGGAGCCCGTCGGTCCTGCCTTCTGGGAGCGCGGATGAGTACTACTACGACCAAGCCGTCCAACGACGCGCCTTCTCGTGAGAAGGCGCCGGCCGGCGAGCGCGTCGCCGACTGGGCCGACGGCCGGCTGGGGATCTACTCCCTGGCCAAGGCCAACATGCGCAAGATCTTCCCGGACCACTGGTCCTTCATGCTCGGTGAGATCTGCCTCTACAGCTTCATCATCATCATCCTCACGGGTGTGTACCTGACGCTGTTCTTCCACCCGTCGATGAACGAGGTGGAGTACCACGGCAGCTACGTCCCGCTGCAGGGACAGCTGATGTCCGAGGCGTTCAACTCGACCATGCACATCTCCTTCGATGTGCGCGGTGGTCTGCTGATCCGTCAGATCCACCACTGGGCCGCGCTGATCTTCCTCGCCGGCATGTTCGTGCACATGATGCGCGTGTTCTTCACGGGTGCGTTCCGCAAGCCCCGTGAGGTCAACTGGCTGTTCGGCTTCCTGCTGTTCGTCCTGGGCATGTTCACCGGCTTCACCGGTTACTCGCTCCCGGACGACCTGCTCTCCGGCACCGGTGTCCGCTTCATGGAGGGCGCGGTCCTGTCCGTGCCGATCGTCGGCACGTACCTGTCGTTCTTCCTCTTCGGCGGCGAGTTCCCGGGCGGCGACTTCGTCGCGCGGTTCTACTCGGTCCACATCCTGCTGCTGCCGGGCATCATGCTCGGGCTCGTGGTCGCTCACCTGATCCTGGTCTTCTACCACAAGCACACGCAGTTCGCGGGCCCCGGAAAGACGAACAAGAACGTCGTGGGCATGCCGCTCCTGCCGGTCTACATGGCCAAGGCGGGTGGCTTCTTCTTCCTGGTCTTCGGTGTCATCGCGGTCATCGCCGCGATCGCGTCGATCAACCCGATCTGGGCCATCGGCCCGTACCGGATCGACCAGGTGTCCACGGGTGCGCAGCCCGACTGGTACATGGGCTTCTCCGAAGGCCTGATCCGTACGATGCCGGGCTGGGAGATCAACCTCTGGGGTCACACGCTCGTCCTGGGTGTGTTCGTCCCGCTGGTGATCTTCCCGCTGGTCCTGGTGGCCATCGCGGTCTACCCGTTCATCGAGTCCTGGGTCACCGGCGACAAGCGCGAGCACCACATCCTGGACCGCCCGCGCAACGTCCCGACCCGCACGGCCTTCGGTGCCGCGTGGATCTCCTGGTACTTCGTGCTCCTCGTGGGTGGTGGAAACGACCTCTGGGCCACGCACTTCCACCTGTCGATCAACGCGATCACCTGGTTCGTCCGCGTCGGATTCTTCGTCGTGCCGGTCCTGGTGTTCATCGCCACCAAGCGGATCTGCCTCGGCCTCCAGCGCCGCGACAAGGACAAGGTGCTGCACGGACGCGAGTCCGGCATCATCAAGCGCCTGCCGCACGGTGAGTTCATCGAGGTGCACGAGCCGCTCGACCAGGAGGCCCTGCACACCCTCACGGCGCACGAGCAGTACCAGCCGCTCGAGATCGGCCCGTCGGTCGACGAGAACGGTGTGGAGCGCAAGCTGTCGCGCATGCAGAAGCTGCGCGCCAAGCTCTCGAAGGGCTACTACGGGGAGCACAACCAGATCCCCAAGCCCACCGTCGAGGAGTACAAGGAGATCACCAGCGGCCACGGCCACCACTGATCTCTGACTGTCCGCCACGGCAAGAGCCCCCGTCCAGTGCCTGGACGGGGGCTCTTTGCCGTCCCCGTCGCTCGATAAGGTGGGGACGTTTCATCCTTACGAACACCACACAGGAGCGGCCATGAGCGCTTTGACGCCCGCAGGAGGCACCACCGCGGCGGGCCGTTCCTGGCCCGCCGTGCTGAACGGTCTGCTCGACGGCCGCGACCAGAGCGCCGACGACACCGCGTGGGCGATGGACCGGATCATGCGGGGCGAGGCGACCGACGCGCAGATCGCCGCCTTCGTGGTCGCGCTGCGGGCCAAGGGCGAGACCGTCCAGGAGATCGTCGGTCTCGTCCGCGGGATGTACGAGCACGCCAACACCATCGAGGTGCCCGGCGAGGCCGTCGACATCGTCGGCACCGGCGGGGACGGCGCCAAGACCGTCAACATCTCCACCATGGCGGCGATCGTCATCGCCGGCACCGGCACGAAGGTCGTCAAGCACGGCAACCGCGCCGCCTCCAGCGCCTCGGGCTCGTCGGACGTCCTGGAGAAGCTCGGCGTGAACCTCGACATCGCGCCGCAGCGCGTCGCCGAGGTGGCCGAGGAAGCCGGGATCACCTTCTGCTTCGCCATCAAGTTCCACCCGGCGCTGCGGCACGCGGGCGCCGCGCGCGGGCAGATCGGCATCAGGACCGTCTTCAACGCGCTCGGCCCGCTCACCAACCCGGCCCGCGTCAAGGCGCAGGCGGTCGGCGTCGCGGACCCGCGGCTCGCGCCCATCATCGCCGGGGTCTTCGCCGAGCGCGGCAACTCCTCGCTGGTCTTCCGCGGCGACGACGGGCTCGACGAGCTGACCGTCACCGGCCCGTCGCGGGTGTGGGTCGTACGGGACGGCGCGGTGCGCGAGGAGGCCTTCGACCCGCGCGACGTCGGGATCGAGACCGTGCCGATCGAGGCGCTGCGCGGGGGCGACCCGTCGTTCAACGCGGAGGTCGCGCGGCGGCTGCTCGACGGGGAGCGCGGGCCCGTGCGCGACGCCGTGCTGCTCAACGCGGCGGCCGCGCTCGTCGCCGTACGGCCCGGCAGCGGGACGCTCGCCGAGCAGATCAGGGCCGGCATGGACCGGGCCGCCGAGTCGATCGACTCCGGCGCCGCGAAGGCCGCGCTCGAACGGTGGGTCGTCGCCACCAACCGCTGAGTGTGACGCAGGGCGCAGTCCGTTTCGTCTCAGGAAATGGACTGCGCCCTTGCCGTATCCGCGACGTGTGGCAGGATTCTGTCCAAGGTCATGAGTGACAGCGACCGAGGCCCCAGCCCGCTGTCCGGCAACCCTCCGTCCGTGGCGGGGTGCCCTGGGTGAAGACCAGGCCGTACGCAGCAAGGCGTATGGCAAGCGCGGACCCCTTGCAACCCTGGGGTCCTGGTCCTCAAGGGAGCAGTCTCGTGAGCAAGCGAATGCGATAGGGCGTCCCGGCCCCGCCTCTGCGTACCGTCTCTTCTCTTCTTTCCGTGCCGTCGAGCCCTGTTCCGTCGTGCTCAGTCGTGGCTTCGGCATGGTCAATTCGCTTACCTCGCCAGGGAGTTCACCCATGTCTGTTTCCGTCGACGCCTGCACCGAGACCATCGCCCCGCTCGCCGTTCTCGGCCGGGACGTCACCGTGCCGCTCGTCACCGGCGGCGAAGTGACGTACGCGGCCCTCGACTACGCGGCCAGCGCGCCGGCCCTGCAGCGGGTGTGGGACGACGTCGCCGCGTACGCGCCGTACTACGGCAGCGTGCACCGGGGCGCCGGGTACCTGTCGCAGCTGTCGACCGACCTCTTCGAGAACTCCCGTGCCACGGTCGCCGAGTTCCTCGACTGCCGCGACGGCGACCAGGTCGTCTTCACCCGGTCGACCACCGACTCGCTCAACCTGCTCGCCGCCGCGCTCCCGGCCGACTGCCAGGTCTTCGTCTTCGAGACCGAGCACCACGCCTCGCTGCTGCCCTGGCGCGACGCCCGCGTGACGTACCTGAACGCGCCGCGCACCCCGGACGAGGCCGTCGCCACCCTGGAGCGGGCGCTCGCCGACCGCGACCCGTACGGCCCGGCCCTCGTCTGCGTCACCGGTGCCTCGAACGTCACCGGTGAGCTCTGGCCGGTGCGCGAGCTGGCGGCGGCCGCTCACGCGCACGGTGCCCGCATCGTGCTCGACGCCGCCCAGCTCGCGCCCCACCACCCCGTCTCCGTAAGGGAGTTGGACGTCGACTGGGTCGCCTTCTCCGGGCACAAGCTGTACGCGCCGTTCGGTTCGGGGGTGCTCGCCGGGCGCTCCGACTGGCTGACCGAGGCCGAGCCGTACCTCGCCGGTGGCGGTGCCTCCCGTAAGGTCGCGCGGCGCGCCGACGGAGGGGTGGACGTCGAGTGGCACGCCACCGCCGCCCGCCACGAGGCCGGCTCGCCGAACGTCATCGGCGTGTACTCCATCGCCTCCGCGTGCAAGGCGCTCACCGAGGCCGGGTTCGACAACCTGGTCGCCCGTGAGCAGCACCTGATCCGCACCGTGCGCGAAGGCCTCGCCGGCGTGCCCGAGGTGAGGGTGCTCTCGCTGTTCGGCGACGACGCCCCGCGGGTCGGTGTCATCTCGTTCGTCGTGGAGGGCTGGAACTCCTCGCACTTCGCCGCCGCGCTCTCCGCCGAGTACGGGATCGGCGTGCGCGACGGCCTGTTCTGCGCCCACCCGCTCGTGCGCACGCTGCTCGGCTCCGACCCGCACACGCAGGGCGAGTGCGGTGCGCCCGAGGCGGCGCCGGGGGAGAAGTCGCTGAACGCGATCCGGGTCAGCTTCGGCGCGGGGACGCCCGACGAGCACGTGGAGCGTTTCGTCACCGCGGTGAAGGAGCTCGTACGCGACGGAGCGGCCTGGAACTACCGCACCGAGGACGGGCGTTGCGTGCCGGCCTCCTGAGGCCGTGTGACGTGGGACAGCGCGAAAGCCGCGGCCCCGGCCGCGGCTTTCGTATGCGTGTGCGGGGTCAGCCGTCGAGGCCGATGGCGAACGCCGCCTCCAGGTCGTGCTGCGAGTACGTGCGGAACGCCACGTGCGTGTCCGTCGCCTCGACGCCGGCGATCTTGCTGATCTTGCCGGGGATGACATCCGCCAGATCGTCGTGCCGGGCCACCCGGACCATGGCGATCAGGTCGTACGTGCCGGTGACGGAGAAGACCTCGCTGACGCTGTCCAGGGCCGCGATCGACTCGGCGATCTCGGGGATCCGGTCCACGCTGGTCTTGATGAGCACGATCGCGGTGATCACGGCTGGCTGTCTCCCTCGGTGGCCGTGGCTGGGACTGTCCTCACTCTAGCCCGGCCCCTGTACCGCACCCACGCGTAGAGGAACCCGAGGGAGAAGCCGATCAGGTGCGCCAGATACGCCACTCCCGGCCCCTGGCTGTCCCGTCCCGCCGCCGCCCACTGAAGCGCCACCCAGAACGGCAGCACCACCCATGCCGGAAAGCGCAGCGGCAGGAAGAACAGGAACGGGAACAGGCTCGTCACGCGCGCATCGGGGAACAGGTACAGGAAGGCGCCGAGGACCGCGGAGATGGCCCCCGAGGCGCCCACCAGCGTCTGGTCGGAGTCGGCGTGCGCGATCGCGTAGCCGAGGAGCGCCAGGTAGCCGCTGACCAGATAGAAGAGCGCGTACGCGATGTGGCCCATGCGTTCTTCGACCATCGCCCCGAAGACGTAGAGGAAGAGCATGTTGCCCAGCAGGTGCAGCCAGCTGCCGTGCACGAACAGGGCCGTGGCCGGGGTGAGCGCGGCTCGGGGTGATCCCGAGAAGAGTTCGGCGGGGACCACGCCCCAGCGCTCGAAGTAGGCGGTCTGCGCGGTGAGCAGGCGGGCCCCGGTGCCGTACGAGGGGTTGAGACCGGAGACCGGCGAGATGACGAAGGCCACGCAGCAGACGGCGATGATTCCGTACGTGACCGGGGCGGGGTGCCCTCTGAGGAATGCGGTCACCTTCGCGATCGCGTCGCGCCCGTTGCCGATCATGCAAGAGAGCATGACGCACGGCGGGGAGCGGGCGGCGTACGGCAGGCCGTAGGGTTACGGGCAATACAGCGAGCGAAAGAAGAGGCGCAATTCGATGACGGTTCCCCTGCCGACCGCCACCACCCGCTGGCGCTGCACGCTCTGCGGCAACCTCACGCGGTTCGACGTGACCCGCTCCTCGAAGGTCGTCGAGTACGTCCACCTCGACCTGGCCGGTGAGCCGAACGTCGAGGAACGCAACGTGGTCAGTGAGACCATCGAGTCGGTCCGCTGCCGTTGGTGCAACGCCGTGGATCAGGTGGAACTCGTGGACAGGCCGGGCGCCGACTCCTGACGGAGCGGCCCCACAGCGACTTGGGGTGACGGATGGTGGAGAGCACGGGCGGGGAGGCCGGGGACGGCGGTGCCGCCGAGGTGCTCGACCGGCCGTTGCCCGAAGGAGTGCGGCGCCGCGTCGTACAGATCGTCTCGGACGGCTTCGGCGGTCTGACGGTCGGCGAACTGCCGTCGCAATTGCGGCAATATGCCCGGTTCACCCCGAGTCGTCGGGCCAAGTTCGCCGGGAACGCGATGGCCGCCGCCGTGGAGAGCGACACGCTCTTCCGGCAGCGGATCGGGGAGCGGTTCCGTGAGGCGCAGCCCGAGCTGGCGGGCGCCCTGGACACCGGATCGCCACCGCCCGCCGCCGACCCGCTCGACGTGGCCGCGGCCGCGTACGTGCTGCGGCCCGTCGGCTGGGTGAAGCTGGTCGACGCCGCCGGCGAGGAGGCCCAGCGGGCGGACGCCGAGCGGGCCGACGAGGAGACCCGTGCCGAGCTCGACCGGCTGCGCGAGCAGTTGGCCGAGGCGCGGGCCCACACCAAGGCCGAGACCGAGCGGCTGCGCGCCGAGCTCGACGCGGCCAGGCGCGAGGCCGACTCCGTGCACCGCAAGCTGCGGGCCGCCCTCAGTGACGTCAAGCGCGGCGAGGCCGCCGTGCGCAAGGCGCGGGCCGAGTCCGACGCCGTACGGGCCGAGGGGCAGGCGCAGGTGTCCGCCGCCGAGAGCGAGACGCGGCGGCTCAAGGCGCGGCTCGGGGAGGCCGAGGCGGCCCTTGAAGCCTCGCGCAGAGCGGCCCGCGAGGGGCGCAGCGTCGAGGACATGAGAGTGCGGCTGCTGCTCGACACGGTCCTTGAGGCGGCTCAGGGGCTGCGCAGGGAGCTGGCGCTGCCGCCGGTCTCCGCGCGGCCCGCGGACTCCGTGGACGCCGTCGAGCCGGGCCGGATGACGCCGAAGGACATCGCGGCGCGCGCTCTGCACGAGCACGACCCCGCGATCCTCGACCAGTTGCTCGCGCTGCCGCAGGCCCACCTCGTGGTCGACGGCTACAACGTGACGAAGACCGGCTATCCCACGATGCCGCTGGAGAAGCAGCGGCTGCGGCTGCTCGGCTCCCTCTCGCAGCTCGCCGCGCAGACCGGCGCCGAGGTCACCTGTGTCTTCGACGGGGCCGAGCTGGCCGCCCCGGTGCTGCTCGCGCCGCCGCGCGGGGTGCGGGTGCTGTTCTCCAAGGCGGGCGTCACGGCTGATGAATTGATTCGCCAGCTGGTGCGTGCCGAGCCGCCGGGCCGGCCCGTGATCGTCGTCTCGACGGACCGGGAGGTCGCCGACGGCGTCGCCAAGGCGGGTGCGCGTCCGGTTGCGTCCGTCATGCTCCTGAAGCGCCTGTCGCGAGGTTGATGTCCGGTTCGGTCCGGAGCTGCAACATCCGTGCCGCTTGCCCGAATTGGCGAAACCTTCACGCAACGTAGCGTCAAACGGGCATCACTGCACGTGAGTTGTGTGCAAAGAATGCAGTCGGTGACCGAGATTTTTCTCGTCAGGATTTGAACTGATCACAAGAAGGTCACTAGGGTCGGGCCTCGAACCTCCGCTCGGGTGATCACTCACAAGAGGTGTGTGACGGTGGAGGGGCACCGCCGACCGGCGTTCGGTAGGCGGCTGGAGGAAGAAGGAGCTCGCCTTCGTGGCGTCCCACCGTCGACCCAAGCAGCCGAGCCGCACCCGCGTGACTGTGCTCACCGCGACCGCCGCCGCTGCCGTGGCCCTCACTTCGCAGGCCGCCAACGCCGCGCCGAAGCCCGACAAGACCGAGGTCAAGGCGAAGGTCGACAAGCTCTACGAAGAGGCGGAGAAGGCCACCGACCTCTACAACGGGGCCAAGGAGAAGCAGAAGAAGCTCGAGAAGGAGATCGGTCAGCTCCAGGACAAGGTCGCCCGCGGCCAGGAGGACCTCAACGAGCTTCGTACGGGCCTCGGTTCGCTCGCCAGCCAGCAGTACCGCTCGGGTGGCATCGACCCCTCGGTCCAGCTCTTCCTCTCCGCCGACCCGGACGACTACCTCGACAAGGCGTCCACCCTCGACTCGCTCTCCGCGCAGCAGCTCGAGTCGCTCAAGAAGGTCCAGGAGAAGCAGCGCACGCTCGCCCAGGAGCGTTCCGAGGCCTCCGAGAAGCTCAAGGACCTCGCCGACACCCGCGTCGAACTCGGCAAGAAGAAGAAGGAAGTTCAGAGCAAGCTCGGCTCCGCCCAGAAGCTGCTCAACACCCTGACCGCCGAAGAGCGCCAGAAGATGGCCGCCGCGGACGCGCGCGCCAGCCGCGACTCCGCGGGCCGCGTCGACCTCGGCAACGAGGCGGCCGCCTCCAAGTTCGGTGCCGCCGCCCTCAGCGCCGCCGCCACCCAGATAGGCAAGCCCTACGTCTCGGGCGGCACGGGCCCCAACTCCTACGACTGCTCGGGTCTGACGCAGTGGGCGTACAACCAGGCCGGCGTGAACCTGACGCGGACCACGTACACCCAGCAGAACGACGGAACCAAGATCGGCATGAGCCAGCTCAAGCCCGGTGACCTGGTCTTCTTCAACAACCTTGCGCACGTGGGCCTGTACGCAGGCAACAACCAGGTGCTGCACGCCCCGCACCCCGGCGCCGTCGTCCGCTACGAGTCGATGAGCACGATCGGGTCGTTCCAGTTCGGCGTCCGCATCTGATCCTCGTACCAACGGTCTGGCGAAAATCAGAAACGCGCCCGTTCGGGCGAATTCCGGTATCCCTCGCTGACCCCGCGCCCCGCCCATGACCTGCGTCAGAGGCGGGGCGCCGTGGTGTGCGCCCCCTGAACGGTCGTTGGCCAGGCGGTAGTCGCGCGGCTACTGTCGGCGCGCATTCCCCGATCACGGGGAGTGCCTGCACGATCCGTCAGCGGAAGGGAGAGCGGCTACCCGTGGGGTCCCATCGCCGTACTGCGCACTCTCAGAACTCCGGCCCCGACCGCGGTGCACGCGGGGTCGTCCTGACCGTGGCCGTCGCCTCGGCGGCGGCAGCCCTCGGCGCCGCTCCGGCGGGCGCCGCGCCGCAGGACAAGCCGGCCGACACCAAGGCCGAGGTGGACCGCCTCTACGAGCAGGCCGAGCAGGCCACCGAGGCGTACAACAAGGCCGACGAGCGGGCCGACAAGCTCCGCGAGGAACTGGCCACGACCCAGGACCAGGTGGCCCGCGGGCAGGAGCGCATCAACAAGATGCGGCAGGCCCTCGGCATGGTCGCGGGCGCCCAGTACCGCTCCGGCGGCATGGACCCCTCGCTCGCCCTCATGCTCTCCTCGGACCCGGACGGCTACCTCGACCGGGCCAGCACCCTCGACCGGCTGAGCGCCCGGCAGGCGGGCGATCTGACCGAACTGCAGGGTGCCCAGCGGGATCTGGCCCAGAAGCGGGCCGAGGCGCAGCGCAAGCTGGGCGACCTGGAGAAGAGCCGCAAGGCCGTGCAGGAACACAAGCGCAGCGTCGAGACGAAGCTCGCCAAGGCGCGGCGGCTGCTCAACTCGATGCCGAGCGCCGAGCGCGCCGCGTACGAGCGCGCCTCGCGCGGCACCGGGCGGCCCGACCTCTCCGGGGCGGGCGCCGCGTCGTCGTCCCGCGCCGCCGCGGCCCTCGCCGCCGCCCAGTCGGCGATCGGCAAGCCGTACGTGTGGGGCGCCACCGGGCCGTCGGGGTTCGACTGCTCGGGCCTGATGCAGTGGTCGTACGGGCAGGCCGGTGTGGGCCTTCCGCGCACCTCGCAGGCCCAGCGGTACGCGGGGCAGCAGGTCCCGCTCTCCCAGGCGCAACCCGGCGACCTGGTCGCCTACGGCTCGGACGCCCACCACATCGGGATCTACGCCGGCAACGGGCAGGTCATCCACGCGCCCTACCCGGGTGCCCCGGTGCGCTACGACCCGGTGGGCATGATGCCTGTCTCATCCGTGACCCGGGTCTGAGGCCTTCTGCGCGCGACGCCGTACGATCGGAAAGATGGCTGGTCGACGGCGTGTGCTGAGCAGGGCGGGGTGCTTCGTGACACTCGGCGCCCTGCTCGTCGCGGTCCCCGGGTGCGCCCGGCAGGACGCCGAGCAGGACAGCCGGTCGGCCGCCGTGCAGCGCGTCCTGGACCTGCGGGCGGACGCGGTGCTGCACGGGGACGGCGCGGCGTACCGGGCGACCGGCGGCGCCGACCCGAACCTCCTGTCCGACCTGGCCGCCGTGCCGCTCGACTCCTGGGCGTACAAGCTCACGCGGATCGACGGCAGCGGGCCGGAGGTCACCGCGGCGGCCGAACTGCGCTACCGCGTCGACGGCTACGACAAGGCGCCCGTCGTCGCCCAGCGCACGCTGGGGCTCCAGCGGACCGACGGGCACTGGCGGGTGATGAGCGACGAGCCCGCGGCGAAGTCCGGCAAGCAGCTCTGGGACCAGGGCAAGGTCGTCGCGGTCAAGGGCGCGCACAGCCTGGTCCTCGGCGTCGGGCAGCAGCCGGCCGTGCTGCGCTCGTACGCGGCGATCGCCGACGACGCGGTGCCCTCCGTGGACGCGGCCTGGGGCAGGAGCTGGGCCCGCAGGATCGTTCTGCTCGTGCCCAGGTCCCTCCACGGGATGGGGGAGTTGCTGGCGGCGCCCGCCTCGAACTACCGGGGGATCGCGGCCGTCACGACCGGTGAGGCGGGCGGGTCGGGCAGCGCGCCCGCGGACCGCGTGATCCTCAACCCCGAGGCGTACGGCGTGCTCGGCTCCTTCGGCAAGCAGGTCGTCCTCACGCACGAGACCACGCATGTGGCCACGCGCACGGTGACCACGGCCGCGACGCCGCTGTGGCTGTCGGAGGGGTACGCGGACTGGGTCGGGTACCGGGGCACGGGCCGCGGCGCCGGGCAGGCCGCGCCCGAGTTGCAGCGGGCGGTGCAGGGCGGCAGCGCGCCCGCCGGGCTGCCGACCGACGAGGACTTCGGGTTCAGCGGGGACGCGGGGAAGCTCGCGCGGGCGTACGAGAGCGGCTGGATGGCGTGCCGGATGATCGCGGACCAGTGGGGCGAGGACAAGCTCAAGGCGTTCTACACGTCGGTCGGCGGCCACAAGCGGCGGGCCGGAGCTGTGGAGGGCGCGCTCCAGAACGTCCTCGGGGTCGACGAGCGGGAGTTCGTGGCGCGCTGGCGCGTGTACGTCCGGGCCGAACTGGGCTGATCCGTGAGGGACTTCAGCCCTTCGCGGTCCCGTCCAGTGCGCTGAGCGCCTCCCGCAGCCACTGCTTCTCCGCGCGGCCCGTGGCCCGTGCCACCCGCAGCATCCCCTGCCGGAACAGGTCCGGCGGCTCCTCGGCGCGCACCGGCCTGCCCTCGGCGTCGTAGAAGAAGCTCGCCGGCGTCTCCAGGAAGTCCAGGCGGCGCCGGAGCACCGCCGCCTGCTCGGCCGGGTCGGTCAGGTGGCGCAGGAACGCCAGCAGGGTGTTGAAGCGGGTGTGGTCGGTGATCTCGATGTCCTTCGGCGTGCGGAGGCGATCGAGCAGGTCGGTGCGGCCCGCGTAGGTGAGCGTGAGGACGCGGCGCTGGGCGGCGCCGGAGCCGGGTGTCGTGTGCTGGTCGAGCTTGCCCGCCGTCACGAGCCGGGTGATCGCCGGGTAGAGCGCGCCGTCGCTGACCGGGCGGACGTGGCCGCTGAGCGCCTTGATGCGCTCCTTCAACTCGTAGCCGTGCAGCGGCTTCTCGTAGAGGAAGCCGAGGATCGGCAGCTCCAGCATGCGCACTCCCGGGGCGGTTGCGGGGCGGGTGCGGCCATGGTACCTCTTTTCGAGGTATCGACTACCTCGAATCGAGGTATGGGGGAAGGGGTCGCGCCATGGACGGCGCCGCACACCGCACCACGCTCATCGGGCTCGCGCGGCCCGTCTACTTCTCGCTGCTCGCCTCCGTGGCGGCCGGGATCATCAACACGCTGTGGGTCGCCCGGCTCGGCGGCGGCGCCGTCGCGGCCGTCGCCGTCGCCACGAACGTCGAGAACGTGCTGCTCGGCGTCGCCCTCGTCTTCGGCTCCGGCACCACCGTCCTCGTGGCACACGCGCGGGGCGCCGACGACCTGAGCGGCGTCCGGGCCGCCGTGCGCGGCGGCTGGGGACTGTGCGGCCTTGTCGTGCCGGTCGTCGCGGTGGGCGGCTGGCTGCTGCGGGAGCCGGTCGCGCGCCTGGTCCTCGGCGGCGACGGCGGGTCGGCCCTCGGGCTCGCCGTCGCGTACTTCGCCGTCTCGATGCCCGGCATGGCCGTCTTCTTCACGCAGCAGCTCGTCGACGGCATCCTCAAGGGCGCGGGCGACACCCGCACCCCGATGCGCCTGGCCCTGCTCGCGAACGGGCTGATCCTCGCCGCCGACCCGCTGCTCATCCATGCGTACGGGGTGGTGGGCGCCGCCGTCTCGACGGTGGCGGCCCGCTCCGTCGCACTCGGGGCCGGGCTGGTGGCCCTGCGCCGAAATCCCTTGCTGCGCAAGGCGTCCGCGGCGCCGCTCCAGGCGTCGGGGGCCGTGCGGCGCACCCTGCGCACCGGCCTGCCCATGTCGGCCGACTTCACGGTGCGGCAGGCGGGAGCGCTCGCGCTGATCGCCGTCGTGGCCCGGCTCGGGGTGACGGCCGTGGCGGCGTACGCCATCGCGTACAAGGCCCTCTACGTGGCGACCATGGCCTTCTACGCGGTGCGCCAGGCCGCCTCCATCCACACCGCGCACCGGCGGGGCGCGGGCCACGACGAGCGCGGCGCGATCGGGCGGCAGACGGTGCGGGTGGCGGGCGCGGCCGGGGGCGTCGCCGCGCTGCTGTACCTCGGGCTCGCGCCGTGGCTGATGCGGGCCTTCGGCGCGTCGCCCGAAGTGAGCGCGCAGGGCGCCCTGTTCCTGCGGTGCGTCGGCCCGTACCTGGTGCTGATGGCCGCCTTCATCGCCCTGGGCGGCGTCTTCGAGGGCAGCGGGGGATCGCCTCAGGTGCTGCGGGTGACCGTGGTGGGGACGGCCCTCCAACTCCCGTGCGCGGCCTGGCTGTCAGGGCTGTGGGGGCTCGCCGGGGTGTGTGCGGCGATGGGGCTCGCCATGGCCGTGCAGTGCGGCTGCCTGGTCGTCCTGGCGCGGCGGGGCGCCGCTCAGGGGGCGGCGCTCACCGACTGGTCGCGGGCGGCCTGAGCGGGCAGCGGGGTGCGCTCGGCGAGGCGCGGCTCGGTGACCGTCGCCCGCCACAGCCGGCGGCAGGCGCTGACCGAGGCCACGACCAGGAGTCCGTTGCGCACGAGGAGCAGGAAGAGCCCGAGCGAGTCGCTGGCGACCACGTGCGAGAACCAGATCGGGAACTCCAGGAACGTCACGAACGTCGCCGCGAGCACCAGACCCACCGGCAGCGTCATCCGGCTGCCCGGGAACAGCAGGCACACCGCGGCCAGCCCGACCAGCCACAGCATGTACTGCGGGCTGATCACCCGGCTGGTCGTCGTGAACAGCAGGACGGCGGTGAGCGCGGCGTCCGCGAGCGTGCCCGACTCCCAGGCGCGGGCCTTGAACCGCCACAGCAGCAGCCAGCCGAACGCCAGCGTGGTGAGCACCTGCGCGAGCATGCTCACCACGTCCACGTACGGGCCGAGGAACTCCACCGAGCCGTAGTTCAGCTGCACCGAGCCCGACCAGCCGAACTGCCGCGCCACATGGAAGACCAGCGAGCCGAGGGACTCGACCTCCGTGCCCCGGTCCTTCTGGAACGTCAGGAACGCCAGGGCGCCCGGCATCGCGATCGTGAAAGCCAGCAGCAGTCCGCCGGCCGTCAGCGCGGCCGCGCCCGCCGCCTCGCGGGTGGCCCGGCCGCGCCGGGTGCCGAGCAGCAGCAGCGCCGGCCAGACCTTGAGCATCGCGCCGATCGCCGCCATGACGCCCGCGGCCTTCGGGTGCCGGGCTGCCGCGAGCAGTGCCGCGACCGCGATGGCGGTCACCATCACGTCGTAGCGCGCGTACACGGTCTGCCCGAGCAGCGGCAGGCCGGCGATCCAGACCCACGCCCCGCGCCGCGACTTGCCGTGGCGTTCGGCCACGTAGAGGAGCATCAGGAAGACGGCCGCGTCGGCGAGGAAGGCGAGCAGGAAGAAGGCGGACGCGTACGAGAGGAAGGGCAGCAGGGCGGGGGAGAGGATCGCGACCGCGGCGGCCGGCGGGTACTGCCATGTCACGTCGTCCAGCGGGAACGTTCCGGTGCGCAGGACGTCGAACCAGCCGTGGTAGATCACGGAGACGTCGCTCGTGACATCCGGTCCCGGGACCACGATCACCTTGAAGACGCACAGCAGAAGCAGGGTCCGGGTCAGGACCCAGGTGATCAGGAGAGCTGCGGGATTTCGCGTCTTCATTCGACTCATCATGCCCGGCGGGCCTGTGCGGTGGCCATGGACCGGGCGGCGTGGCGCGCTCACTATGAGCGGTTCGGTACTGTCTGCGGCGATGCACAAGACCTTGATCGTGACCAACGACTTCCCGCCCCGCCCCGGCGGCATCCAGGCGTTCCTGCACAACATGGCGCTGCGCCTGGACCCCGAGCAGATCGTCGTCTACGCCTCGACGTGGAAGCGGAGCCAGGAGGGCGTCGAGGCGACCGCCGCCTTCGACGCCGAGCAGCCGTTCACCGTCGTACGCGACCGTACGACGATGCTGCTGCCGACGCCGCGCGTGACCCGGCGGGCGGTGGGCCTGTTGCGGGAGCACGGCTGTACGTCGGTGTGGTTCGGCGCGGCCGCGCCGCTCGGCCTGATGGGCTCCGCGCTGCGCAAGGCGGGCGCGACCCGGCTCGTGGCGACGACGCACGGGCACGAGGCCGGATGGGCCCAACTCCCCGCGTCCCGGCAGCTGTTGCGGCGGATCGGCGAGTCCACGGACACGATCACGTACCTCGGGGAGTACACGCGCTCGCGGATCGCGGCGGCGCTGACGCCCGCGGCGGCCGGGCGGATGGTCCAGCTCCCGCCCGGGGTCGACGAGAAGACGTTCCACCCCGACTCCGGCGGCGACGCGGTGCGCGCCCGCCTCGGGCTCTCGGAGCGCCCCGTCGTCGTCTGCGTCTCGCGCCTCGTGCCGCGCAAGGGGCAGGACACGCTGATCCTGGCCATGCCGCGGATCCTGGCCTCGGTGCCGGACGCGGTGCTGTTGATCGTCGGCGGCGGCCCGTACGAGAAGGAGCTCCGCAAGCTGGCCGTGGAGACCGGCGTCGCGGACTCGGTGCGCTTCACCGGGGCGGTGCCGTGGGAGGAGCTCGCGGCCCACTACGGCGCGGGGGACGTCTTCGCGATGCCGTGCCGGACGCGTCGCGGGGGCCTGGACGTCGAGGGGCTCGGGATCGTGTACCTGGAGGCGTCGGCGACGGGGCTTCCGGTGGTCGCCGGTGACTCGGGCGGGGCGCCGGACGCGGTGCTCGACGGGGAGACCGGGTGGGTCGTCCGGGGTGGCTCCGCGGAGGAGGCGGCGGATCGGATCACGGTGCTGTTGCAGGACCCCGAGCTGAGGCTCCGCATGGGGGAGCGGGGCCGGGCGTGGGTGGAGGAGCGGTGGCGGTGGGATCTGCTCGCCGAGAGGTTGCGGGGGCTGTTGTAACCGTCACTTCGGCTGACCGTCCGGTGGGGCCTGGTCGCGCAGCTCCCCGCGCCTCTGGGGAAGCTGCGCGCAGCGCATGCTTCAGGGGCGCTGGGAACTGCGCGACCAGCTACGACGCATGCCGCAGCCGCCCGACAAGCAAGCACCCACGGCGAAAAGGCGCGCTCAGCCCTGATACAGCGCCTCGATCTCGTCCGCGTAATCCTTCGCCACAACATTCCGCTTCAGCTTCAGCGAGGGCGTCAGGTGCCCCGAGTCCTCCGTGAACTGCGTCCCGAGGACACGGAACTTGCGGACCGACTCGGCCTTCGACACCGCCGCGTTCCCGTCGTCCACCGCCGACTGGATCGCGGCCAGCAGCTCCGCGTCGTCCCGCAGCGACGCCACCGTCGAGTCCGCCGGCTTGCCGTGGTCGGAGGCCCACTTGCCGAGGAACTCCTCGTCGATGGTGACGAGGGCGCCCACGAAGGGGCGGCCGTCGCCGACGACCATGCACTCGGCGACCAGCGCGTGCGCGCGGATGCGGTCCTCGATGACGGCCGGGGCGACGTTCTTGCCGCCCGCCGTCACGATGATCTCCTTCTTGCGGCCGGTGATGCGCAGGTAGCCGTCCTCGTCGAGCGTGCCGATGTCGCCTGTGTGGAACCAGCCGTCGGCCAGCGCCTCCTCGGTCGCGCCTTCGTTGTTCCAGTAACCGGAGAACAAGTGCTCGCCGTGGAGCAGGACTTCACCGTCGTCGGCGATCCGCACGACCGAGCCGGGCAGCGGCTGGCCGACCGTGCCGATCTTCTGGCGGTCCCACGGGTTGAAGGCGGTCGCGGCGCACGACTCGGTCAGGCCGTAGCCCTCCAGGACCGTGAAGCCGATGCCGCGGAAGAAGTGACCGAGGCGCTCGCCCAGCGGCGCGCCGCCGGAGATCGCGTACTCGCCGCGCCCGCCGAGGACGGCGCGCAGCTTGCTGTAGACGAGCTTGTCGAACGTCTTGTACTTGAGCTTCAGGGCGAGCGAGGGACCCTTGGGGGTGTCGAGCGCGCGGCTGTACTCGATCGCCGTGTCGGCGGCCTTGTCGAAGATCTTGCCCTTGCCGTCGGCCTGCGCCTTGGCGCGGGCCGAGTTGTAGACCTTCTCGAAGACGCGCGGGACGCCGAGGATCAACGTAGGCCTGAAGGCGGCCAGTTCGTCGGTGAGGTGCTTGATGTCGGGGGCGTGGCCCAGCTTGATCGGGGCCATCAGCGACGCCACCTCGACCAGGCGGCCGAAGACGTGCGCGACGGGGAGGAAGAGGAGCACCGAGCACTCGCCCGTACGGAACAGCGGCTTGAGGCGCTCCACCACGTTGCCGCACTCCGCGAAGAAGCTGCGGTGCGTGAGGACGCAGCCCTTGGGGCGGCCGGTGGTGCCGGAGGTGTAGACGATGGTCGCCGGGTCGTCGGCCTTCGCCGAGGCACTGCGCTCGTCGACGGTCTCGTCGGAGACCTCGGCGCCCGCGCGGTTCAGCTCGTCGACGCCACCCGCGTCGATCTGCCAGACGTGCTTGAGCTCCGGCAGGGAGCCGTGCACGGAGGCGACGGTCGCGGCGTGCGCGTCCGACTCGACGAGGATCGCGGCGGCGCCCGAGTCGCCGAGGATCCACTGGATCTGCTCGGCCGAGCTCGTCTCGTACACGGGAACGGTGACCGCGCCGGCGCTCCAGATCGCGAAGTCGAGCAGCGTCCACTCGTAGCGTGTACGGGACATGAGCCCGACCCGGTCGCCCGGCTGCACGCCGGAGGCGATCAGGCCCTTGGCGGCGGCGAGCACCTCGGCCAGGAACGTGGTCGACGTGACGTCCTGCCAGGTGCCGGCGATCTTGCGGCCGAGCACGGCGACATCAGGATGCTGCGCGGCGTTTCTGCGGACGATGTCGGTCAGATTGCCGTCCGCAGGGACCTCGTACAAAGCCGGAAGGCTGAACTCGCGCAAGACTGCTGCTCCTCATAGGGCGCCGGCGCCACGACTTTGTGTGCTGCGTCGGTGCGGTCCAAGATCGGGCAGGTGCTCAGGGCTGGGAATGATTGAACTGAGCACGACTGGACTGCCCGGACGTTACCCACCAGTACTGCTCTTTCGGTAGGGGGTCCAGGCCAGATGTTCTCTGCGTCACACGTCACGGCGGTGCTCGCTGCACAGTAGTCCACGCCGTTCCCGACTCGGAAGTAACCGCAGGTCCGGCGGCCTCTACCCACCTGGGACCCATGGTCCTAGGGTGATCGCATGCGCGTTCACGTGGTCAGCGATGTGCACGGAAACTCCACCGACCTCGCACGGTCCGGCGACGGAGCCGATGCCCTGATCTGCCTCGGTGACCTGGTCCTCTTCCTGGACTACGCCGACCACTCGCGCGGCATTTTTCCGGACTTGTTCGGAGTCGAGAACGCGGACCGCATCGTCGCCCTGCGCACCGCCCGCCGCTTCGAGGAGGCACGCGCCTTCGGGGCGCAGCTGTGGGCGGGCGTCGACCGCGGCCCCGCCATCGAGAAAGCGGTGCGCAAGCAGTACGCGGAGCTGTTCGCGTCGTTCCCCACACCGACGTACGCCACCTACGGCAACGTCGACATGCCGCACCTGTGGAGTGAGTACGCCGGGCCGGGCACGACCGTGCTCGACGGGCAGCGGGTCGAGATCGGCGGCCGGGTCTTCGGCTTCGTCGGCGGCGGCCTGCGCACCCCCATGCGCACCCCGTACGAGATCGACGACGAGGAGTACGCCGCCAAGATCGAGGCCGTGGGGGAGGTGGACGTGCTCTGCACCCACATCCCGCCGGAGGTGCCCGAGCTGGTCTACGACACCGTGGCGCGGCGCTTCGAGCGCGGCAGCAGGGCACTGCTCGACGCCATCCGCCGCACCCGGCCCCGCTACGCCCTGTTCGGCCACGTCCACCAGCCGCTCGCCCGACGGATGCGGATCGGGGCCACCGAGTGCGTCAATGTCGGCCACTTCGCGAGCTCCGGCAGGCCCTGGGCCCTGGAGTGGTGACGGCGGGAGCACCGGCGCGCGATAGCCTGCACGCGACACACACACGTATACACGGCGCACCCCTGACCGGTATCTGGAGGAGCCACGGCGATGGCGGAACACACCAGCTCGAGCATCACGATCGAGGCGGCACCGGCGGAGGTCATGGGAGTGATCGCCGACTTCGCGCGTTACCCGGACTGGACGGGTGAGGTGAAGGAGGCGGAGGTCCTCGCGACGGACGACGCAGGCCGCGCCGAGCAGGTCCGCCTCGTGATGGACGCCGGCGCGATCAAGGACGACCAGACCCTGCGGTACACGTGGGCGAGCGAGAACGAGCTGTCCTGGACGCTCGTGAAGTCGCAGATGCTGCGCTCCCTCGACGGCTCGTACGTGCTGAAGCCCGCGGGCACCGGCACCGAGGTCACGTACTCGCTCACCGTCGACGTCAAGATCCCGATGCTCGGCATGATCAAGCGCAAGGCGGAGAAGGTCATCATCGACCGTGCGCTGGCCGGTCTGAAGAAGCGGGTCGAGTCCAAGTAGCCTCAGGGCCCATGCGCACCCTTCTTGTCACCGGCCCCGGTGGCTCCGGTAAGACGTCCGTCGCCTCGGCCACCGCCGCGCGGGCCGCCCGGCAAGGGCTGCGCACCCTCCTGATCACCGGTGACGGCCTCGCCGGCCCGGACGGTGTCGCCGTACGGCGGCTCGTCCCGGCCGACGACTTCCGGGACGATCTGCTCGCCCTCCAGGACCGCGCGGCCTCCGCGCTCGACCTGCTGGGCGCCGCCCGGCTCGACGCCGACGAGCTCACCCCGCTCCCCGGCAGCGACGAACTCGCCCTGCTGCGCGCCCTGCGGGACAGCGCCGAGGGGCCGTACGACCTGGTCGTCGTCGACCTGCCCGCCGCCCCGCGCGCCGTCGCGGTCCTCGCCCTGCCCGAGCAGCTGCGCCGCTACCTGCGCCGTCTGCTGCCCGCGGAGCGCCAGGCGGCCCGCGCCCTGCGCCCCGTCCTCGGCCGGCTCGCCGGGGTGCCGATGCCCGCGGACTGGCTGTACGAGACCGCCGCCCGCTGGGACGCCGAACTCGCCGCCGCACAGGCCGTGATCGACGCCGGCACCACCGTCGTACGCCTCGTCGCCGAACCGACCAGGGCCGCCGCCGAGACCCTGCGCGTCACGCGCGCCGGGCTCGCCCTGCACGGGCTGCCCGTGGAGTCGGTCGTGGCCAACAAGGTGCTGCCCGACGGCTCCACCGACCCGTGGCTCGCCGACGCCGCGGCCCGGCAGCGCAAGGTGATCGCCGAGTGGCCGGACGCGTACGAGACCGCCCACCTGGGCCGCGACCCGCGCCCCGGCGAACTCGACGTACCGGTGCCGCACGCCCCTGGACCGCGTACCGACTGGCCCGTCGAGGACCGGCTCGCGCAGGACGGCGTACTGGTCTGGCGGATCCCCCTGCCCGGCGCCGTGCGCGAGGAGCTGACGCTGATCCGGCGCGGGGACGAACTGGTCGTCGGCGCCGGTGCGTTCCGGCGCATCGTTCCGCTGCCCTCCGCGCCCCGCCGCTGCACGGTGGCGGGTGCCGGGCTCGTCGACGGCGAACTGTGCGTACGGTTCGCGCCCGACCCGGATCTGTGGCCGCAGACCCGGTGAAGGGCATGCACCCGTTCGGGTAACGTCGAAGATGCCAGTGCTTCAGCATCTCTTCAGCTCTCCGCAGGAGTCAGCCGCCATGAGCGACGCCACCGAGCAGTCCGCCCCCCAGGTCGACGCCGACGCCTGGGAGAAGGCGTGTGCCGAGGATCTCGCGGCGGAGCGGGCCCGCCGCAAGGCCGCGTACGGCCCGCCGCCCGGGTCCGCCGCCGAGGAGCTGAAGAAGCTCGTCGACGCGGTCGCCGAGAAGCTCTCCTCCGTGCAGGCGCCGTTCCTCGGCGCCGTCGCGCAGGGCACCGCCGAGCAGGTCGCCAAGCAGGTCGTGCGGCAGGCCCGGTCCGTCGTCGAACCGGTCATCGAGCGCAACGCGGACGTCTTCGACCACCTGGCGGCCGCGGGCGGCGAACTCCTCGCCGCCTACCGCTCCGCCGTCGAGGGGCACGAGCGCCGCTGGACCCAGGGCTCCCAGGAGCCCCGCCCGCCGCAGACGCCCCGGGACGAAGGCCCCGGCGGGGAGCACATCGACCTGGACTGAACCGTGCTCGGGTACGGTGGGCCATAGCGGGGCTCGACCGAACTGAGGGATTCATGGGACTCACCATCGGCGTCGATATCGGCGGCACGAAGATCGCGGCAGGCGTGGTCGACGAGGAAGGCAACATCCTCTCCACGTTCAAGGTGCCGACGCCTTCCACGCCTGACGGGATCGTCGACGCGATCGCCTCGGCCGTGGAAGGTGCCCGGGCCGGACACGAGATCGTCGGAGTCGGTATCGGTGCCGCCGGTTACGTCAACCGGCAGCGCTCCACCGTGTACTTCGCGCCGAACATCGACTGGCGCCAGGAGCCGCTGAAGGAGAAGGTCGAGGCGCGCGTCGGCCTTCCGGTCGTCGTCGAGAACGACGCCAACGCGGCCGCCTGGGGCGAGTACAAGTTCGGTGCCGGCAAGGGCCACCGCAACGTCATCTGCATCACGCTGGGCACCGGGCTCGGCGGCGGCATCATCATCGGCAACAAGCTGCGCCGCGGCCACTTCGGCGTCGCCGCCGAGTTCGGCCACATCCGCATGGTGCCGGACGGGCTGCTGTGCGGCTGCGGTTCGCAGGGCTGCTGGGAGCAGTACGCCTCAGGGCGCGCCCTCGTGCGCTACGCCAAGCAGCGCGCCAACGCCACCCCGGAGAACGCGGAGTACCTGCTCTCGCTGGGCGACGGCACCCCGGACGGCATCGAGGGCAAGCACATCTCGATGGCCGCCCGCCAGGGCGACCTGGTCGCCGTCGACTCGTACCGCGAGCTGGCCCGCTGGGCCGGCGCCGGACTGGCCGACCTGGCCTCGCTCTTCGACCCGTCGGCGTTCATCGTCGGCGGCGGCCTGTCGGACGAGGGCGAGCTGGTCCTCGACCCGATCCGCAAGTCGTACAAGCGCTGGCTGGTCGGCGGGAACTGGCGGCCGGTGGCCGACGTCATCGCGGCCCAGCTGGGCAACAAGGCGGGCATGGTCGGCGCCGCCGACCTCGCGCGGGAGCCCGACCCCGTCATGTGACGCTTTTTCGTACCGTGTGGTGCCCGTCGTTCCCCTCGGGGGCGGCGGGCACCGGCGTATCTTGATCAGCATGCCGACCGACGCCACGCTCGCGCCTCTGCCCAACTCCCGTACGGAAGCGGACGGTTCGGCCGTCATCCGCGTCCTCAGCTACAACATCCGCTCGATGCGGGACGACCCCGTGGCCCTCGCCCGGGTGATGAAGGCGTGCGCCCCCGACCTCGTCCTGATCCAGGAGGCGCCCCGGTTCTTCCGCTGGCGCAAGCAGCTCGCCCGGCTCGCGCGCGCCGCGAACCTGGTGATCCTGTCGGGCGGCGGCTCGGCCGCGGGGCCCGCGCTGCTCTGCTCCCTGCGGGCCACCGTCGAACGCACCGAGGACGTGCTGCTCCCGCTCACCCCCGGGCTGCACCGACGAGGCTTCGCGACCGCGGTGGTGCGGTTCGGGGGTGCGCGGCTCGGCGTCGTCAGCTGCCATCTGAGCCTGCAGAAGGACGAGCGGTACGCGCAGGGCGGGATGCTGCTCGACCGGGTCGCCGCGATGGGCGTCGAGCACGTCGTCGCGGGCGGCGACCTCAACGAGCGGCCCGACGGGCGGACCTTCCGGCGGCTCGCCGGTGTCCTCAACGACTGCTGGGCGGTGGCCCCTTGGGGCCGCGAGCACACCTCGACACCGGACGACCCCCATCAGCGGATCGACGCGATCCTCGCGACCAAGGGCATCGAGGTGCTCGGCTGCGGCGTCCCCGACTTCCTCGACGAGGACGAACTGAGGGCGGCCACGGACCACCTGCCGGTCCTGGCCGCCCTCAGGGTGCCCGCGGTGTGACTACGGGCGCTGCCTGACCCTGTCGACGATCCCCCACTCCACCGTGTGCGACAGCTGGATGTACGTCTTCTTCCCGGAGCGCGAGGTCCGCTCGTCGCGGAAGCCCAGGAACGCGTACGAGGTGCGATCGAAGATGAGGTACCGGCCCTTGAAGCCCTCGGGGTAGGCGATGCCCACCCCGGGCCGCCCGGCGGAGTCCTTCACGTCCGGCACCGTCTCCACGCCGGGGATCAGCGCCAGCCCCTCGTACGCCGCGGCACGCAGCCCCGGGGGCAGCGCGGGCCACTTCAGGAGCTCGCCGACCAGGAAGTACGCCTGGGACCGCTCGTCCTTGTCGAACGCGCTGATCGGTTTGTCGGACGTGCCCATGGAGACGATCGCCGGGACGAGCTCCGCCGGGTCGGTGGGCAGCTTCTTCAGGTCGTCCCACTTCCGGGGCGGCCACACCCCCTCGCCCGGGCCCATCGGCTCCTCCCACATGGTCCTGCCCAGTTCCATGGACAGGGAGCGCTTGGAGCCGTCCACCGATTCCCACATCTCGTCGGTGTAGCTCTTGACCTCACCGGTCTTCCGCTCCGTCTCCTTGATGATCCGCTTGGAGTACACGAACTGGTCGTCGCGCGGCACCCCTTGCTGCTTCTCGTGCTCGCGGTCCCAGGCCGCCGCACCGTGGAGCACGGTCCGCGCGCTGACACCGACCAGGCGCGGGGAGCTGCTCGCCGGCGGCTCGGCCCGCGGTTCCTGCCGCCCGCCGTCCACCTGCACGAGGACGGCCGTGGCCACCGCCGCCGTCGCCACCCCGGTGAGGGCGATCCGCAGCACTGCCCGGCGCCGCAACGGCCTTGCGGCGGACGGCGGTTCGTTCATCGCGGCGAAGAGCGCCACCCGCGCGCGGTGACGTGCGTCGTCGTCGAGCGGGGGTGCCTCCCACGAGCGGAGCAGGTCGAGTTCGTCCGTCATGTGGTCGTCAGTCATGGGCGTGTGCCTCCCGGAAGGTGGTCGCGGCGGTCGGGTCGGTACCACCCAGTGCTTCACGCAATGTGCTGCGAGCCCGGCTCAGGCGGGACCTGATCGTGCCCACCGGAACCTTCAGGGCCTCGGCCGCCTCCTCGTACCCGAGGTCGGTCCAGGCCACGAGCAGCACCACGTCCCGCTGCCGCGCGGGCAGCGCGGCGAGTGCGGCCGCCAGTTCCCGCCGCAGCCCGTGCGCACCGGCCCGGGCCACCGCGCGGTCCGCCACCGGCTCCTCGTGCTCGACGGGCCCCGGTATCCGGGACATCGCCTTGAAGCGGCGCGCCTCGGACCTGCGGTGCCGGCCGATGAGGTTGGTGGCGATCCCGAAGAGCCAGGGGCGGGCGTCGGGTCTGCTCAGGTCGTAGCGGTGGCGCTGCTTGAAGGCGGTGGTGAAGGTCTCCGCCGTCAGGTCCTCCGCCGCCTCGCCGCCGAGCCGCCGCGCCGCGTAGTGGTGCACGGCGTCGGCGTACCGGTCGAAGAGGACGGCGAAGTGCTCGGGCTCCTCCCGCGACCGCTCGATCGCCCGGGCGTCGCTGTCGCCTGGAAGGTCCTGGCGGTGCTCCCGGGGTCGGAGCGTCATCGGGGCTCCTTTCGTCCGTGTGAACGCCTTGAAGGCTTGGGTTGGTTCAACCTGTTGTTCACCGGTACTTCGCCGCAGCCCCGGATCGGGTTCCATCGGGGTGGGTCCGGTCTCCGGATACGGGAAAGGGCCCGGCCGGTGTTCCGGCAGGGCCCTCGACGGCGTACGGGGAAATCAGACGACCGCGCCGCGCCCCGGGTCGTCGTCCTCGTCGTCGTCCGACCGCATCCGGGCGACCAGCGTGGCGAACCCGCCGAGGAAACCGCCGATGCAGACCGTCGCCAGCCACCACGTCATCGACCAGCCGAGCAGCACCGAGACGAGCAGCAGCACCGGGCCGCCGATCACCGCGAGCCAGGCGAACTTCGCCGTGACGTCGGCCTCCGGGAGCGGCGGCGGCTCCGGCGGGACGAAGTGGCCCTCGTCGTCGCCGTCGAAGTCGTCGTCGGACGACTCCGTCGGCGCGTAGTCGCGCGGGCCCGGGGTCGCGGCCACGCCGGGCGCGAAGGAGACCGACGAACCGAGCGGGGCCTTGGGCTCCTGCTTCGGCTTCTCCTCCCGGTCCGGCGCCCCGTTCACCTCCGGGTCGAGCAGCGCCAGGTCCTCGATCGACTTGAACGGCTTGGCGCCGGGTGGGTCCGGCGGCTCCTCGCCGTAGCCCGCGACGATCTGCGCCCACGCCGCAGCCTCGTCGGTGGGCAGCAGCGGATCGCGGCTCTGCGCGCCCTGCTGCTCGTCGGGCTCGGGGCTCTCGGGCTCCCGCCGGTCCTGCTCAGCCACCGCTGGCCGTCCCTTCCGCGCCTTCGCTGGGGGTCTTTCCGACACCTGGGGCGAGCCGCTCGACGAAGGCGTAGCTCTCCTCGAAGATCCGGTCCGCGTCATGGTCCAACGTCGCGACGTGGTAGCTCTGTTCCAGCAGAATCTCGGTGACGTCCGTGGACGAGACGCGGCTGAGCACGCGGGCCGAGTCGGCGGGCGGCACCACATGGTCGTTCACACTGTGCAGGACCACCAACGGCTGGGTCACCTGCGGCAGTTCACGGTCCACGACGTGGAAGAACGTGCGCAGCTGGTGCGCCGAGTGCAGCGGTACGCGGTCGTAGCCGACCTCGACCGAGCCCTCCTTGGCGATGTCGCTGGCGATGCCCGCGACGGTCCGTACGAAGTGGCGCGCGACCGGGAGGGCGTGGGCGGCCAGGCCGTGCACCTTGTTCCCCGGGTTCACCAGGACGAGGCCCGCCACGTCGTCCCCGTGCCGGGCCGCGAGGCGCAGGGCGAGGGCGCCGCCCATCGACAGACCGAAGACGAAGACCTGGGAGCAGCGCTCGGTGAGGTCGCGCAGGGCGCGGTCCACCTCCGCGTACCAGTCCTGCCAGGCGGTCACCGACAGGTCCTCCCAGCGGGTGCCGTGCCCGGGCAGCAGCGGCAGCGAGACGGTCAGACCGCGCCCGGCGAGGTACTCCGCCCATGGGCGCAGCGACTGCGGGGATCCGGTGAAGCCATGGCAGAGGAGGACTCCGACCTCGCCGCCTTCGTGGCGGTACGGCTCGGCTCCAGGGAGGACCGGCACCTTCGGTCTCCTGTTCATGAAAGGTGAACGACAGGGGCGAATGACAGGGGCATCGGGACGAGAACTTCACCGTACGCGACCGGACTGACACCGACCAGGGTCGTCGGGCCCTGGAGCGGCCTCGCGGGTTAAGGTCTGATCCTCGGACTGATACGGGTACGAGGGTCCGGGCACAAGGGAAGGCAGTGGGTTGATCTACGGCGCAATGAAGGTGGCCATCGGGGGGCCGCTGAAGCTCGGCTTCCGGCCGTGGGTGGAGGGACTGGAGAACATTCCCGCCGAGGGGCCGGCGATCCTCGCCAGCAACCACCTCTCCTTCTCCGACTCCTTCTTCCTGCCGGCCGTCCTCGACCGCAAGGTGACCTTCATCGCGAAGGCCGAGTACTTCACGACGCCCGGTGTGAAGGGCAAGCTGACGGCCGCCTTCTTCAAGGGCGTCGGCCAGCTGCCCGTGGACCGCTCCGGTTCGCGCGGCGCCGGTGAGGCCGCCATCAAGAGCGGCATCGAGGTCCTGGAGCGCGGCGAGCTCTTCGGCATCTACCCCGAGGGCACCCGCTCGCCCGACGGCCGCCTCTACCGCGGCAAGCCGGGCGGCCTCGCGCGCGTGGCGCTGGCCACCGGCGCTCCCGTGATCCCCGTCGCCATGATCGACACGGAGAAGATCCAGCCCCCGGGCAAGGTCCTCCCGAAGCTCATGCGCCCCGGCATCCGCATCGGCAAGCCGCTCGACTTCACCCGGTACCAGGGCATGGAGAGCGACCGGTTCGTGCTCCGGGCCGTGACCGACGAGGTCATGTACGAGATCATGAAGCTCTCCGGCCAGGAGTACGTCGACATGTACGCGACCGCCGCCAAGCGGCAGATCGCGGACGCGGAGAAGGCCGAGAAGGAAGCCAAGAAGGCGCAGGAGAAGGCGCTGGAGAAGGCGAAGGACACGTCCGCCGAGAAGGAACGCAGCGGCTCCTAGGCGCGTCGTCCTTCGAGACACGGACGCCAGGGGGGCGCGGGGACATGGGGGCGGGGGACATGGGGAACACGGTCAGACGCGAGCGCGTCGTCCGGATGTCGGTCGAACAGCCGCTGTGGCGCGCCCTCATGGCGTACCGCGTGCTGACGCTCCTGTACGCGATCGGGGTCTTCACCACCGCGTACGAACGGTACGAGCGGCCCGGGATCGCCATCGCGTACTACGTCGTCCTGGCCGGCTGGACGCTGGCCACACTGCCGCAGGTGTCCGGCGCCCGGCGCTGCACCAAGCGGTTCCTCACCGCCGACCTGACCATCGCGCTCGTCGGCATCCTGCTCTCCCCGGTCGCCGGCCACGAGCGGGCCGTCACCGGCGGCTCCACCCTGCCGTCCATCTGGACGGCGGGCGCGGTGCTCGCCTGGGCGATCAAGGGCGGCTGGCGGTGGGCGGCCTCCGCCTCACTCCTGATCGGCGTCGCCAACGTGGTGCAGCGCGGCTCCTTCAGCCGCAGCACCCTCCACAACGTCCTCCTCGTCTGCATCGCCTCGATAGCGATCGGTTACGTCGTCGAGGTGGCCCGCGCCTCCGAGCGCACCCTCGCCCGCGCCCTGGAGATCGAGGCCGCCACCCGCGAACGGGAGCGCCTGGCGCGGGACATCCACGACAGCGTCCTCCAGGTCCTCGCGATGGTGCAGCGGCGCGGCACCGCCCTGGGCGGCGAGGCCGCCGAGCTCGGCCGGATGGCGGGCGAGCAGGAGATCGCGCTGCGCACCCTGGTCGCCGCGGGCCTGACCCCCGCGTCCCGCGCCTCCGAGGACGCGGCGCTCGGCGCGGTCGTCAGAGCGGTGGACGAACCCGCCGACGGCGCCGACGACGGGCCCCGCGACCTGCGCCCCCTCCTCGCCGGCCACGCGGGCTCCGACGTCACCTTCGCCGCGCCCGGCACCCCGGTCCCGCTGCCGCCGGCCGCCGCCCGCGAACTGGCCGCCGCGGTCGGCGCCGCGCTCGACAACGTACGGCGGCACGCGGGCGACGGCGCGCACGCGTGGATCCTGGTGGAGGACGAGCCGGACGCGGTGATCGTGACCGTACGGGACGACGGACCCGGGATCCCGGACGGCCGCCTCGCACAGGCCGAGGGGGAGGGGCGGCTCGGTGTCGCCCAGTCCATCCGGGGGCGGCTGCGCGACATCGGCGGCACCGCCGAGCTGATCTCCGTACCCGGTCAGGGCACCGAGGTCGAGATGCACGTACCGAAGCAACCGCAGAAGAAGTGAACGGCACGGGGGAAGGCAGGAAAGACCGATGAGTGAAGCGCGCGAACCGATCAAGGTCATGGTCGTCGACGACCACCCGATGTGGCGCGACGCCGTCGCCCGCGACCTCGCGGCGGCCGGCTTCGACGTCGTCGCCACGGCGGGCGACGGCGAGCAGGCGGTGCGCCGCGCCCGCGCCACCGACCCCGACGTGCTCGTCCTCGACCTGAACCTGCCGGCCAAGCCCGGCGTCCAGGTCTGCAAGGAAGTCGTCGGCGCCGACCCTGCGCTGCGCGTCCTCGTGCTCTCCGCGAGCGGCGAGCACGCCGACGTCCTGGAGGCGGTCAAGTCCGGTGCCACCGGCTATCTGCTCAAGTCCGCGTCCACCGACGAGCTGATCGACGCGGTGCGCCGCACGGCCGTCGGCGACCCGGTGTTCACGCCCGGCCTCGCCGGCCTCGTCCTCGGCGAGTACCGGCGCCTGGCCTCCGAGCCCGCGCCCGCCTCCGGCCCGGACGAGCCCAAGGCGCCGCAGCTCACCGACCGCGAGACCGAGGTGCTGCGCCTCGTCGCCAAGGGCCTGAGCTACAAGCAGATCGCGGAGCGCCTCGTCATCTCGCACCGCACCGTCCAGAACCACGTGCAGAACACCCTCGGCAAGCTCCAGCTGCACAACCGCGTCGAGCTCGTCAGGTACGCCATCGAACGGGGTCTGGACGACGAGTGACCCCGCGCGGGAAGGTGGCCTGAACCACCCACCGTGACAAGGGAGTTACGCGATGCGGGTAGGAGTACTGACCGGAGGCGGCGACTGCCCGGGGCTCAACGCCGTCATCCGGGGCATCGTCCGCAAAGGCGTTCAGGAGTACAACTACGACTTCATCGGGTTCCGCGACGGCTGGCGCGGCCCCCTGGAGAACGACACCGTCCCGCTCGACATCCCGGCCGTCCGCGGCATCCTGCCCCGCGGCGGCACCATCCTCGGCTCCTCGCGCACCAACCCGCTCAACGCGGAGAACGGCATCCGCCGCGTCAAGGACAACCTCGCCAAGCAGGAGGTCGACGCGCTCATCGTCATCGGCGGCGAGGACACCCTGGGCGTCGCCGCCAAGCTCACCGACGAGTACGGCGTCAAGGCGATCGGCGTACCGAAGACCATCGACAACGACCTCTCCGCCACCGACTACACCTTCGGCTTCGACACCGCCGTCGGCATCGCCACGGAGGCCATCGACCGGCTCCACACCACCGCCGAGTCCCATATGCGGGTCCTCGTCGTCGAGGTCATGGGCCGCCACTCCGGCTGGATCGCCCTGCACTCGGGCCTGGCCGGCGGCGCCAACGTCATCCTCATCCCCGAGCAGCGCTTCGACGTCGACCAGGTCTGCGCCTGGGTCACCTCCCGCTTCAAGGCCTCGTACGCGCCGATCGTGTGCGTCGCGGAGGGGGCGATGCCGCGCGACGGCGACATGGTCCTCAAGGACGAGTCCCTCGACTCCTTCGGGCACGTACGGCTGTCCGGCGTCGGCGAGTGGCTCGCCAAGCAGATCGAGAAGCGGACCGGCAAGGAGGCCCGGACGACGGTGCTCGGGCATGTGCAGCGCGGGGGGACTCCGTCGGCGTTCGACCGGTGGCTGGCGACGCGGTTCGGGCTGCACGCGATCGAGGCGGTGCGGGACGGGGACTGGGGGAAGATGGTCGCGCTGCGGGGGACGGACATCGTGCGGGTGCCCATCGCTGAGGCGACCGCGCGGTTGAAGACCGTCGATCCTGAGCTGTACCGGGAGGTGGGGGTCTTCTTCGGCTGAGGTCGCGGGCTCTGCCCCGGACCCCGCTCCTCAATCGCCGGAGGGGCTTGATCGGTCTCGCCGGAGGGGCTTGATCGGTCTCGTCGTAAGGGCTTGGCCGATCTGCCGGTAAGGCGTGATCGGCCTAGACTCGCGCCATGGAGATCCTCGCTTTCGGCGTGCAATCCGACGAGAAGCCCCTCATCGAGAAGGCCTTCGCGGGTCATCACGAGGTGCGGTGCCTGGACGTGTTCCTCAACGAGGACACCGCACCCATCGCGGCCGGCTACGAGATCATCTCCACCAGCGTCAACGCCCACCTCGACAACCGCGTGCTCCAGACCCTCGCGGCCGGCGGCACGCAGATGATCGCCCAGCGCTCCACCGGCTTCAACAACATCGATCTGGACGTCGCCGAGCGCCTGGGCCTGACCGTGGCCCGGGTCTCGTACTACTCGCCGTACTCGGTGGCCGAGTTCGCCTGGACCCTCGCGATGGCCGTCAACCGCCGCATCGTCCGCGCCAGCACCCGCACCCGCGACTTCGACTTCCGCCTCGACGGCCTGATGGGCCGGGACATGCGCGGCCGCACCGTCGGCGTGCTCGGCACCGGCAAGATCGGCGAGGCCTTCACCCGGATCGCGCACGGCTTCGGCATGAACCTGCTCGGCTGGGACGTCGCCGAGAACCCGGAGCTCACCGCCCTCGGCATGAAGTACGTCGAGAAGGAGCGGCTCTTCGCCGAGGCCGACCTGATCAGCCTGCACGTCCCGCTGCTGCCCGCCACCGAGCACATCGTCGACGCCGCCGCGCTGCGCATGATGAAGGACGACGCGATCCTCATCAATTCCAGCCGCGGCGGCCTCATCGACACCAAGGCCCTCGTCGCCGAGTTGCGCGAGGGCCGCTTCACGGGCGTCGGCCTCGACGTGTACGAGGCCGAGGCGGGCCTGTTCTTCCTCGACAAGTCCCTGGACATCGTCGAGGACGACACCCTCGCCCGCCTCGTCACCTTCCCGAACGTCCTGGTCACCTCGCACCAGGCGTACTACACCGTGGACGCCGTCGGACAGATCATCGAGACCACGGTGCAGAACGTCCTGGACTATCAGGCCGGCCGCCGCTCCGAGAACGTGCTGGTCCCGGCCGCCGCCAGCTGAGCGACGAGCTCCCGTACGACGCCGGCGCCGCGCAGCGACAGCACCGACTCCGGGTGGAACTGCACCCCCGCGAAGCCGGGTCCGCGGACCGCGTGCACCTCGCCGCTGGCCGCGTCCTTGCTGACCTCGACGCCGTGCGCGGCCAGCTCCACGGCCGCCTCGTCGTCGCAGCGCGCCACGAAGCTGTTGTAGAACCCGACGGTCTCGGTCCGCCCGAACAGATCGACGTCGACCTGCGCGCCCTGATACGGAACCTCCTTCCGTACGATCTCCAGGCCCAGCTCGGCCGCGATCAGCTCGTGCCCGAGGCAGACGCCGAGCACCCCGTGCCGGTGCGAGCGGATCACGTCGCTGGTCAGGGAGCGCAGGAAACGCATCTTGGGGTCGGTGAGGTCGGACGGGTTGCCCGGTCCGGGGCCGAGCACGAGCGGACCCTCGTGCGCGAGCACCGCCTCCCGCAGCCCTTCCTCGTCGTAGCGCCGGACCGTCACGTCGAGCCCCGACGAGCGCAGCACGTGCGCCAGCATCGCGGTGAAGGTGTCCTCGGCGTCGATCACGAGCGCGTGCCCGGTCAGTGCCTCACGGTGCCGGTCGGGGTCCTGCATCCGCAGCCAGAACGGCGCGAGCGCCGAGCGGCGTCCGTCGAGAGCCGCGCGCACCCGCGGGTCGTCGGCGAGCGCGGGCCGGGCGCTCTCCTCGCGCGGGCGTGACGGGCGGACGCCGAGTGCGGCGAGGACCCCGGCCGCCTTCGCGTGGGTCTCCGCGACCTCGCCGGCCGGGTCCGATCCCCGTACGAGGGTGGCGCCCACCGGCACCCGCAGGTGCCCGTCCGCGTCGATGTCGGCGGTGCGGATCAGGATGGGGGAGTCGAGGGTCTGGGCCCCGCCGGAGTCCCGGCCGACGAGCGCGAGCGCGCCCGCGTAGTAGCCGCGCCCGCCGACCTCGTGCCGCTCGATGACCCGGCAGGCGTTCTGCACGGGCGAGCCGGTGACGGTCGCCGCGAACATCGTCTCCTTGAGCACGTCGCGCACGTCGAGCGTCGACCTGCCGCGCAGCTCGTACTCGGTGTGCGCGAGGTGCGCCATCTCCTTCAGGCGCGGGCCGACGACGACGCCGCCCATGTCGCCGACGGTGCACATCATCTTGAGCTCCTCGTCGACGACCATCGACAGCTCCTCGATCTCCTTGCCGTCGGCGAGGAAGCGCAGCAGATCGTCGGGGGTCGGCCCGGCGGCCGGGTAGCGGTACGTGCCGCTGATGGGGTTCATGACGACGGTGCCGCCGGACATCCGCACGTGCACCTCGGGGCTGGCCCCCACCAGCGTGCGGTCTCCCGTGTGCACGACGAACGTCCAGTACGCGCCCCGCTCACCGTCGAGCAGCCGCCGGAACAGCGCGAGCGCGTCCGCCCGGGAGAACCCCGCGATCTCACCCTCGTACGTCCTGCGGATCACGAAGTTCGCGCCCTCGCCCTGCCCGATCTCGTCCCGCAGCACCCGTCCGACGATCTCCGCGTACGTGTCGTCGTCGACGTCGAAACCGCCGTCACGGACCTGGACGTCGTGTCGCGGAAGCCGGTCGAGCGCTTCGGCGAGCGGGATCTCGTACGACTCCTCGGGGGTGAGGACCGTGAGCGGGGTGCCGTCGTCGCGGACGTCGAAGCCGCGCTCGCGGATCTGCCGGAACGGGACGAGGGCGAGCCCTTCGGGGATGTCCGCCAGCCGTTCGTACGTGCCGACTGAGCCGATCAGGAGTTCCACGGTGTCGTGGTCGCGGCCCGGTGTGCGGCGGCGCAGGAGGGCGAAGGGGCGGTCGTCGGAGAGCAGGGTGTCGATCATCGGGTTCCTTCCAGTGACGTGCGGAGCAGTCGTTCGGGAGGAACAGCCGGTGTGTCCTGAAAACACTGAAGGCCGCCCCTCGGGCGGCCTTCGCGAGTTCGTGGAACGCGCAGTCAGTGGGCCGCCGGATGTGCGGTCCACCACCAGGTGCGGTTCAGAAGCTGCGCGAACATGAGCGTCACCGTACCCGAAGCAGGGCTCATGTGTGGCCGGCGACTCTCATCCGTCTCAAAAGATGAGCGGGGGAATGGACGCCCGACACGACCCCGTAATGTTGGGCAGGTGACCGTGAACGCTAAGACCAGCGCGAGCGCTGGCAACACCTGGCGAGACCTGCCCGCGGCGCAGCAGCCCGAGTACCCCGATGCCGAGGCTCTGCGCGATGTGATCGCGGACCTCGAGTCGTATCCGCCGCTCGTCTTCGCGGGCGAGTGCGATCAGCTGCGCGCCCGACTGGCGGCCGTCGCCAAGGGAGAGGCGTTCCTGCTCCAGGGCGGCGACTGCGCCGAGGCCTTCGACGCCGTGTCCGCCGACCACATCCGCAACAAGCTGAAGACGCTGCTCCAGATGGGCGCCGTCCTCACGTACGCCGCCTCGGTGCCGGTCGTGAAGGTCGGCCGGATCGCCGGGCAGTACTCCAAGCCGCGCTCCAAGCCGACCGAGACCCGCGACGGCGTCACCCTGCCGACCTACCGCGGCGACTCCGTCAACGGCTTCGACTTCACCGAGGCCGCCCGGATCCCGGACCCCGAGCGACTGAAGCGGATGTACCACGCGTCCGCCTCGACGCTCAACCTGGTGCGCGCCTTCACCACCGGCGGCTACGCCGACCTGCGCCAGGTGCACGCCTGGAACCAGGACTTCGTGAAGTCGTCCCCCTCGGGCCAGCGTTACGAGCAGCTGGCGCGCGAGATCGACAACGCGCTGAACTTCATGCGCGCCTGCGGCACCGACCCGGCCGAGTTCCAGACGGTCGAGTTCTACGCCTCCCACGAGGCGCTGCTCCTCGACTACGAGTCGGCGCTGACCCGCGTCGACTCGCGTACGGGCAACCTGTACGACGTCTCGGGCCACATGGTGTGGATCGGTGAGCGCACCCGTCAGCTCGACGGCGCGCACATCGAGTTCGCCTCGCAGATCCGCAACCCGATCGGCATCAAGCTCGGCCCGACGACGACGGCCGAGGAGGCGCTGCAGTACATCGAGCGCCTCGACCCCGACCGCGAGCCGGGCCGTCTGACCTTCATCGTGCGCATGGGCGCCGACAAGGTCCGCGACAAGCTGCCCGAGCTGGTCGAGAAGGTCACGGCGTCGGGTGCGACCGTCGCCTGGATCACCGACCCGATGCACGGCAACACCTACGAGGCGGCCTCCGGCCACAAGACGCGTCGCTTCGACGACGTCCTGGACGAGGTCAAGGGCTTCTTCGAGGTCCACAAGGCGCTCGGCACGCACCCGGGCGGCATCCACGTGGAGCTCACCGGTGACGACGTCACCGAGTGCGTGGGCGGCGGCGACGAGATCTTCGTCGACGACCTCCACCAGCGCTACGAGACGGCCTGCGACCCGCGCCTGAACCGCAGCCAGTCGCTCGACCTGGCGTTCCTGGTGGCGGAGATGTACCGCGACCAGTGACACCGCTCTTCTGAGTGTTCGCTGTAGGTAACGCCGTGGGGCGCGGATCACAGGGATCCGCGCCCCACGGCACTTTTGTGCTCCCGACCCGGCGGGTAAGGTTAGGTTAGCCTCACCGATCAATCGGGGCGGCGCCGTCAATCAGTCCCCGATCGGGAGGTGAACCGCGTGTACGTCTGCAACTGCTTCGGTGTCACCGAGGCGCAGGTCAAGCAGCACGCGGAGAGCGGCGCCAGCACCCCTCGCCAGATAGCTTCGGCCTGCAAGGCCGGCACCGACTGCGGTTCGTGCGTACGCCGGATCCAGGCGCTGCTCGGCCGGGGCGCGTGCCCCCGCCGGGAACTGATCGAGCAGGGTGGGGCAGCGGCGGCCCTGGAGTCGCAGGCGGAACTCCCCGAGGCGGCCTAGCTCACGCGATCTAGCTCTCCGGCTGCTCGATGAGCTGCGCGATGTAGAGCGCCTCGCCGAGCTTCTCGACCAGCTCCAGCTGCGTGTCCAGGTAGTCGATGTGGTGCTCCTCGTCCTCGAGGATCGACTCAAAGATGTTTGCGGACGTGATGTCACCCTTGCCGCGCATCACCTCGATGCCCCGCTTGAGACGGTCGATCGCCTCGACCTCCACCTGCCGGTCCGCCTGGAACATCTCGGTGACCGTCTGGCCGACCCGGACGTGGAACAGGCGCTGGTAGTTCGGCAGGCCATCGAGGAAGAGGATCCGGTCGGTCAGCACCTCCGCGTGCTTCATCTCGTCGATCGACTCGGACCGCGTGTACTTCGCGAGCTTGGTCCAGCCGAAGTTCTCCTGCATCTTCGCGTGCAGGAAGTACTGGTTGATCGCCGTCAGTTCGGCGGTCAGCTGCTCGTTGAGAAACTCGATGACCTCGGGGTCGCCCTGCATCGCAGAGGCTCCTTCCAAGCGGGTGACTGGGCAGGTTTCGGCGCATCCTCGCACCGGCACCCAAACGCGTCCAGTAAGTGCACGCTTAGTAGGAGTTGCCCGAATCGATGATCGATGACGGCCCGTCGGCGCCCGCGTGGTCACGTCCACTGCCCGGGGTCTGTCAGGATGGAGGCATGGGTCATCCGGTGGGTCGCGAGTCTGGGGGAGCAGTGCAGCCGGAGCTTCCGCCGGGGCAGCGTCTTCAGCGCGGCTGGCCGGTCACGCACTACGGCCCGGTGCCCAAGTTCCGCCCCGAGCGCTGGGAGTTCAGGGTCTTCGGATCCACCGCCGACGGCGAGAAGCACTGCTGGAGCCACGAGGAGTTCTCCGCGCTGCCGTACACGAGCGTGGTCGGCGACCTGCACTGCGTCACGAAGTTCAGCATGCTCGGTGCCGAATGGGGCGGCGTCCGCGCCGCGACGATCCTGGAACTCGCGCCCCCCGACCCCGAGGTCACGCATGTGATGGTCTGGGCCGAGTACGGGTTCTCGTCGAACCTGCGGCTGGCCGACTTCGCCGCCGACCGGACCATCTTCGCGACCCACAAGGACGGCGAGCTGCTCACCGCCGAACACGGCTTCCCGCTGCGCCTCGTCGTGCCGCACCTGTATGCCTGGAAGGGCCCCAAGTGGGTCCGCGGCGTCGAGTACATGACCGCGGACCGGCGGGGCTTCTGGGAGGAGCGCGGCTACCACAACGTGGGGGATCCGTGGCGTGAGCAGCGCTACTCCTACCAGGAAGAGCCCGGGGAAGGCCCCGAGCTCTAGTTCCTGACGTGGGCGCCCGTGCGCTCAGTGGTGGTACTGGTGGACCACCGCGTGGCCCTTTCCGCGCCCGATCATCCAGCGGTTGACGGGCGTCGTGACGACGAAGGCGATCGCGAGCGACGCGGCAAGGGCGCCCCAGAACAACAGGTCGTCGAGGTGCGCGTCCATGGCGTTCGGCCAGAGCGCGATGACGCCGTTGTCGATCAGCTCCATCACCGCGATCGACAGCGTGTCCGCCGCGAGGGCGACGCGGAACGCCGTCCTGAAGTCGACGCCCGCCTTCAGGACGCCGCGCAGCGTGAGCGAGTAGCCGAAGACGAACGCGAGCACGATCGCCAGGATCATCGTCGGCATGTTGCCCCAGCCGAGGGCGGTGCCGATCACCATGCCGAGGATCTCGCCGATGGCGCAGCCGGTGAGGCAGTGCAGCGTGGCCTGGGCGGCCATGGACCACGAGACCTTGCCGGCGGTGTGGTGACCCGCGTGGTGCTGGTGGCCTGCGTGGTCCTGGTGGCTGTGGTGGTCCTGGTGGCCGTCGTGGTTCTCGTGCTCGTGGCTGGTGTGCGTCTCGTGCTGCATGGTTCCCCCAACGTCAGTAGCGGTTCCTGTCGCTCGACAAGAACCGTATACCCCCCAGGGGTATTCCTCAACAGGTTGAGGATCTTCGGTCGGACGGTGCGGGGATCTTTACGGGCGCAGCTCCTTGAGGCGGGCCACGTCCGCCGCGTGCCCCTCCTTGCCGCCCGGCGTCTCGATGACCAGGGGGACGTTCTCGGTCGCCGGGTGGGCCATGAGCGCGCGGAACGGATCGGCGCCGATGTGGCCCGAGCCGATGTTCTCGTGCCGGTCCTTGTGGGCGCCGACGACGTCCTTGGAGTCGTTGGCGTGGATCAGCTTGAGGCGGCCCTCGCCGACCGTCTCCACCAGGAGGTCGAGGGTCTGGTTCATGCCGGCCGGGCCGGTGAGGTCGTGGCCCGCCGCGAAGATGTGGCAGGTGTCCAGGCAGACGCCCAGCTTGGGGTGGTGGTCGAGGGCGTCGAAGTACGGGCCGAAGTCCCAGGTGCGCGAGCACAGCGACGCGCCCTGCCCCGCGGTCGACTCCAGGAGCAGGAACGGGTCGTCGTCGTGCGTCAGCTCGTCGAGCAACGGCAGCATGTGCGTACGGACCTGCGCGAGCGCCACCGCACGCTCACGGCCGCCGGTCGCGGACCCGGTGTGCACGACGACACCCAGGGCGCCTATGGCGCGGGCGCGGCGCAGCGAGTGCCGCATCGACTCGACGGACTTCTCGACCGTGGCCTCGGTGTGCGAACCGAAGTTGATCAGGTACGGGGCATGTACGTACGCCGGGATGTTCCCGGCGGCGCAGCGCTCGCGGAACTCCTCGTCCTGCCGCGGGTTTCCCGCGGGAGTGGCCCAGCCGCGCGGATTGGCGACGAAGACCTGGACGGCCTCGGCCTTCAGCTCTTCGGCGTAGGACAGTCCTACGGAGGCGAGCCCGCCGGCGACGGGGACGTGCCCGCCGACCGGGTTGCGGGAAACGGTGCTGGGCGAGGCGAGGGTGCGGGTGCTGCTGTTCACCGGGCCAGGGTGTCACGCGCGCCGGGCCCCGATGGCCGGGGCCCGGTCGCTCAGCGGATCGTGATGGTGATCGTCGAGCCCTTGGGCGCCTCGTCGCCGCCCTCGACCGACTGGCTCTTGACCGTGTCGCCGAAGAGGCCGAGCAGGCCCCGGTCGTCCTCGACCTCGAAGCCGGCGCCCTCCAGCTTGGTGTGGGCGTCGTCGACGCTCAGGCCCGTGACGTCCGGGACCTCGATCATCTCGGGACCCTTGGAGATCGTCAGCGTCACGGTGTCGCCCTCGGCGAGCTGCTTGCCCTCCACGGGCGACTGCGCGGCGACGTCACCCTTGTCCTCGTCGGAATGGACGCGCTCGGTGGAGATCTCCGCCTTGAGGCCCGCGTCCTCCAGGTCGGCGATCGCGTCCTGCTCGGACTCGCCCGTGACGTCCGGCACGTCGACCGGCGCGCCCTTGGAGACGACGAGGGCGACCGCGGAACCCGAGCGCCGGACGGTGCCGGCATCCGGGTCCGTGCTGATCACGGAGCCCTTCGCGATCTCCTCGCTGAACGCACGGGTGACCATGCCGGGTTCGAGACCGCGGTTCTTCAGGTCGCTCTTCGCCGTGGCGAGCGGGGTGCCCTTGAGGTCGGGGACCTTCACGGTGTCGGGGCCCTTGGAGACCGTCAGCGTCACCGTGCCGTCGTCCCGGATCCGGGCGCCCGCGGCGGGGTCGGTGGCCATCACCGTGCCGCGCTTGTAGGCGTCGCTGAACGCGTACTTCGACGAGCCGGCCTGGAGGCCCGCCTCGCTCAGCCGCGCCTTGGCCTGCGCCTCGGTCTTGGTGAGCAGGTGCGGGACCTTCGTGAACTGGCCCGAGTTGATGTACCAGACGCCAGCGCCGACGCCGACGACGAGCAGGATCGCGGCGATGATCGCGAACATGCCGCGCCGCGGGTTCCCGGTCCGGCGGGGCGCGGGTGCCGGGGGAGGGGGCGGAGGGGTCTCCAGGCGGCTCGTGCGCTGGAAGCCGTCGTCGGTGCCCCCGTCCGCGGTGGGCAGGGGGAGCTGCACGCCGTTCGTGCGCACGGCGCGCGGAATCACGCTGGTCCGGTCGTCCGCGCCCGCGTGCTCCACCTCGCGCGCCTGCGGCGGCACCGCGTCCAGCTGGGCGTCGGTGAGCGTCGCCCGGGCGTCCCTGAGGTGGCCGAGGAGCGCGACCGCGTCGGGCGGGCGGACCTCGGGGGTGCGGGCCGTGGCCGACGCGACCAGCTCGTCGAGCTCGTACGGGAGGCCGGGGACCAGCGCGGAGGGGGGCGGGACGTCCTCGTTCAGGTGCTTGTAGAGGACCTGCGCGGGAGTGTCGCCCGAGTGCGGCTTGGCGCCGGTGAGCATCTCGTAGAGGACCACACCGCACGCGTACACGTCGACGCTCGCCGTGGCCGTGCCGTCCTCGATCTGCTCGGGCGCCAGGTAGGAGACCGTGCCGAGCACGGCACCGGTGGTGTTGGTGACCGTGTCCACGGCGCGGACCAAACCGAAGTCCGCCACCTTCACGCGGCCGTCGTCCCCTATCAGGACGTTCTCCGGCTTCATGTCGCGGTGCACGAAACCCGCGCGGTGCGCGGCCCCGAGCGCGGCGAGGACCGGCGCCAGGATGTCGAGCGCCGCGCGCGGCTGGAGCGCCCCGCGCTCGCGCAGGACGTCACGGAGCGTGCAGCCGGCGATGTACTCCATCGCCAGGTAGACGTACGCGCCGTCGGCGCCCTGGTCGTAGACACCGACCACATTGGGGTGCGAGAGACGGGCGACCGACTTCGCCTCGCGGATGAAGCGGTCGACGAACGAGGCGTCGGCGGCCAGCGAGGGGTGCATCACCTTGAGCGCGAGCACGCGGTCGAGGCGGGTGTCCACGGCCCGGTAGACCGTGGCCATCCCACCGACCGCGATGCGTGCGTCGATGCGGTACCGGCCGTCGAGCACGTGCCCGAGCAACGGGTCCTGAAGGGTCGTGTCCACGCAGGCGAGTGTACGAGGAGTGACTGACAGGCCGGTCCCGTGCGGCAGGACCGGACCCGTACTGCAGCAGAGCTGTGACCGGCCGTTCGACCGTCAGAAGGCCGGGCGCTCCGGGTCGAGGTGCGCCTGCCCCTCGGAGGGCGACGACGCCTGGGCGAAGCGGCGCTTGGGGATGCGGCCCGCGCGGTACGCCAGGCGGCCTGCCTCCACCGCGTGCCGCATGCCCTCCGCCATGAGGACCGGCTCCTGCGCGCGGGTCACCGCCGAGGCGAGCATCACACCGGCGCACCCCAGTTCCATGGCGAGCGCCACATCGGAGGCGGTGCCCGCGCCGGCGTCCAGGATCACCGGCACGCGCGCGTGGTCGACGATCAGCTCGAAGTTGTGCGGGTTGCGGATGCCGAGCCCGGAGCCGATGGGGGAGCCGAGCGGCATGATCGCGGCGCAGCCCACGTCCTCCAGCTTCCGCGCGATGACCGGGTCGTCGTTCGTGTACGGGAGCACCGTGAAGCCGTCGTCGACCAGGGTCTCCGCGGCGTCGAGCAGCTCGACGGGGTCGGGCAGCAGGGTGCGCTCGTCGGCGATGACCTCCAGCTTGATGAGGTCGGTGCCGAGCGCCTCGCGCGCGAGGCGGGCCGTGAGGACCGCCTCCCCCGCGGTGAAGCAGCCCGCCGTGTTGGGCAGCACCTGAATGTCGAGTTTCTCCAGCACGGACAGGACCGAGCCGTGGACGTTCGCGTTCACGCGGCGCATCGCCACGGTGGTGAGTTCGGTCCCGGAGGCCACCAGGGAGCGCTCCAGGACGTCGAGGCTCGGCGCGCCTCCCGTGCCCATGATCAGGCGCGAGGAGTACGAGGTGCCGCCGAGGACGAAAGCGTCGTCAGCCATGGATGAGTCAGCCTCCTTGTACGGCGGTGAGGACTTCGACGCGGTCTCCTTCGGAGAGCGCGGTCACGGGCCACTGGGTGCGCGGGACGACCGTCTCGTTGAGGGCCGCGGCGACACCGGAGTGCGCGGAGGTGAGCGTGGCCACGAGCACGTCGAGGGTGGCCCCGGCGGTGACGGTGCGCGGCTCACCGTTGAGGGATACGTTCATGCGGACTGCTCCAGGGACTGAAGACCCGCGGCGCAGAAGCGTTTCGGGGTGAACGGGCGGGCCTCGTCGGGCAGTTCACCGGTGGCCAGGACGTGCGCCATCGCGTCGCCCGTGACCGGGGTCAGGAGCACGCCGTTGCGGTAGTGGCCGGTGGCCAGCAGGAGGCCGGGCAGGGTGGTCGGGCCGAGCAGCGGGGCGTTGTCGGGCGAGCCGGGGCGCAGGCCCGCGCGGGTCTCGGTCAGCGGCAGTTCGGTGATGCCGGGGACGAGTTCGTGGGCGTCGCGCAGCAACTCGTAGACCCCGCCGGCCGTGACGGTCGTGTCCCAGCCGAGCTCTTCGCTGGTGGCGCCGACGACCAGTTCGCCGTTGGTGCGCGGGACCAGGTAGACGTGGCTGCCGCGGACGACGGCCCGGATCGTGCGGCTGAGGAACGGCGCGTGCCTGCGCGGCACCGTGAGGCGCAGGACCTGGCCCTTGACGGGCCGCACCGGCGGCAGCACCTCGTCCGGGACACCGGCGAGCTGTCCGCTGCGGCTGCCCGCGGCCAGGACGACCTGTTCCGCCGCGAGCTGGGTGCCGTCGGCGAGGACGAGGCCGCACGCCCGGTCCCGTACGACGGAGAGCCGCTCGGCCGAGGATCGGTGGAGGACCACCCCGGCGCGCTCGCAGGCCGTCACGAGGGCGCTCGCGAGCCTTCTCGGGTCGATCTGGTGGTCACCGTCGACCCGCAGGCCCCCGCGCACGCCCGGCGCGAGCATCGGCTCGAGGCGGCGGCAGTCGCGGCCCGAGAGCCACTCGGACTCCAGGCCCGACTTCCTTTGCAGGGCGTGCAGTTCGCGCAGATGCGCCCGGTCGTCCGCGTCGAGCGCGACGGCCAGCGTGCCGCACGCGCGGTAGCCGAGGTCCTGTCCGCTCGCCTCGGCCAGTTCGGCCGCGAAGTCCGGATAGCGGTGCGCGGACGCGAGGTTCAGGGCGAGCAACGTCTGCTCGCCGTAGTGGAGTTCGGTGACGGCGGCCAGCATCCCGGCCGCCACCTGGGCGGCCCCGCCGCCCGGTTCGGGGTCCACGACCGCCACGGACAGACCGCGCTGCGCGGCCCTCCATGCGGTGACCAGACCGATGATTCCGCCTCCGACGACCAGGACGTCGGAGGCGCTCGACACGGTGGGTGGCGTACGCGACATGGGCGTCAGCCCCTCCCTTCGCCGGCATGACCCGGATCAGGTTCGTACGGTCGGAGGCCGCTCCAGCCTCCCTCTCAGCCCGCTGCGTACGGGCTCCCGCGAGTGCTTTACGTTGGCCACCCTAGTCCTTCGGTACGACGCCCAGTAAGGGAGCCTCATCTGTGGCCCGTTCGCTCGACGGTCTCCTCCTCGCCCCCGTGGCCGACCAGGCCCCCGGTCAGGTCGGTACGCGCACCCGCTTCGCCTACCAGGAGAGGGACGGCCGCGTATGGGCCGCTTATGAAGGCGGCGACGTCGTACAGGGCCACCTCGTGGGCACGCGTTCCGGTGACCGGCTCGACTTCCGCTACGTACAGCTGAAGACGGACGGATCCACCTCTTCGGGACACTGCGTCTCGACCGTCTCCGAACTGCCGGACGGCCGCGTGCGGCTCGACGAGACATGGGAGTGGGAGTCGCAGGAGGGCAGCGGCACCAGTGTGGTCGAGGAGATCGCCGCACCGGCCTGATCGTCCTAGGGCCTGTCTGGAGTTCCCCCGCGGCGTCGCGACGCCCGGCACGCCCGCTCCTTCTCCCACGGGGGAACTCCGGACAGGCCCTAGATCGCTAAACCGGTGACACGTGTGCAGGACGTCACTGGACGGGAGTGGCCCGCGCCGCTGACCGACGGAAGATCAGATGCCTAAGGTGATCCCGTGAGCGAGCAGCGGAACGGGACACCTACAGGGCAGCGGCGCGTGGTCATCGTCGGCGCGGGGATGGCCGGCGTGCAGACGGCGGTGGCGCTGCGCGAACAGGGCTTCGCCGGTGCCGTCACGCTGATCGGCGCGGAACCCCACCAGCCCTACGACCGGCCGCCGTTGTCCAAGGCCGTGCTGCTCGGCAAGGCCGAGGGCTCGGCCTTCGACGTCGACTTCGAGGCGCTCGGCGTCACCCTCGACCTGGGCCGCGAGGTGACCGGCCTGCGCCCCGGCGACCACGAGCTGGACACCGCCGAGGGCCCGGTCCCGTACGACGTCCTGGTCGTCGCGACCGGCGCCGAACCGATCCGCCTGCCCGGCGCGGAGACCGTCCCGGGAGTGCACCTGCTGCGCACCCTGGACGACGCCGAGCGGCTGCGGCCCGTCCTCGCCGAGCAGCACGACGTCGTGGTCGTGGGGGCCGGCTGGATCGGCGCGGAGTTCGCCACCGCCGCCCGCGAGGCCGGCTGCCGCGTCACCGTCGTGGAGGCGGCCGAGCGACCGCTGGCCGGGGCGCTGCCCGCGGAGATCGCCGCCCCCATGGCGCGCTGGTACGCGGACGCCGGGGCCCAACTGCGCACCCGCGCGCGCGTGGAGCGCGTCGAGAGCGGCGAGGTGGTCCTGGACGACGGGACGCGACTGCCGGCCGGAGCCGTCGTCGTCGGCATCGGCGCCCGCCCCGCCACCCGCTGGCTGGCCGGCTCCGGCATCGAACTGGGCGACCACCGCGAAGTGGTGGCCGACCAGCGGCTGCGCACCTCCGTGCCCGACGTGTACGCGGTGGGCGACTGCTCGTCGTTCCCCTCGGCCCGCTACGAGGAACGCCTGCTCGTCCACCACTGGGACAACGCGCTGCAAGGGCCGCGCACGGTCGCGGCCAACATCATCGGAGAGACACCCGCGGTCTACGACCCGGTGCCCTACTTCTGGTCCGAGCAGTTCGGCCGCTTCGTCCAGTACGCGGGCCACCACGGCGCCGCGGACACCACGGTGTGGCGCGGCGATCCGGCGGGCGCCGCGTGGTCGGTGTGCTGGCTGCGCGGCGGCGCCCTGGTCGCCGTCCTGGCCGTCGGCAAGCCGCGTGACCTGGCCCAGGGCCGCAAACTCATCGAGGCCCGCACCGTCCTCGACCCGGAGCTGCTGGCCGACCCGGCCCGCCCGCTGAAGTCCGCGGTGGCCTGAGCAGCCCCGGTTGCGCGGGGAAAATACCTGGTCAGACGGGTCCGGCTTTCCGACTGTCAGTCCGGGATGGCACGCTTGTCCTGTGACCGAGATTGACGCAAAGATCGATGCTCTCGTCCCCGAGTGGCTGAACCTCCCCGACATCGCCGAGATGCTCGACATCGAGGTGACGCGTGTGCGACAGCTGGTGAAGGAAGGCCAGCTGATCGCCGTACGCCGCGGGGAGAACAGGGCACTGGCCGTGCCCGCCGCCTTCATCGACGGCGACAAGATCGTCAAGGGGCTCGTGGGCCTCCTGACGGTCCTGAGGGACGACGGCTTCAGCGACGAAGAGATGCTGGAGTGGCTCTTCACCCCCGACCCGACCCTGCCGGGCACGCCCGCGCAGGCCCTGAGCGAGAATCGCGGCACGGAGGTGAAGCGCCGCGCCCAGGCGCTCGCCGTCTGACCTGACAACCGTCCGGCGTGCGCGCCCCATGTCCTGGGGTGCGCACGCCACCGACACCGCACCACTTACGGGGGGACTTCCATGGCGGACACCCAGCGCGCCCGGCTCGCCGACGCCCGGCTCTACCTCTGCACGGACGCACGCAAGCGCCAGGGCGACCTGCCGGAGTTCCTCGACGCCGTCCTCGCGAGCGGCGTGGACATCGTGCAGCTGCGCGACAAGGGCATGGAGGCCGGCGAGGAGCTCGAGCACCTCGCCGTGTTCGCCGACGCGGCCCGCCGCCACGGCAAGCTCTTCGCGGTGAACGACCGGGCGGACGTCGCCCACGCCACCGCCGCCGACGTGCTGCACCTGGGCCAGGGCGACCTGCCCGTGCCCGCAGCGCGCGCGATCCTCGGCGACGACGTCCTGATAGGCCGCTCCACGCACGCCGACGCGGAGGCCGCCGCGGCCGCCGTCCAGGAGGGCGTGGACTACTTCTGCACCGGACCCTGCTGGCCGACCCCCACCAAGCCCGGCCGGTACGCACCCGGTCTCGACCTGGTGCGGTACACGGCAGGCCTCGGCACCGACCGCCCCTGGTTCGCCATCGGCGGCATCGACCTGGGCAACCTCGACGAGGTCCTGGAGGCCGGCGCCCGTCGCGTCGTCGTCGTACGGGCCATCACCGAGGCCGACGATCCGGGCGCCGCCGCGGCCGAGTTCGCGAAGCGCCTGCGCACCGCGTGACACGTCGGAAGCCCCGGTTTCGCTCGGCTGTCCGCAAGGTGGACGGGGATTAGGGGCAACCGGATTCCGTCAGTAACCTGCCCGTATGGCCCTAGGTACCGCTTCCACCAGGACTGATCGCGCCCGCACCGTGCGCGACATGCTCGCGTCCGGCAAGACGACGTACTCGTTCGAGTTCTCCGCGCCGAAGACCCCGAAGGGCGAGCGCAACCTGTGGAACGCGCTGCGCCGGGTGGAGGCCGTGGCTCCCGACTTCGTCTCCGTCACGTACGGGGCGGGCGGCTCCACGCGCGCGGGCACCGTCAAGGAGACGCAGCAGATCGTCGTGGACACGACGCTGACGCCGGTGGCCCACATCACCGCCGTCGAGCACTCCGTCGCCGAACTGCGCAACATCATCGGCCAGTACGCCGACGCCGGGATCCGGAACATGCTCGCGGTGCGCGGCGACCCGCCGGGCGACCCGATGGGCGACTGGATCTCGCACCCCGAGGGCCTCACGTACGCGGCCGAACTCGTCGAGTTGATCAAGGAGTCGGGCGACTTCTGCGTCGGCGTCGCCGCGTTCCCCGCGATGCATCCGCGCTCCGCGGACTGGGCCACCGACGTGCGGCACTTCGTCGACAAGTGCCGGGCGGGCGCCGACTACGCGATCACGCAGATGTTCTTCCACCCGGAGGAGTACCTGCGCCTGCGCGACAAGGTCGCCGCCGCGGGCTGCGACACCCCGATCATCCCGGAATGCATGCCGGTGACGAGTGTGCGCATGCTCGAACGCCTGCCCAAGCTCAGCAACGCGGACTTCCCCCCGGCACTGAAAGAGCGGATCCTCACAGCCAAAGACGATCCAGCCGCTGTACGCTCCATTGGCATCGAGTTCGCGACGGAGTTCTGCGCGAAGCTGCTTGACGAGGGTGTCCCGGGTCTGCACTTCATTACGCTCAACAACTCCACTGCGGCGTTGGAAATCTACGAAAACCTGGGCCTGCACGACCAGCGGGCCTGATGGGCCGTACCCACCTCGGGATACGGCCGTACGAGAGGGGCGTACATGGGCTGGGCGGTCCTCTACATCGCGTTCGGACTGGTGGCGCTCTGGCTCCTCGGTGAGGTGCTGCTGCAGTACAAGGCACGGCTGCGCTGGCGGCTGCTCGCCTTCGTCGGCTTCCTCGGAGTCGTCCTCGGTGTCCTGATGCCGTCGGTGTACGTCATCGGGCTCGGCGCCATCGCCTTCGCGATCGGCCAGACGTACGTCACGCTGTCGTTCCGCCGCGGCTTCGCCGCGGGCTGGGCGCTCAAGCACGGCCCGGAGCAGGACGGCGAGGCCCCGGCCGAGGGCCGTTCGAGCAAGCGCCGCAAGAGGGAACCCGTCCACCAGGAGCCGACGCTCGAGGTCTCCGACCTGGAGTACGAGCAGAGCGCGCACGACTACGCGCCGGTTCCGGAGTCCCCGGCCGAGAGCACCACGGTGTACGCGACCACCGAGCCGATGCCCGACGACACCGGCCAGTACGGCGTCTACAGCGACACGGCGTACGCCCAGGCCGCCCAGGGGCACGGCGCGCAGGACTACGGCTACGGCACCGGGTCCTTCGGCTACGACCAGCAGAACTACGGCTACGACGCCACGCAGCAGCCGTACGCGGCGCCCTACTCCGACCCGTACATCGGCGCGCAGACCTACCCCGCGCAGCCCCAGTACGGCGATCCGTACGCGACGGGGGAGCAGCAGTACGGCGACCCGTACGCGACGGCCGCCGGCTACGGCTCGGACACCCCGCCCGGTGGCGTCTGGGTGCCGCAGCAGCGCAGCGGCGACGAGCAGCAGCAGGGCTACGGCGGTGAACTCCCGCCGGAGCAGCCGTACCCGGCGTATCCGCAGCACGACCCGAACACCGGGTACGAGACCGGCTACAACGAGCAGCAGTACCGGTACTGACACCGCGACACGGAGACGGACACGGGTACTGACCCGCTCTTCCGCGGCTCACTGGGAGCCGCGGAACTCCGGTCCCTCCACGATCAGGCCCGCCACCAGCGCCCCCGACATGCCCGCGTGCGGCAGCCCGCCGCCCGGATGCGACCAGCCGCCGACCGTGAACAGGCCCGGCATCCCCGTGCTGTTCGCCGGGTGCAGCAGGCGCCCCTGAGCCGCGGCGAGGGCGGGCGCGGGCACGGCTCCACCGGCCGCGCCGGTCGCCTCGGCGATGTCCTGCGGGGTACGGACCTCGTGCCAGAGCAGCCGGTCGCGCAGCCCGGGGACGGCTCGCTCGGCCGCCGTCAGGACGCTCTCCACCTCGGCCTCGGCCACGCGGGCGTGCGGCGGCACGGTCACCGTGACCGTCACCGCCTCGTGCGCGGCATCCGGCACCTGCGCCGCGTCCCCGGGACGCAGCACCGTGACCGTCGGTCTCACGGGCCGGGGGCCGCCGTCGAACAGCCACGCCAACTCGGCCTCGCGGTCCGGCCCGTGCACCACCGTCCGGTGCGGCGTCCCCTCGGCCCGCGCCCCGCGCAGCGCCAGATGCAGCGTCATCCGGCCGGGCAGCGCCGACTCGGACTGCGCCGGCACCTCACCCCGCACGGAACGCCCGGCCAGCAGCCGGTCCAGAACGCTCGGCGCGACGCCCGCCACCACGAACTCGGCGTCCTCCACCGAGCCGTCGGCCAGCTCGACGCCCGCCGCGCGCCCGTCCTTCTCCACGATCCGGCTGACGTCGGCCCCGAATCTGAACTCGACCTTCCGCTTCAGGCAGCGCGCGTACACGGCATCCGCGAGCGCCCGCAGACCGCCGGTGACGGCCCACGTCCCGAAGGTCTGCTCCATGTACGGCAGCACGGCCGCGCTCGCGGGGGCGGTACGGGGATCGAGGCCGTACGCCAGCGCGTACTGCTCCAGAAGGGCCACCAGGCGCGGGTCGCCGCCCAGCTCCAGGGCGGCGATCCCGGCGAGCGTCGTCGCCGCGCGGTCCTTGCGCAGCAGGCGCCGCCGGACCACGGCGGGGTAGGGCTCGCGCTCGGCGAGTACCTGCCAGTTGGGCCACAGGGGCTCTTCGAGCAGGGGGCGCCGGGAGCGGTCCCAGGCCTCACGGGCCCGGTTCATGAACTCCGACCAGCGGGCGCCCGCACCGGCGCCGACCGCCGCGTCCAGCGCCTCGGCCACCCCCGCACGGCGTGCGTTCGGCAGGTCCGTCACGGTGCCGTCCGCGAACACGTGCCGCACGGACGGCTCGACCTGGGTCAGACCGACGAGGTCCTCCAGGGGCTCCTTGCCGGTCTTGACGAACAGATCGCGGTAGACGGCGGGCAGGTGGAGCAGGCCCGGGCCCGTGTCGAACGCGAAGTCGTCGCGCTCGATCCTGCCGACCGCCCCGCCGTACGTCGACCCGCGCTCGAGGACCACCGGTCGGTGGCCCGCGACGGCCAGCCGAGCGGCGGCCGCCATGGCGCCCATCCCCGCGCCGATCACCGCAATTCGTGCCATGCCAGGGACTTTATCCGGCGCCACTGACAACGCCGCCGCCAGGTCAGACGGGCGGCGGTGCCTCCCGGGCAAGCCGTTTCTCCTCGCGCCGCTGGGCCCGTCGACGCAGGAACCGGCGGATGCGCCGGACCAGGAAGAACAACAGCAGCAGCCCCAGGACGAGCAGCACCGCCGCGATGATCGCCGCGGCCTCCGGATAGAACATCGCGAACGTCATGATGCTGCCGACGCCGAGATCCTCGGCGGTGCTCATCACGATGTTCGACACCGGCTCGGGCGAGGTGTTGACCGCCATCCGGGTCCCGGCCTTCACACCATGGCTGGCCAGCGCCGTGGTTCCGCCGATCGCGCCGGCCGCCAGGTCGGACAGCGAGCCGCTCTGCCCGGCGAGCAGCGCCCCGACGACCGCGCCGGACACCGGCCGGATCACGGTGTGCACCGTGTCCCACACCGAGTCCACGTACGGGATCTTGTCCGCGACGGCCTCGCACAGGAAGAGCACCGCCGCGGCGATCAGGACGTCCGGACGCTGGAGCGACTCGGGGACGTCGTCGGTCAGCCCGGTCGCGCCGAAGATGCCGAGCAGCAGGACCACCGCGTACGCGTTGATGCCGCTCGCCCAGCCACTGGTGAACACCAGAGGGAGTACGGACACGTACAAGATCGTAACCAGTGGGCGACTCTTCGTGCCTGGGGATGAGCGCTCACGTCTGAGTATCCGTACCTAGGTACGGAGATGAGTAGCCGCACGGATGGGCCCTCACCTGCGCAGACGGAAGAGTGGTGGGCACGGCAGGGGCACGGCTCCGGTACCGCCGACACGGGGCGGCGGAACGGACACGGTGCTCTTGGCCGCTCCTCCCGCCTTCGGGGCGGGAGCGAGGCACGGGGGTGACCGACGGGGGATGCGCCGGTCCGGTGAGGCCTGAGAACGACCACAGGCCTTGCCGGACCGGCGCTTCACATGGAGGGCACCGCTTCACATGGAGGTCACGCTTTTCCGGTGAGGGGCTGGCCGCCGCCCACGCGCCCTTGAAGGAGCAGCGACAGCGCGGCGTGCACGTCGTCCAAAGACCTCTCGGGCTGGAACGCCTGCCAGTCGAGGGCGGCCACCAGGACCATCCCGACCAGGGCGGCCGCCGTGAGCGGCACGTCGATCTCCTCGCTCAGCTCGCCGCTCTCCACGGCGCCGCGCAGCACGCCCTCGACGACGGCCACCGCCTCCTGGCGGACCACGGCGAGCGTGGACTGCCAGGCACGGTTGGTGCGCCAGAGCTCCGCCACGTAGAGCTGTGTGAAGGCCGGGTACTCGTCGATGAACACGAGACCGGCGCGGATCATCGCGTCCAGGGCGTCGACCTTGCTGCCGCCCTTCTCGTCCGCCTTCTGCGCCGCCTCCCGAAGGGAGGCGGTGAGGAGCCCGACGCCGTGCCGCAGCAGCTCCTCGAAGAGGACCGACTTGCTGGCGAAGTTGTAGTAGACCGTGCCCTTCGCGACCCCGGCGCGCTCGGCGATCTCGTCGACCGTCGTCGCGGAGAAACCCTGCTCCGCGATGAGCGTGACGGCTGCCTCGTAGAGCTTCTGGCGGGTGGCCTGGCGCCGTGTGCTGCTTTCCATGCCCCCGATTCTCACAGGCCGCCTTGTGGGCGCGCTCACAGGCTCAGCTCGGGGTGCAGCCGGTCCAGGGTCCACACCTGCTTGCGCCGGGCCGTCAGGGCGGTGAGCGCGAGGGCGCCCGCCGTGAAGGCGGCCAGGACCGCACACGCCTGCCACACGGGACCGAGGCCGCCGCCGGAGATGAGCCGCCGCAGGGCCTCCACCACGTAGCTCATCGGAAGGAACGGGTGGATCGCGTTGAAGAAGCCCGGGCTCGTCTGCACGGGATACGTGCCGCCCGCCGACGTCAGCTGGAGCATCAGGAAGGCCAGCACAAGGATGCGGCCCGCCGCGCCGAAGCGGGCGTTCAGCCACTGCACGATCGCCGCGAAGCACGCCGTGACCAGGCACAGGAACCCGACCGTGCCGGCCGCGTGCAGCATCTGCAGGCCGAGCGCCCAGTGCAGGACCGACATCAGGGCGGCCACTTGGAGGAGGCCGAGCGCGGCGACCGGCAGCCACCCCGCCAGCGCGACGCGCCACGAGGAGGCGCCCACGGCGAGGGCCCTCCGGTTGAGCGGCTGGATCAGCATGTAGGCGACCATCGCGCCCACCCACAAGGACAGCGGGATGAAGTACGGGGCGAAGCCCGTCCCGTAGTTGGGCGCCTTGTGCAGCGACTGGGAGGCCAACTGCACGGGATCGGCCATCACTTCAGTGCGCTGATCGCGGTCCTTCTTGTCGTAGTCGGGGATCTGCTCGACCCCGTCGTGCAGGCCGCCCGCGAGCTTGCCTGAGCCGTCGGCGAGCTTGAACATGCCGCCGTTGAGGTCCTTCGCGCCGGTCTTCAGCTTGCCGACCCCGGAGTCGAGTTCACCCGATCCGGTCTTCGCCGTACCGAGACCTGTGTGCAGCTTCTTGGAGCCCGCGGCGACCTGTCCCGCGCCCTTGTTGAGCTTGTTGATCCGGGCGACCGCGTCCTCGACATCCTTGTCGAGCGTCGGGGCCCGCTTCGCCAGCGCCTCGGACTGCTTCTGGAGGGTGGCCAGATGGCCGTCCATGAGGTCGAGATCGCCGTGCTCGTCCTGGATGAGGGTGTCCAAGTCGTCGGAGACGGTGGCGACGTCCTCCGCGGCCGTCTTCGCCTTCTTCAGGTCCGGGCACGCGGGGTCGTCGAGCAGCGCCTTCTCGCAGCGTTGCTCGTAGATCGCGGCCAGGACGTCGGACCCGGCGTGGGCGCCCTTGCGCGCGGTGGGGGCGAGCTTCACCAGGGCATCCAGGTTGTGCCGGATGCCTTTGGCGGAGTCGGCGACGAGCTGAGCGGTGTCACCGATCTGCTTCTTGTTGCCCTTCAGGAACGGCAGGACCTGGTCCGCGGCGCCGTTGACCTTGTCGGCGAGCAACTGGGTGCCGTCGGCGACCTGTCGGGAGCCCGTCTCCAGATCGCCGGATCCCTTGTCGAGCTTCTTCAGGCCGCTCGCCAGGTCACCGCTGCCCTTCTTGGCGTCCTTCAGGCCGTCGGCCAGATCCTTCGAGCCCTTCTTGGCCTTGCCGATGCCGCCCTTGAGGTCGTCCGCGCCCTTGGCCGCCTTCTTGGTGGCGTCGTGGATGTCGGAGAAGGAGATGAAGATCTTGTCGAGGAAGGACCGCGAGGCGTTCGTGGACGCGGCGGAGCGCACCTCGGAGAAGACGGTGCGGGATATCTGTCCGACGATGTAGTTGTTCGCGTCGTTCGTGCGTACCTGAAGGGCGCCGGTCTCGGGGGAGTCACCCGAACTCGACGCGATGCGCTTGCTGAAGTCCTCGGGCATGGTCAGCGACAGGTAGTACGTGCCGTCCTCCACGCCCTTGTCCGCCTGCGCGGCGCTGACCTCGTGCCACTGGAAGGTGTCGCTGTCGTACAGGCCCTCGGTGATGTCGTCGCCCGCGTTGATCTTCTTGCCGGCGGCGCTCGCGCCCTTGTCGTCGTTGACGAGCGCGACGGGGATCTTGTCGAGGCGCCCGTACGGGTCCCAGAACGACCACAGGTACAGCGCCCCGTAGAGCAGCGGCAGCAGCAGAAGGGCGACGAGCGCGGCACGCGGCAGCTTTCCCCTGCCGAAGCGCCTGAGCTCAAGCGCGGCCAGCTTCGGCGAGCGCATCGGCCGCCTCCTTGTCGGTGTCGTCGGGGTCGTCGGTGTCCGCGGGCGCGGTCGAGAGGACCGTCGCGCCTTCGGGGGCCTCGCTGCACACGGCCACGACCGTGGTCCCGGCCTCGGCGATGGCCTTCAACTGGTCCCAGATCGCGGCCCGTTCGGCGTCCGCGAGCTTGAGGTCGGTGTCGTCGACGCCGAGCAGGAGGGGGCGGCCGATCAGCGCGAGGGCGAGCGAGAGCCGCAGAGCCTCGACGCGCTCCAGGTCGCGCACGGCGGTACGGCCGCCCTTCGGCAGCGCCTCGCGGTCGAGCCCCGCGGCCGTCAGCGCGGTGTCGATGCGCAGCTTCGCCTCGGTCGTGCGCTCGCCGCGGGGCCGCAGCAGCGAGCGCAGCGAGCCGTCGAACCGCCTTTGCAGCAGCGCCCGTTCCCGCAGGTGCTCGGCCACCGTGAGGGCGGGATCGAGGTCGGTCACCCCCGGCACGTGCGCGAGCGCGCTCACCCGGCGCACCGCGCTCATCTGCTTCGGCAGCCGGAATCCGCCGACGACGGCCGTCCCCTCGCCGGCGCGCATGCGTCCCGTCAGAGCGAGCAGCAGACAGGTGCGGCCGCTGCCCGACGGACCTTCGATCGCGACGAGCGATCCGGGGGCCGCGTCCACCTCGATGCCCCGGAAGGCCCACCCCCGCGGGCCCTTCACGCCGAATCCCTCGGCGGTGACGGCGGCGCCGCCCTCCCGGCCGACCGCGTCCACGACCGCCCCCCTCTTTGAACTGACTGGTCAGTGCAAAAGCTAGCCCGAACCTTCGATCGAAGCAAAAGCCCAGGTCAGAGCCGATTGTCAGTGGCGTACTCCACGATGGGCACATACGGCCACTGCGCCGTCACACAGACGACAGGAGGTTCGTCATGGCCAGGAACACCGCAGCAGCCGCGCGCCGCCGCACCGCCACCGGCCCTGCCCCCTCACTGACCGGACCACCCAGCGACGTCCACCCGGTGCTGCGCCGGGCGAGCGCCCCGCCCGCCGCCCTCGATCTGCTCGCCCAGGCCCGCGCGGGACTCGACGAGGCGACCGTCCTCGAAGCGCCCAACGAGCGGTACGCGACAGCCCACTTGGCCGCCCTGCGCACCGCGGCCGCCGTGCTCGCCGCCCGCGGCAGGCCCGAAGCCACGCCCAAGCGCCGCGCCAGGATCCGGAGCGCCTGGGAAGTGCTCCCCGAGATAGCACCCGAACTGATCGAGTGGAGCGCCTTGTTCGCCTCGGGGGCGACCAAGCGCGCTCGCGCGGAGGCCGGCATACGCGACGCGGCCACCGCCCGTGACGCCGACGACCTGCTGCGCGACGTGGCGATGTTCCTGCGTCTCGTCGAGCGCATGCTCGTCCTGCAACCGGTGCTGCCGCAGCCCCGCCAGGAGGACGGCGACCGGACCGAGGAGCGGGAGGTGCCCGACGCGGGGTGAGAAGGGAGCGGCCAGGGGGTGAGGGCGGCGTGCTGCGCCGGGCGTGGCCGAGGGGTGGGGCGGGCCCATTAGGGTGGAGGTTCCCGAACCTGTTCACGCTCCGCCACCAGCCGGAGCCGCGCCGAGGAGTCACCTGCAGTGTCGGACCCCAGTCGCCCCCGCGCCGCCCTCCGTACCGCCGTGGTCTGGGACGTACTCAAAGACTCACTCGACCGGCGCGCCAAGACCGCGGGAAGCCAGTCCCTCGACGTCCTCGACACCGGGGGCGGCAGCGGCAACTTCGCGGTGCCGGTCGCCCGTCTGGGCCACCGCGTCACCGTCGTCGACCCCAGCCCGAACGCCCTGTTCGCGCTGGAGCGCCGCGCCGCCGAGGCCGGCGTCGCCGACCGGGTGCGCGGTGTCCAGGGCGACATCTCGGGCCTGTTCGACGTGGTCGAGCGCGACGGGTACGACGCGGTCCTGTGCCACGGCGTCCTCGAGTACGTCGACGACGCGGCGGAGGGCGTGCGCAACGCGGTGGGCGCGCTGCGCACCGGCGGCGTGCTCAGCCTGCTCGCCGCGGGCCTCGGCGGCGCCGTGCTCGCACGGGCTCTGGCCGGCCACTTCAAGGAGGCCAGGCAGGCCCTCGGCGACCCGGCGGGGCGCTGGGGCGAGGGCGACCCCGTGCCGCGCCGCTACACCGCCGAGCAGCTCTCCCGGCTCGTCTCCGACGAGGGTGTGGAGGTCGGCGCCGTGCACGGCGTGCGGGTCTTCGCGGACCTGGTCCCGGGCGTCCTGGTGGACACCGAGCCGGGCGCCCTTCAGGAGCTCCTCAAGCTGGAGGCGGCCGCCGCGGAGCTGCCCGCCTTCCACTCCGTGGCGACACAGCTGCACGTGCTCGGCGAGAAGCGGGTGACCGAAGCGCCCTGAGCGGCTCCGGCCATCCGTCGCTGATCAGCGACGCAGCGGCAGATGGAGTACGCCACAGGCCCCCCGATCGGGCGCCCGGCGCCGTATGATCGGGGTAGACCGTCCGGCATGACGGGTCGGCCACCGGGGAATGACGCCTCAGTGAGCCGGAGCGGCGTGACGCGGTCCGGAATGGTGAAGTTGGCGTAGAGGGGCGGGTTTCACGGGGGCGATTCCCTGCCTATCCTGAAGGGGACCCCCGGTCGCCCCGGCGACTGCACGATGAGGAGGACTCCGTGCCGCTCTCGGAGCACGAGCAGCGAATGCTCGAGCAGATGGAGCGAGCGCTGTACGCCGAAGATCCCAAGTTCGCGACAGCGCTTGAGGGAAGCGGGCTGCGTACGTACACCCGACGTCGGGTCTACCAGGCAGTCGCGGGCTTCCTGGTGGGTATCGCGCTCCTCATGGCAGGTATGGTCGCGCAGCTTATCTGGATCAGCGTGGTGGGATTCCTCGTCATGCTGGGCTGTGCCGTGCTCGCCGTCACCGGATGGCGCAAAGCGCCGAAGCCGGGTGAACAGCCCGCGGCCGGTGCCGTCCCAGGCGCCCCCGCAGGGCGACGCCAGGCGAAGGCCAAGCGCTCGATGATGGACCGGATCGAGCAGCGCTGGCAGCGCCGCAGGGACGAGCAGGGCGGCCGCTGAGCGACTGCGCGCCGACCGTCGACGACATGTGTGAAGGGTGACCGCCGAGGCGGTCACCCTTTGTGCGTAACGGGCGCCCTCGTATTCGTCCGTATCCGTCCGTATCCATCCGCTGTATCCGCCGCGTGCGATCCGCGGACCAGAAGGCGCCGGTCACCTCGCAGGGGACCGGCGCCTTCCGCGGTGTCGATCAGCCTTCCTGGCCCGAGGGCTTGGCGCGGCGCGACCGGTCGAGCGTCGCCGCCCAGCGTGCGCGCAGCCCCGCCGTGAAGGTCTCCCGGCGCCGCCCCAGCGCCCATGCCACACGGACGGCCGAACGCGGCGCGAACGTCGCCCGCAGCCGGGTCGTCCGGCTCATGTTCGCGTGCAGGGCGTCGCAGAGCCGGTGCACGTCCTCGCCGAGCCCTGACGAGGGCTGCGGCCGTGGCGCGTAGAGCACCTGCTCCACCGCCGCCGCCACCCGGTGGACGGCCTCGGCGGCCGCCGCGTCGAGCCGGCCGATCCGCACGATGCGGGCCGCGGCCTTCCGCGGGGTCTGCGAGTCGTCCGGCAGGATGCCGTGGTCCCACGCCGTGTCCGTCACCTCGCGCCACGCCGCCAACGTGCGCCCGGCGACATCCGCGTCCGTACGCCCAGAGGAGCCGAGGCGCAGCGCCCTGACGCGTTTGCGCCACAGCATCGGCAGCAGGGGCACCACGAGAACGAGCAGCCCGGCCAGCGTCGCCAGCAGGATCGTGCCGAACGGCGGGCCGTCGTCCGTGGAGCCGACGATGGCCGCCGGCGCGGTGTTGCCGCAGCTGCCGTCCTTGCGCTGGGCCAGCGAGCAGCTCTCCGAGGAGGAGGGCTGGGAGGCCGAGGGCCCGGTCGACGTGGACGCGCTCGGCGCCGCCTGGTCGGTGGCGCTGCCCGACGGGGTGTTGTCCTGCGTGTACTCCGGGATCGTGCCGCGGTTCGGCGTCGGCTCGAAGCGGGTCCAGCCCACGCCCTCGAAGTACAGCTCGGGCCAGGCGTGCGCGTCGCGCAGCCCCACCGAGTAGTTGCCGTCGCCCGCGGGCGAGCCCGGCGTGAAGCCCACCGCGACCCGGGCCGGGATGCCCAGCGTCCTGGCCATCGCCGCCATCGAGAAGGAGAAGTGGACGCAGAAGCCCTCCTTGTCCTTCAGGAACTTCGCGATGGCGGCGGAGCCGCTGCCGGCCGCGACATCGGTGTTGTACGTGAAGCCGCCGCTGACCGCGAAGTAGTCCTGGAGCTTCACCGCACGCTCGTAGTTGTTCGTCGCGCCCTGGGTGACGCGCAGGGCCGTCTGCTCCACCACGTCCGGCAGCGAGCCCGGCACCTTCGTGAACTCGCGGAGCAGGTCGCTCGGGGGCGTCCCGGCGTCGGCCAGCTGCTCCGCGGTCGGCTGCACGATCAGGCTGCTGACCGTGTACGTCTTCCCGCGCGTCGTCTGCCCGTGGTCACCCACCAGGGTCCGGCCGACCTGCTCGTACCGCCAGCGTCCGTCGATGTCCACGCGGGTCGCGGGGTAGGGCATCGGCAGCCAGTCCTGCGCGTACTCGTCGGCCGCCGAGATCGTGGTCTTGATCTCGGTCCTGCGGACGTCCGCGTCGAGACCGCGCGGGCTGGGGAGCGGGGAGGGCACGTCGGTGATGCTGCGCACCGACGGGCGCCAGGTCGTGCCGTCGAAATCGTCGAGCGCCACGATCCGCAGGTACAGGTCGGAGGTCTGCTCGGCGTTCGTCCGGTAGGCCATCACCTCCCGGTCCTCCGGCTGGTTCAGGCTGTCCTTCAGCGAGACCAGGGGGTTGACCGCGGAGATCGTGCCCCCGCCGCCCGGGCCGCTGCCCACCCCGGTGCCGGACGTGCCCAGGAGGCCGCCGTCGAGCGCGGGCAGCGCGAGCGGTACCACCAAGGCGATGCCCAGGGCGAGCGCGCCGATCCTGCGGCCGGTGCGGACCGGGGCCAGCGCGCCGCCCCCGCCGTCCGCCTGCATGGCGCCGGGCGTGCGCGACGTACCGCCGAAGACCCGGCCCCACTGCGAGAGCCGGTCGCGGCCCTCGGCGAGCAGCAACAGGAGATAGCCGCCCGCCGCGAGCACGAACCACAGCCAGGCGGCGCCGCCCTGGGAGAGACCGGCGGCCACCGAGTACAGCGCGAGCAGCGGCAGCCCCGCCGGGGCCGCGCTGCGAAACGTCACCGCGAGCGCGTCCACCGCCAGCCCGATCACCAGCGCGCCGCCCACCAGCATCAGCCGGATGCCGTCGGTCAGCGGCGCCGGGATCGCGTACCGGCTCACGTCGTCGCCGCCCGCCTGGAGCAGCGCACCGAAGTGCCGGAACGTGTCCGGGACGGGGAGCACCCCGCCGAGCGCATGGGCGTTGGCGAAGACGAGGGTGAGCAGCAGCAGGGACACCACGGCCTGCACCAGGACGGTGAGCGGCCGTGCGAGCGGCACCCTGCGGGCCGCCGCGCCCACCGCGGCCTGGATCACCAGCAGGATCGCGGCCTGGATGATCCACGTCGAGCGGTTGACCAGCGGGAGCAGCGAGCACGTGGCCAGGAACGTGGCCAGCGTCGCGCAGATCGAAAGGCGGGCACCGCCGCTCATGACCAACCCCCTGTGGTGCTGGGGGCGCCGGACAGACCCGTACGCTCCCGGTCCGCCTGCCGCCACACGTCCACCATGGCCGCGCCCGCGGGCACCGCCACCGTGGTCCAGCCCGCCTCCCGCAGCATGCGCAGCCGCTCGGCGCAGCGCTGCGAGGGCGGCGAGCCCGGACCCTGGATCCAGGACTCGCTGTCCAGGAGGAAGGCCACGGCGCCGCCGGAGCGCTGGCGCATCCGGGCGGCGACGGCGGCCTGTTCCTCGTCCAGATCGCCGAAGAAGGCGATCAGAAGTCCCTCGTTCCCACTGCGCAGCACGTCGTACGCGGCCGAGAGCGTGAACCCGTCCGAGTGGTCGACCACCGCGAGGGTGTCCATCATCAGGCCCGCCGCGTCCGCCGATTCCTGGCTGGCGCCCGCGAACCCGTCGGTGCCCTCGCCCGGCACCACGTTGCCCGTGTCCGTCAACAGGCGGACGGAGAAGCCCCGTTCGAGCATGTGCACCAGGGCCGATGCCGTGCCGGACACCGCCCACTCGAAGGCCGAGTCCGGGCCGGCACCCTGGAACGCGGCACCGCGCGTGTCGAGCAGCACGGTGCAGCGGGCTCGCTGCGGCTGCTCCTCGCGGCGCACCATCAACTCGCCGTACCGTGCGGTCGACCGCCAGTGGACGCGGCGCAGATCGTCGCCGTAGCGGTAGCCGCGCGGGATCACGTCGTCCTCGCCGGCCAGGGCGAGTGAGCGCTGCCGCCCGTCCCCGTACCCCTTGGCCTCACCGGAGAGCCGCACCGGAGGCAGCGCCTCCACGCGCGGGATCACCGTCAGGGTGTCGTACGTCGAGAAGGACCGGGTCAGTTCGCACATGCCGAAGGGGTCGCTCAGGCGCAGCTGGAGCGGGCCCAGCGGATAGCGGCCGCGCAGGTCCGAGCGGACCCGGTACGACACCTCGCGGCGCCCGCCCGCCTCGACCCGGTCGAGGACGAAGCGGGGCCGCGGACCGAGCACGTAGGGCACCCGGTCCTGGAGCATCAACAGGCCCGTCGGCAACCGGGAGATGTTGTCCATACGGAGATGGACGCGCGCCTCGGAGCTCGCGGGCACGCGCGCGGGGGAGAGCCTGCGACTGCCCGCGACCCGGTATCGGGTGCGGTACAGCACGCCCGCGCAGACCAGCGGCAGGGCGGCGAGCAGCAGTCCGACGCGGAGCAGATCGCTCTGCCCGAGCACGTAGGCACAGATCGCCGCGGCGATGCCGGCGGCGAGGAACGAACGGCCGCGCGTGGTCAGCCCGGCGAGCGCCGTGCGCAGGCCGCTCTTGTCCCCCTTGTCGTTCGTCGCGCCGTCGCCGTCCGAGAACCCGCCCCCCGCCTCCGCGGCGTAATACCCCCCGGACGCCATCACAGCCTCCGCGTGCCGGGCGGCTGCTGGCCGTACATCGGAGGGGTCGTGTTGGTGGTGTACCCCTGCGGCGGTGCCTGCGGAGCGCGGGTGTCGGCGGCCGGGACCGGGGTGCGCTGCAGGATGTCGAGGACGACCTGCTCGGCCGTGCGCCGGTTCAACTGGGCCTGCGCGGTGGGCAGCAGACGGTGCGCCAGGACGGCGACGGCCAGCGACTGCACGTCGTCCGGCAGTGCGTACTCCCGGCCGCTGAGGGCCGCCGACGCCTTCGCCGCGCGCAGCAGGTGCAGCGTCGCGCGCGGGGACGCGCCGAGTCTGAGGTCCGGGTGGCTGCGCGTGGCCGCGACCAGGTCCACCGCGTAGCGCCGTACGGCGTCGGCGACGTGGACGGAGCGGACGGCGTCGACCAGCTTCACGATCTCGTGGGCGTGGGCCACCGGCTGGAGGTCGTCCAGCGGGTTCACCCCGCCGTGGATGTCCAGCATCTGCAACTCGGCCTCCGCGCTGGGATAGCCGATGGAGACACGGGCCATGAAGCGGTCGCGCTGGGCCTCGGGCAGCGGATAGGTCCCCTCCATCTCGACCGGGTTCTGCGTCGCCACCACCATGAAGGGGCTGGGCAGTTCGTAGGTCTTGCCGTCGATGGTGACCTGGCGCTCCTCCATGGACTCCAGGAGCGCGGACTGCGTCTTGGGAGACGCGCGGTTGATCTCGTCGCCGATCACGATCTGCGCGAAGATCGCGCCCGGCTTGAACTCGAAGTCCCGCCGCTGCTGGTCGAAGATGGACACACCGGTGATGTCCGACGGCAGCAGGTCGGGAGTGAACTGGATACGGCGCACCGAGCAGTCGATGGACCGCGCCAGCGCCTTGGCGAGCATCGTCTTGCCGACACCCGGCACATCCTCGATGAGCAGGTGCCCCTCGGCGAGGAGCACGGTCAGCGAAAGCCGTACGACCTCCGGCTTGCCCTCGATCACACCCTCCACCGACCTGCGGACCCGCTCCACAGTGGTGGTCAGATCAGTGAGGCTCGCTCGATCGTCATAGGTCGTCACCCGGCCCTCCTCGGCCCGTACATTTCCCGGGCCGACGCTCTGTGACGCGGACCGGCCCACCCCGAAACACGGACACCACGCGCGAAAAGTTCCGTCGCTCGCGCGGGGTGCCACACACGCATTCTTGTTGGCGTTACCGGTTCGTGTCACTCGCCTGTGGATAACTGGCCGCGATATGTCGGGTCTTACAACCTTTTGAGGGGCAGGTCGACCGGCATGAAACGTCAGGCCGGGGTGATCTCGCGCAGCCGGCCGGTCTTCACGTCGAAGACGAAGCCGCGTACGTCGTCGGTGTGGAGCAGGAAGGGCGAGGTGCGCACCTTCTGGATGGACTGCCGTACGTCCTGGTCGACGTCGCGGAATCCCTCGACCGCCCAGCTCGGCCGCTGGCCGACCTCCATCTCCAGCTCGTGCCGGAACTCCTCGGTGAGGGATTCGAGGCCGCAGCCGGTGTGGTGGATGAGGACCACGCTGCGGGTGCCGAGCGCCCGCTGGCTGATGGTGAGGGAGCGGATCACGTCGTCGGTCACGACGCCGCCCGCGTTGCGCACGGTGTGGCAGTCGCCGAGTTCGAGGCCGAGCGCGGCGTGCAGGTCGAGGCGGGCGTCCATGCACGCCACGACGGCGACACGCAGCACCGGGCGGGCGTCCATGCCGGGGTCGGTGAACGCGGAGGCGTACCGCGCGTTGGCGTCGACGAGGCGGTCGGTGACGGTGCCGGTGGATATGGCGCCTTCGGACGGGACGGATGCGGAAGTCGTCATGCCCCCGACGTTACTGGTCACGGCCGGTCGCAGCCCGCTGTGAGAGAGGACAAAGAACATCAATGAGCGTTGTTGTGAGCTAACCCACAGGGGTGGCCGGGCCTCGGCCGGACGGGTGAATTCGACCGGTGCGCGGCTTCGCGCCGATGCCGTCCGCGACGCGCAGGCCGGTTGATTGACCGAGGGACGCGGTGGACTAAAGTGACGCCGAACCCCATTGACGAAGCAATACGGAGATCCCGGCGCTGCCGGACGCTCCCCGCGTGCGCGGCGCGTACGTACGGCTCGGCCTCCTCCCGCTCCGGTCGGCCGGCGTCACTTCCCCGGCGCCGGCGGACCACCATCCCCTTCACGAGCGGGCGGGGACCCGGCAGTGCGTACCGCCCGCCGCCGGACCTGAGAGGGCCTCTTGAGTCAGCGACACGTCCCGGTCATGCTCCAGCGCTGCTTGGACCTGCTGGCCCCCGCCCTCGCCGAGCCGGGCGCGGTCGTCGTCGACTGCACGCTCGGGCTCGGCGGTCACAGCGAGGCCCTGCTCTCCACGTTCCCCTCGTGCCGCCTCGTCGCCCTCGACCGCGACAAGGAAGCGCTGCGGCTGTCCGGTGAGCGCCTCGCGCCCTTCGGCGACCGGGCCACCCTCGTGCACGCCGTCTACGACGAACTGCCCGATGTCCTCGACCGGTTGGGCATCCCGCGCGTCCAGGGCGTCCTGTTCGACCTCGGCGTCTCCTCCATGCAGCTCGACGAGGCCGACCGCGGCTTCGCGTACGCGCAGGACGCGCCGCTCGACATGCGCATGGACCAGACGACCGGGATGAGCGCCGCCGAGGTCCTCAACACGTATCCGCCGGGCGAACTGGTGCGGATCCTGCGCCAGTACGGCGAGGAGAAGCAGGCCAAACGCATTGTCTCGGCCGTCGTACGGGAGCGTGAGAAGGAGCCGTTCAGCAACAGCGCGCGGCTCGTCGAGCTGATCCGTGACGCGCTGCCGCAGGCCGCCAAGCGCACCGGTGGCAACCCGGCCAAGCGCACCTTCCAGGCGCTGCGCATCGAGGTCAACGGCGAGCTGAGCGTCCTGGAGCGGGCGATCCCGGGGGCCGTGAAGGCGCTCGCGGTCGGCGGCCGGATCGCCGTGCTGTCGTACCACTCGCTGGAGGACCGGCTGGTCAAGCAGGTGTTCGCGGCCGGTGCCGCCACCACGGCGCCGCCCGGCCTGCCGGTCGTGCCCGAGCGCTACCAGCCGCGGCTCAAGCTGCTCACGCGCGGTGCCGAACTTCCCACGGAGGAAGAGGTCGCCGAGAACCGCCGGGCCGCTCCGGCACGGCTGCGGGGTGCGCAGCGCATCCGCGAGGATGTCGAGGGATGAGGGCCGAGTGAGGCACGCGCGCGTGGAGGGGTGTTCATGAGCGTAAAGAGTGGCTCGAAAGGTTCCAGGAGCGCCTCGGGCGCTCCAGGGTCCCGGGGCCAACTGCGGGGCAGGGCCGCCAGATTCGCGCGGCTGTTCCCGCTCGCCCCGTCCGGCGGCGCGCAGGCCGCGCGCACCCCGTTCGTCCTCCTCGTCGTGCTGCTGCTCGGCGGCGGTCTCATCATGCTGCTGATGCTGAACTCCTCGCTCAATGAAGGATCGTTCAAGCTCAGCAAGCTCAAGAAGCAGACCACCGAGCTCACCGACGACGAGCAGCAGCTCCAGCGCGACGTCGACGACTACTCCGCGCCCGACGCCCTCCAGCGCCGCGCCCGCGAGCTGGGCATGGTGCCCGGTGGAGACCCCGTCTTCCTCGACCCCGACGGCACCGTGCGCGGCATGCCGAGCCCCGCCTCGCTCCCCTCCCCGCTGCGCACGCCGGCGCCCCGGCCGCCGGAGGCCGTCCGTACGACGCCGTCCGCCTCGGCCACGCCGTCGCCGTCCGCGTCCACCCCGCCGTCCGGGCAGCCGACGACGACCACCGCCTCGGTGAAGCCCTCGGCCCCCGCTCCTTCGGCCCCCGCTCCTTCGACCTCAGGCAGGTGACGCCATGACCGACAAGGAGCCCCCGCGCCGCCGCGTGCCAGGACCCACGCGCCCGGCCAGATCCGCCCGGCCGGGAGCCCAGCGGCGCCCGGCCCCCGGCGCGCGCCCCGCCGCACGGCGCCCGCGCCCCGCGGCTTCCAAGGCCGCCACTCCGCTGCGCCTGGGCAGTCCACGGCCGCGCCTGCGCATGGTGAGCCTGGGCCTCACGCTCGTCCTCATGGTCTTTGTCGTACGGCTTCTCCAGGTGCAGGGCGTCGACGCGAGCGCGTACGCCGCGAAAGCCGAGCTGAACCGGTACGTCAGCCACACCATCGCCGCCGAGCGCGGCCAGATCACCGACCGCGGCGGCGTCTCGCTGGCGTCGAGCGTGGACGCGTACGACATCACGGCCGACCCCACGCTCTTCACCGAGAAGGCGACCAAGGTGAAGGACGCGCCCGAGCAGGCCGCGGCGCTCCTGTCGCCGATCATCGGGGTCGACGCCGCCGAGCTGACCCGGAAGCTCAAGACGAAGAACACCCGCTACGTGCGGCTCGCCGCGCGGCAGACGCCGCAGGTCTGGAAGCAGATCAAGGACCTGCGCTCCACGCTGAACGAGAAGGCGAACGCCGAGGGCCGCGAGGCGAGCGTCCTGTCCGGCGTCCTGTCCGACCCCAGCAGCAAGCGCGTGTACCCCAACGGGGACCTCGCCGCCGGGATACTGGGCTGGGTCAACGCCGACGGCAAGGGCGGCGGCGGTGTCGAGCAGCAGCTCAACAAGGAGCTCTCCGGCAAGGACGGCAAGATCCGCTACGCCCAGTCCGGCGGCCAGCAGGTGCCGACGGCCGGCAGCACCGAGCAACCCGCGGTGGCAGGCTCCGACGTGGAGCTGACCATCGACCGCGACATCCAGTGGGCCGCGCAGAACGCGATCTCCGAGCAGGTGAAGAAGTCCGGGGCCGACCGCGGCTACGTGATAGTGCAGGACACGCGGACCGGCGAGGTCCTGGCCATGGCGAACGCGCCCGGCTTCGACCCGAACGACCTGTCGCAGGCGAACGCGGCGGCCCTCGGCAACGCGGCGCTCCAGGACGCCTACGAGCCCGGCTCCACCGCCAAGGTCATGTCGATGGCGGCGGTCCTGGAGGAGAACGCGGCCACGCCGATGACCCATGTCACCGTGCCCAACCGGCTGCACCGCGGCGACCGCCTCTTCCAGGACGACGTCGACCACAAGACCTGGCACCTCACGCTGAACGGCGTGCTTGCCAAGTCCAGCAACATCGGCACCATCCTCGCGACGGGCGAGCTCGGCGACACCCAGCCCGAGGCCAACCAGAGCCTCTACTCGTACCTGCGCAAGTTCGGCATCGGCAAGCAGAGCGGTCTCGGCTTCCCCGGCGAGACCTCCGGCATCCTCGCCGCGCCCGATAAGTGGTCCACGTCGCAGCAGTACACGATCCCGTTCGGCCAGGGCTTCTCGATCAACGCGATGCAGGCCGCCTCCGTGTACTCGACCATCGCCAACGGCGGCGTACGGATCGAGCCGACGCTGGTGCGCGGCACCAAGGGCCCCGACGGCCGGTTCACGCCCGCGCCCAAGCCCAAGCAGACCCGCGTCGTCAGCGAGAAGACGGCGAAGACGGTCGCGCAGATGCTGGAGTCCGTCGTCGACGACGAGGAGGGGACCGGCGCCAAGGCCCGCATCCCCGGCTACCGCGTCGCGGGCAAGACGGGCACGGCCAACCGCGTCGATCCGGCCACCGGCCGCTACAAGGGGTACACCTCGTCGTTCGCCGGGTTCGCGCCGGCGGACAAGCCGCGCGTCACCGTCTACTGCGCAATCCAGAACGCCACGAAGGGCAGCTATTTCGGCGGCCAGATCTGCGGGCCCATCTACAAGCAGGTCATGGAGTTCGCCCTGAAGACCCTTCAAGTGCCGCCCACGGGCGCCAAGTCCGCGCGGCTCCCCGTCACTTTCCAGCCATGACGGCCCGTGACCATGATCACCCGTAACTCCTGAAGGGCTCGTGAGAACCATCACCCCCGATCCAGGGAACCGGCCCGCGCCACGCCCCTCGCTTCGCTCAGGGCGGGGTGCGCCCGGTACGCTCACCGCCGTGCCACACGCTGATCAGTCCCAAACCACCCAGAAGGGCGCACCCGTGACATATCCCGGGCCGCCGCGACCGGTCGAGGTCTCCGCCACACCTCTCGCGGAACTGGCCGGTCAGCTGGGTGTCCCCGCACCCCAGGCCGCCGTGGAGATCACCGGCATCACCCACGACTCCCGTGCGGTGCGCCCCGGTGACCTGTACGCGGCCCTGCCCGGAGCCCGCGCCCACGGAGCCGACTTCGCCGCGCAGGCCGCCTCGCTCGGTGCCGTCGCCGCGCTGACCGACCCGGCGGGCGCCGACCGCGTCGCCGACGCCGGACTCGTGCCGCTCGTCGTGGACAACCCGCGCGGACGCATGGGCGAACTGGCCGCCACCATCTACGGCCACCCGGGCAAGGACCTGCTGCAACTCGGCATCACCGGCACGTCGGGCAAGACCACCACCGCGTACCTCGTGGAGGGTGGCCTGAAAGAGGTCCGCTCGACCGGGCTCATCGGCACCGTCGAGATGCGCATCGGCGACGAGCGCATCAAGTCCGAGCGCACCACCCCCGAAGCCACCGACCTCCAGGCCCTGTTCGCGGTCATGCGCGAGCGCGGCGTCGACGCCGTCGCCATGGAGGTCTCCAGCCACGCCCTCGTGCTCGGCCGGGTCGACGGCTGCGTCTTCGACGTGGCCGTCTTCAACAACCTCAGCCCGGAGCACATGGAGTTCCACTCCGACATGGAGGACTACTTCCGGGCGAAGGCGCAGCTGTTCACCAAAGCGCGCAGCAAACAGGGCGTCGTGAACTTCGACGACGAGTACGGGCGCCGGCTCGTCGACGAGTCCGAAGTGCCCGTCGTGACCTTCTCCGCCGAGGGCCACCCCGACGCCGACTGGCGCGCCGAGGACGTCGAAGTCGGGCCGCTCGGCTCGACGTTGACCGTCGTCGGCCCCAAGGGCGAGCGGATCGCCGCCAAGGCGCCGCTGCCCGGCCCCTTCAACGTCGCGAACACCCTCGCCGCGATCGTCACCCTCGCCGTCGCCGGGATCGACCCGCAGACCGCGGCCGACGGCGTCGCCGCCGTACCCGGCGTCCCCGGCCGCCTGGAGCGCGTGGACGCGGGCCAGCCGTACCTCGCCGTCGTCGACTACGCCCACAAGACCGACGCCGTCGAGTCCGTGCTGAAGGCGCTGCGCAAGGTCACCGAGAACAAGCTGCACATCGTGCTCGGCTGCGGCGGCGACCGGGACAGGACCAAGCGGATGCCCATGGGCGCCGCTGCCGCCCGGTTCGCCGACACGGCCATCCTCACCTCCGACAACCCCCGCTCCGAGGACCCCCTCGCGATCCTCGCCACGATGCTGGCGGGCGCGGCCGACGTGCCGGCCCACGAGCGCGGCGACGTCGCCGTCTTCGAGGACCGGGCCGCCGCCATCGCCGCGGCCGTCGCCCGCGCGCAGCCGGGCGACACGGTGCTCGTCGCGGGCAAGGGCCACGAGCAGGGCCAGGACATCGCCGGGGTGGTGCGTCCCTTCGACGACCGCCTGGTGCTTCGCGAAGCCATCGAGCAAACCCAGGGATGAAGTTGTGATCGCCCTCTCCCTCGCCGAGATCGCCTCAGTCGTCGGCGGGCAGACGTACGACATACCGGATCCGCAGGTCCGGGTGACCGGACCTGTCGTCATCGACTCGCGCAAGGTCGAGGCCGGCAGCCTGTTCGCCGCGTTCGTCGGCGAGCGCGTGGACGGCCACGACTACGCGCGCGACGTCGTGGACAAGGGCGCGGTCGCCGTACTGGCGTCCCGCCCCGTCGGCGTGCCCGCCATCGTCGTCGACGACGTACAGGCGGCGCTCGGCGCGCTCGCCCGGCACGTCGTCGAGCGGCTCGGCGCCACCCTCGTCGCGCTGACCGGATCGGCCGGCAAGACCAGCACCAAGGACCTCATCGCGCAGGTGCTCCGGCGCAAGGCGGAGACGGTGTTCACGCCCGGCTCGTTCAACAACGAGATCGGCCTGCCGCTGACCGCCCTGTCCGCCACCGACGCGACCAGGTTCCTCGTCCTGGAGATGGGCGCCCGCGGCATCGGCCACATCCGGTACCTGACGGGCCTGACGCCCCCGAAGGTCGGTGTCGTCCTGAACGTCGGCACCGCCCACATCGGCGAGTTCGGCGGCCGCGAGCAGATCGCGCAGGCCAAGGGCGAACTGGTCGAGGCACTGCCCGCCGAGGGCACCGCGATCCTCAACGCGGACGACCCGCTGGTGAAGGCCATGGCCTCCCGTACGAAGGCGAAGGTGCTCTTCTTCGGAGAGAGCGCCGAAGCCGACGTACGTGCCGAGAATGTCCGGCTCACGGAGAACGGTCAGCCCGCCTTCAGCCTTCACACACCCACCGGGTGCAGCGAAGTGACCTTGCGCCTGTACGGTGAGCATCACGTGTCGAACGCGCTCGCCGCGGCCGCCGTCGCCCATGACCTTGGCATGTCCGTATCGGAGATCGCCCTCGCGCTCTCCGAGGCGGGCACACTGTCCCGCTGGCGCATGGAGGTCACCGAGCGCCCGGACGGCGTCACGATCGTCAACGACGCCTACAACGCGAACCCCGAGTCCATGCGAGCGGCGCTGCGCGCGCTCGTGGCCATGGGCAAGGGACGTCGTACGTGGGCGGTGCTCGGGCACATGGCCGAGCTGGGCGACGAGTCGCTGGCCGAGCACGACGCGGTCGGACGGCTCGCTGTCCGGCTCAACGTCAGCAAGCTCGTGGCAGTCGGGGGCAGGGAAGCGTCCTGGCTGCAACTGGGCGCCTATAACGAGGGTTCGTGGGGTGAGGAGTCGGTGCACGTGTCCGACACACAGGCGGCGATCGACCTGTTGCGCAGCGAGCTGCGCCCGGGTGACGTCGTGCTCGTGAAGGCATCCAGGTCGGTCGGCCTGGAGAGCCTGGCACAGGCGCTGCTCGAGGGCTTCGAGAACGGGGGCGATGCCCGATGATGAAGCAGATCCTCTTCGCGGGCGTCATCGGTCTCTTCCTGACCCTGGCCGGAACGCCGTTGCTCATCAAGCTCCTCGCGCGCAAGGGCTACGGGCAGTACATCCGCGACGACGGCCCGCGCGAGCACGCCAGCAAGCGCGGTACGCCGACCATGGGTGGTATCGCCTTCATCCTGGCGACCCTCATCGCGTACTTCCTGAGCAAGCTGATCACCGGCGCGGCCCCGACCCTGTCGGGTCTGCTCGTGCTCGGCCTGATGGCGGGCATGGGCCTGGTCGGCTTCCTCGACGACTACATCAAGATCGTCAAGCGGCGTTCGCTCGGTCTGCGGGCCAAGGCGAAGATGGCCGGACAGCTGATCGTCGGCATCGCCTTCGCGCTGCTCGCCATCAACTTCGCGGACGCACGCGGCAACACCCCGGCCTCCACCAAGCTCTCCTTCGTCCAGGACTTCGGCTGGACGATCGGCCCGGTGCTCTTCGTTGTCTGGGCGCTGTTCATGATCCTCGCGATGTCGAACGGCGTGAACCTCACCGACGGCCTCGACGGCCTCGCCACCGGCGCCTCCGTGATGGTCTTCGGCGCCTACACCTTCATCGGCGTCTGGCAGTTCCAGGAGTCCTGCGCCAACTCGCAGACCCTGACCAACCCGGCCGCCTGTTTCGAGGTCAGAGACCCACTCGACCTGGCCGTCGTGGCATCGGCCCTCATGGGCGCCTGCTTCGGCTTCCTGTGGTGGAACACCTCACCGGCCAAGATCTTCATGGGTGACACGGGCTCGCTGGCCCTCGGCGGCGCCCTCGCCGGTCTCGCGATCTGCTCGCGCACCGAGATGCTGCTCGCCCTGCTCGGCGGCCTGTTCGTGCTCATCACGATGTCCGTCGTCATCCAGGTCGGCTCGTTCAAGATGACCGGCAAGCGCGTCTTCCGTATGGCGCCACTGCAGCACCACTTCGAACTCAAGGGATGGTCCGAAGTCCTTGTCGTGGTCAGGTTCTGGATCATCCAGGGCATGTGCGTGATCGTCGGACTCGGCCTCTTCTACGCAGGATGGGCAGCCGAGAAGTGACATCTGTTCAGGGCCCCTGGCAGGGGATGAACATCACCGTCGCCGGTCTCGGCGTGAGCGGCCTCAGCGCCGCCCGCGCCCTGGCCGGCCTCGGCGCGTCGGTGACCGTCGTGGACGGCGGCGACAGCGCCGCCCACCGCGAAAAGGCGGCCCTTCTTGAAGAAGAGGGGATTTCCGTACGCCTGGGAGACGCCGAGACGCTTCCCGAGGGCACGGAGCTGGTCGTCACGTCGCCGGGCTGGAAGCCGTCAAGTCCCTTGTTCGCGGCGGCCGGAGCGGCCGGTGTCGACGTCGTCGGCGACATCGAGATCGCCTGGCGCCTTCGCGGCCCGAACGCCGCGCCCTGGCTCGCGATCACCGGCACGAACGGCAAGACCACGACGACGCAGATGCTCGCGTCGATCCTGGAGGCGGCCGGTCTGCGCACCGCCGCCGTCGGCAACATCGGCACCCCGATCGTCGACGTCGTCCTCCAGGGCGACGACGCGTACGACGTGTTCGCCGTCGAACTCTCCTCGTACCAGCTGCACTGGGCGCCCTCGCTGCGCGCCCACTCCGGCGCCGTCCTGAACCTCGCGCCCGACCACCTCGACTGGCACGGCTCCATGGAGGCGTACGCCGCCGACAAGGGCCGTATCTACGAAGGCAATCAGGTCGCCTGCGTCTACAACGTCGCGGACAAGGCCACCGAGGACCTCGTCGTCGAGGCCGACGTCGAGGAGGGCTGCCGCGCCATCGGCTTCACGCTCGGCACGCCGGGCCCCTCCGAACTCGGCGTCGTGGACGGCATCCTGGTCGACCGCGCCTTCGTCGAGAACCGGCAGAAGAACGCGCAGGAGCTCGCCGAGATCTCCGACGTGAACCCGCCGGCCCCGCACAACATCGCCAACGCCCTCGCTGCGGCGGCCCTCGCCCGCGCCTTCGGCGTCGAGCCCCAGGCCGTACGCGAGGGGCTGCGCAACTTCACGCCGGACGCGCACCGCATCGCGCACGTCGCCGACGTCGACGGGGTCGCGTACGTCGACGACTCCAAGGCGACCAACACCCATGCCGCACAAGCGTCGTTGGCCTCGTACGAGTCCATCGTGTGGATCGCCGGCGGCCTGGCCAAGGGCGCTACGTTCGACGAACTGGTCGCGGGCGCCGCGAAGCGGCTGCGAGGCGTCGTGCTCATCGGTGCCGACCGGGCGCTGATCCGGGAAGCCCTGGAGCGACACGCCCCGGAAGTCCCGGTGGTCGACCTCGACCGGACCGACACTGGGGCGATGTCGGCGGCGGTCCAGGAGGCAGCACGGCTCGCCCGCCCGGGGGACACCGTGCTGATGGCTCCGGCCTGTGCGTCGATGGACATGTTCACCAACTACAACAAGCGTGGCGAGGCGTTCGCGGAAGCAGTCCGCGAACTCGGCGCCACCAGCGTCTGAGGGGACCTGAGAGGGTTGCCCGGTGACGCCGGGCAACCCTTCGGGAGGGGACGTGGCAGCGCATCAGGAACCGGCCCACGGGAGCGGCGATGGCCGGTAGCAGCGCCCGCACCACCAAGCGCCCCGCCGCGCCGCCCCGGAAGACCAGCAAGGTCTACCGGGCGCGGGTCAACCCCGTGCGCCGCCTGTACGCGCAGGCCAGGCGCGCCTGGGACCGGCCACTGACCGCGTACTACCTGATCCTCGGGTCCGCACTGCTGCTCACGGCGCTCGGCCTGGTGATGGTCTACTCGGCGTCGATGATCACGGCCCTGCAAATGGGCCTGTCCAGCTCGTACTTCTTCCGCAAGCAGTTCGTCGCGGCCGTCCTCGGCACGATCCTGCTCCTGGTCGCGCTGCGCATGCCGGTGAAGCTGCACCGCGCGCTCGCGTACCCGATCCTCGCCGTCAGCGTCTTCCTGATGGTCCTGGTGCAGGTGCCGGGGATAGGAGTGTCGATCAACGGCAACCAGAACTGGATCTCGCTCGGCGGCCCCTTCATGCTGCAGCCCAGCGAGTTCGGGAAGCTGGCGCTGATCCTGTGGGGCGCCGATCTCCTCGCGCGCAAACACGACAAGCGCCTGCTGACCCAGTGGAAACACATGCTGGTGCCGCTGGTCCCGGTCGCCTTCCTGCTGCTCGGCCTGATCATGCTCGGCGGCGACATGGGCACCGCGATCCTGCTCACCGCCATCCTGTTCGGCCTGCTGTGGCTGGCGGGGGCGCCCACGCGGCTGTTCGTCGGCGTCCTGTCCGTGGCCGGTGCGATCGGCGTCATGCTGATCAAGACCAGCCCGAACCGGATGGCCCGCCTCGCGTGCCTGGGTCGCGCCGACGCGGGACCCGACGACATGTGCTGGCAGGGACTGCACGGGATCTACGCGCTCGCCTCAGGCGGACTCTTCGGTTCCGGGCTCGGGGCGAGTGTGGAAAAATGGGGTCAACTTCCCGAAGCGCACACTGACTTCATCTTTGCCATCACCGGTGAGGAACTGGGCCTGGCGGGGACGCTGTCGGTGCTCGCCCTGTTCGCGGCTCTAGGCTATGCGGGTATCCGCGTGGCCGGACGCACGGAGGACCCCTTCGTTCGATACGCCGCGGGTGGCGTGACGACCTGGATCACGGCGCAGGCCGTGGTCAACATCGGTGCGGTGCTCGGCCTGCTGCCGATCGCCGGCGTCCCGCTCCCGCTGTTCTCGTACGGGGGGTCGGCCCTGCTGCCGACCATGTTCGCCGTGGGACTTCTGATCGCGTTCGCGCGGGACGAACCGGCGGCGCGGGCGGCCCTCGCCATGCGGCGAACCACGGGGGAGCGCGGGATGAGATGGAACACGATGCGACGGCGCGTTTCGGCGCGTACGTCCGGAGAGCGGTGAATTTCGGTGCATGTCGTACTCGCCGGTGGGGGGACCGCCGGCCACATCGAGCCGGCGCTCGCCCTCGCGGACGCCCTGCGCAGGCAGGACCCGACCGTGGGGATCACGGCCCTCGGCACGGAGCGCGGCCTGGAGACCCGTCTCGTACCGGAGCGCGGCTACGACCTGGCGCTGATCCCCGCCGTCCCGCTGCCGCGCAAGCCCACCCCTGAGCTGATCACCGTCCCCGGGCGGCTGCGCGGCACCATCAAGGCGGCGGAGCAGATCCTGGAGCGCACGAAGGCGGACTGCGTCGTCGGCTTCGGCGGGTACGTGGCGCTGCCCGGCTATCTGGCCGCCAAGCGTGCCGGCGTGCCGATCGTCGTGCACGAGGCCAACGCACGCCCGGGCCTGGCCAACAAGATCGGTTCGCGGTACGCCGCGGGGGTCGCCGTCTCCACCCCGGACAGCAAGCTGCGCGGGGCCCGCTACATCGGCATCCCGCTGCGCCGCACCATCGCCATGCTGGACCGCGCCGCGGTGCGCCCCGAGGCGCGCGCCGCGTTCGGCCTCGACCCCAACCTGCCGACGCTGCTGGTCTCCGGCGGCTCGCAGGGCGCCCGGCACCTGAACGAGGTCGTGCAGCGCGTCGCGCCCGTCCTCCAGCAGTCCGGCATCCAGATCCTGCACGTGGTCGGCCCGAAGAACGAACTGCCGCAGGTCCAGCAGATGCCGGGGATGCCCCCGTACATCCCGGTACCGTACGTGGACCGGATGGACCTCGCGTACGCCGCGGCCGACATGATGCTCTGCCGCGCGGGCGCGATGACCGTCGCCGAACTCTCCGCCGTCGGGCTCCCGGCCGCCTACGTCCCGCTGCCCATCGGCAACGGCGAACAGCGGCTCAACGCCCAGCCGGTGGTCAAGGCGGGCGGCGGCCTGCTGGTCGACGACGCGGAACTGACCCCCGAGTGGGTCCAGGGCAACGTCCTGCCCGTCCTCGCCGACCCGCACCGGCTGTACGAGATGTCCCGCGCCGCCTCCGAGTTCGGCCGCAGGGACGCCGACGACCTGCTCGTCGGGATGGTCTACGAGGCGATCAACTCGCGTCATTAAGCGACGTACGGATGTAAAGGCAGGGGAGCGTGGCCGGAGCGACCACCGCGGACCGCGGCGAACGAGGCAAGGCCGAACCGTCCGATCCGGGCCCGCCCCCCGCCCCTCGCCGGGTGCGCATGCCGAGCGTGCGCGCCCTGGTCGTGACCGGAGTGCTGCTCGTCCTGATCGGGGCGGGCGGCATCTGGCTCCTGTACGGGTCGCAATGGCTGCGCGTCGAGCGCGTCACGACCGCGGGGACGGACGTCCTGACGCCCGCGGAGGTGCGCGAGGCGGCGGCCGTACCGGTCGGCTCCCCGCTGATTTCCGTCGACACGGGCGCCATTGAGGACCGGTTGCGCCGGAAATTGCCCCGAATCGACTCGGTTGACGTGGTGCGTTCCTGGCCGCACGGAATCGGGTTGAAAGTGACGGAACGCAAGCCGGTCCTGATTGTCGAAGACGACCGAAATTCGGGCAAGTTCGTCGAAGTCGACCGCGAAGGCGTACGTTTCGCGACGGTCGACAAGGCCCCGAAGGGCGTTCCCCGCCTTGAATTGACGCCGGATCAGTCGGGCGCCGCGGCAAGCCTGCGACGCTTCGGCCCGGACCGGCTCGTCCGTGAGGCGGTCCGCGTCGCGGGACAGCTTCCGCGGGTGGCGGCGCGCGACACCCGTACCGTCAAGGTCCGTTCGTACGACGACATCTCGCTGGAGCTCACCGGCGGGCGCACCGTCGTGTGGGGAAGCGGCGAGAAGGGCGCCACGAAGTCGCGCGCTCTTGTCGCGCTGATGAAAGCCGCCCCGAAGGCCCGCCACTTCGACGTGAGTGTTCCCACCGCCCCTGCGTCAGCGGGGAGTTGACGCACATCAGCGCAGGCCAGCACCCTGGTTGGGCAGCGCTACGGCTGATCACATAGGGTGAAAAGAAAAACGGGAGGTTCGGCGTGTTCGTTGAACGGGCGCCACTTGTCGACTTAGTGTCAGGTTCGGAAGAGTCCAGGGAACAGACACACTGGTAACCCTAAACTTCAGCGTTAGGGTTCGGGTCGGCAGTCGACTAGTAGTCAACTAGTAGTCCGGACCGACCCAATTCGGCATCAGTCGTCGCACCGTAGAACGCGAGGCGGCGACACGTAACTCGAGGCGAGAGGCCTTCGACGTGGCAGCACCGCAGAACTACCTCGCAGTCATCAAAGTCATCGGTGTCGGCGGCGGTGGTGTCAATGCCATCAACCGGATGATCGAGGTCGGTCTCAAGGGCGTCGAGTTCATCGCCATCAACACCGACGCGCAAGCCCTGTTGATGAGCGACGCGGACGTCAAGCTCGACGTCGGCCGTGAACTCACCCGCGGACTCGGCGCCGGAGCGAATCCGGCCGTCGGGCGCAAGGCGGCCGAGGATCACCGCGAGGAGATCGAGGAGGTCCTCAAGGGGGCCGACATGGTCTTCGTCACCGCCGGAGAAGGCGGCGGCACCGGCACCGGCGGCGCACCTGTCGTCGCCAACATCGCTCGCTCGCTGGGCGCCCTGACGATCGGTGTGGTCACCCGGCCGTTCACCTTCGAGGGCCGCCGTCGTGCGAACCAGGCGGAGGACGGCATCGCCGAGCTCCGCGAAGAGGTCGACACCCTCATCGTCATTCCGAACGACCGGCTCCTGTCCATCTCGGACCGGCAGGTCTCCGTCCTCGACGCCTTCAAGTCGGCGGACCAGGTCCTGCTCTCCGGTGTCCAGGGCATCACCGACCTCATCACCACCCCGGGTCTGATCAACCTCGACTTCGCCGACGTCAAGTCCGTGATGTCCGAGGCGGGTTCGGCGCTCATGGGGATCGGCTCGGCCCGCGGCGACGACCGCGCGGTGGCCGCCGCGGAGATGGCGATCTCCTCGCCGCTCCTGGAGGCGTCCATCGACGGCGCCCGCGGTGTGCTGCTCTCCATCTCCGGTGGCTCGGACCTCGGTCTCTTCGAGATCAACGAGGCCGCGCAGCTGGTCAGCGAGGCGGCCCACCCGGAGGCGAACATCATCTTCGGTGCCGTCATCGACGACGCCCTGGGCGACGAGGTACGGGTCACCGTCATCGCCGCCGGGTTCGACGGCGGACAGCCTCCGGCCAAGCGGGACAACGTTCTCGGCTCGTCGACGGCCAAGCGCGAGGAACCGGCACCGGCCCGTCCGGCGTCGACCCCCGAGCCCTCGCGCCCGACCTTCGGCAGCCTCGGCAGCGTCACGCCGCGCGAGGAGAAGGTCCCGGAGCCGGAGCCCGCTCCGGTGAACGAGACGCCCGCCGCCCCGGTCGCCCCGCCCCAGGTGCCCCGGCCGTCCTACCCGGACAGCCAGGCCGAGGAGCTGGACGTTCCGGACTTCCTGAAGTGACCCTGCGGGCTTACGGATCACTGAAGTGATAGAGCAGCTCGACGCTGTGACCTCTACGAGTGGCGCGCACTTCGCCTTCACCGACCGGTGGGGCGGAGTGAGCGCCGCTCCGTACGAGGAGCTGAATCTCGGCGGCGCGGTCGGGGACGACCCCGAAGCCGTGCTCCGCAACCGGGAACTGGCGGCCGAGGCGCTCGGCCTCCGGCCGGCCCGGGTCGTCTGGATGAACCAGGTGCACGGGCCCGATGTGGCGGTGGTGGACGGGCCCTGGGCCACGGACGCCGACATCCCGTCCGTCGACGCACTCGTCACCACCCGGCGCGGGCTCGCCCTCGCCGTGCTCACCGCGGACTGCACCCCGGTCCTGCTGGCCGACCCGGTCGCCGGAGTCGTTGCCGCCGCACATGCCGGGCGCCCCGGCATGATCGCCGGGGTGGTGCCCGCCGCGGTCGAGGAGATGGTGAACCTCGGCGCGGAGCCGGCCCGGATCGTGGCCCGCACCGGGCCCGCGGTCTGCGGCCGTTGCTACGAAGTCCCGGCCGACATGCGCGCGGAGGTCGCCGCGGTGGAGCCCGCGGCGTACGCCGAGACCAGTTGGGGCACTCCGGCCGTCGATGTGACCGCCGGTGTGCACGCGCAACTGGAGCGGCTCGGGGTGCGCGACCGGCAGCAGTCGCCGGTGTGCACGCTGGAGTCGCACGACCACTTCTCGTACCGCCGCGACAAGGCCACGGGCCGGCTCGCGGGCTATGTCTGGCTGGACTGATACGACATGACGGACCTTCAGGGACGTACGGAAGAACTCGCAACGAACCTGGCCGCGGTGGAGGAACGTATCTCCGCCGCCTGTGACGCCGCCGGGCGCAAGCGCGAGGACGTGACCCTGATCGTGGTCACCAAGACCTACCCCGCCAGCGATGTGCGGATCCTGTCCGGGCTCGGTGTGCGGCACGTGGCCGAGAACCGGGACCAGGACGCGGCCCCGAAGGCCGCGGAGTGCGAGGATCTGCCGCTCACCTGGCACTTCGTCGGTCAGCTTCAGACCAACAAGGTGCGTTCCGTGGTGAGTTATGCCGATCTGGTGCAGTCCGTGGACCGGGCGAAGCTCGTCACGGCGCTGTCCAAGGAGGCCGTGCGCGCCGAGCGGGAACTGGGGTGCCTGATCCAGGTCGCGCTCGACGCGGACGAGGACGGCCGGGGCGAGCGCGGTGGCGTAGGAGTGGGCGGAGTGCAGGAGTTGGCCGCGCGCGTGGCCGAGGCTCCGGGGCTGCGGCTCGACGGACTGATGACCGTCGCACCGCTCACCGGTGACTACGCGGGGCGGCAACAGGCGGCGTTCGAGCGGCTCATGGATTTGTCGACTGTCCTGCGCGCGGCCCATCCGGCTGCGAACATGGTCTCGGCAGGGATGAGTTCGGACCTCGAGCAGGCAGTGGCGGCCGGAGCGACACATGTGCGCGTCGGTACGGCGGTCCTCGGCGTCCGACCCAGGCTCGGGTAACGTCGCCAAGAAGTCGGACCACAGCAGAAAATATGGTCATTCTCGCTGATGGGCGGGGAGATCACGTGGATCGCGGGCACTTTGGTTGACGTCAGCCGATCCACCACAGAGCGGAGGACTCAGAGCATGGCCGGCGCGATGCGCAAGATGGCGGTCTACCTCGGCCTCGTGGAGGACGATGGGTACGACGGCCGGGGCTTCGACCCCGACGACGACTTCGAACCCGAGCTCGACCCGGAGCCCGAGCGTGACCGCCGACGGCACGAACCGTCGCATCAGTCACATAACTCCCGCGCGGTGGCGGACGTGGAGGAATCAGTACGAGTGGTGCAGCCGCCGGCCCAGCGGGAGCCGACGCGGCAGCCCGCTTCGCTCCCCGCTGAATCCGGACGTCCGGCGCGAATCGCCCCCGTGGCATCCATCACACCTGAACGTCAGAGCCTGGAGAAGAACGCACCGGTGATCATGCCCAAGGTCGTGTCCGAGCGGGAGCCCTACCGCATCACCACGTTGCACCCCCGGACCTACAACGAGGCCCGTACCATCGGGGAACACTTCCGTGAGGGCACCCCGGTGATCATGAATCTGACGGAGATGGACGACACCGACGCGAAGCGACTTGTCGACTTTGCCGCCGGTCTCGTCTTCGGCCTGCACGGGAGCATCGAGCGGGTGACGCAGAAGGTGTTCCTGTTGTCGCCTGCTAACGTCGATGTCACGGCGGAGGACAAGGCCCGTATCGCAGAGGGCGGGTTCTTCAACCAGAGCTGAGACGCAGCACTAGTTCAACGACTAGCTATGTACTAGTCACGAAGGCACGAGACACAGGGGAGAGGGAACCACCAACATGGGCGTGGTTTTGGATGTGGTCTACATCGCGCTGATGTGTTTCCTCATCGTGCTGATCTTCCGGCTGGTCATGGACTACGTCTTCCAGTTCGCCCGCTCGTGGCAACCCGGCAAGGCGATGGTGGTCGTTCTGGAGGCCACCTACACTGTCACTGATCCACCGCTCAAGCTTCTGCGGCGGTTCATTCCGCCGCTGCGTCTCGGGGGCGTGGCGCTCGACCTGTCCTTCTTCGTACTGATGATCATCGTCTACATCCTGATCTCCGTCGTGAGCCGGCTGTGAACGATACGGTCTTGCCGAATGCCGACGACAACGTTGAGGTGAAGAGATGCCGTTGACCCCCGAGGACGTGCGGAACAAGCAGTTCACGACCGTCCGCCTCCGAGAAGGCTATGACGAGGACGAGGTCGATGCCTTCCTCGATGAGGTCGAAGCCGAACTGACCCGTCTCCTTCGTGAGAACGAGGACCTGCGCGCCAAGCTGGCCGCAGCCACCCGTGCCGCTGCACAGAACCAGCAGCAGGGCGGCATGCGCAAGGGCCCCGAGGGCCCCGGCGGTCCGCAGGACCAGCAGGGTCCCCCGCAGGGCATGCGCGGTCCTGGCGCCCCCGTGCCCGCCGGGATATCGGGCCCGCCGCAGCAGCAGATGGGCGGCCCCATGGGCGGTCCGCCGCAGCTGCCGAGCGGTGCCCCGCAGCTTCCCGCCGGCCCCGGTGGACACGGTCCGCAGGGCGGCCCGCAGGGTCCCGGTCCGATGGGCCAGGGCCCGATGGGGCAGGGTCCGATGCAGGGCTCCATGGGTGGCCAGCCGCAGCTCGGTGGCCCCATGGGCGGCCCGATGGGCGGCCACGGCGGCCCGCCGCAGATGCAGCAGCCCGGTCAGGGCCCTGGTGGCGACAGCGCCGCCCGTGTCCTCTCGCTGGCCCAGCAGACCGCCGACCAGGCGATCGCCGAGGCCCGCTCCGAGGCCAACAAGATCGTCGGCGAGGCCCGCAGCCGCGCCGAGGGTCTCGAGCGTGACGCCCGTGCCAAGGCCGACGCCCTGGAGCGGGACGCGCAGGAGAAGCACCGCGTCGCGATGGGCTCCCTGGAGTCCGCTCGCGCCACGCTGGAGCGCAAGGTCGAGGACCTGCGCGGCTTCGAGCGCGAGTACCGGACGCGTCTGAAGTCGTACCTGGAGTCGCAGCTGCGTCAGCTGGAGACCCAGGCCGACGACTCGCTGGCTCCGCCGCGCACTCCGGCCACCGCCTCGCTGCCGCCGTCGCCGGCGCCGTCGATGGCTCCGGCCGGTGCGGGTGCCCCGTCCTACGGTGGCAACCAGGCCATGGGTGGCAACCAGCAGCAGGGCGGCCCGTCCTACGGCGGCCAGCAGCAGATGTCGCCCGCGATGACGCAGCCGATGGCGCCGGTGCGGCCGCAGGCTCCGCAGCCGATGCAGCAGGCCCCGTCGCCGATGCGCGGGTTCCTCATCGACGAGGACGACAACTAAGGGCGCCCCGCGCGCCTGAGAAGGCGTCGGCGTTCATTCAGGCCCTGGCCCGGATCGTTTCTGCGATCCGGGCCAGGGCCTTTTCGCGCCGTAAATCGCTGGAGGCGAGGGGTGGGGTGCCGCTAGCGTGCGGGCAGCACTGGGGTGCGTAGCGCAGTGGCTTGTCGCGCCTTCACGGCATGTAGGAGGACGCCGGTTCGAATCCGGCCCGCCCCAGTGCGTCAGCTGTACGAGGGGACGAAACGCCGAAGGGCCGCCCCGCCGGAGACTTCTCCGGCGGGGCGGCCCTTCGGCGTTCTCGGTGCTATGCCTTGCGGAGGCGGAACTGCAGGCTCAGGCCCTCGTCCGTGAACGGGGTGCCGTACGTGTCGTCCGCCTCGCCCTGGGCGAAGTCCGTCGCGAGGACCTCGTCCGCGATGAGCTCGGCGTGCTCGGACAGGGCGGCGAGGACGGCCGGGTCCGTGGACGTCCAGCGCAGGGCGATCCGGTCCGCGACGTCCAGGCCGCTGTTCTTGCGGGCCTCCTGGATCAGGCGGATCGCGTCACGGGCCAGGCCCGCCTGCCGCAGCTCCTCCGTGAGCTCCAGGTCGAGGGCGACCGTCGCGCCGGAGTCGGACGCCACCGACCAGCCCTCGCGCGGGGTCTCCGTGATGATGACCTCGTCGGGGGCCAGCGTGATCGTCTCGCCGTCGACCTCCACCGTGGCCGTGCCCTCGCGCAGGGCGAGGGAGAGGGCCGCGGCGTCCGCGTTCGCCACGGCCTTCGCGACGTCCTGGACGCGCTTGCCGAAGCGCTTGCCGAGCGCCCGGAAGTTCGCCTTGGCCGTCGTGTCGACCAGGGAGCCGCCGACCTCGGAGAGCGAGGCCAGCGAGGAGACGTTCAGCTCCTCCGTGATCTGCGAGTGCAGCTCGGGGGAGAGCGTGTCGAAGCCCGACGCCGCGACGAGCGCGCGGGACAGCGGCTGGCGGGTCTTGACGCCCGACTCCGCGCGCGTGGCGCGGCCGAGCTCGACCAGGCGGCGAACCAGTGCCATCTGCGTCGACATCTCCGGTTCGATGGCCGAGGTGTCGGCCTCCGGCCACGACGACAGGTGGACCGACTCCGGCGCGTCCGGCGTGACCGGGACGACCAGGTCCTGCCAGACCCGCTCCGCGATGAACGGCGTGAGCGGCGCCATCAGCTGAGTGACCGTCACCACCACGTCGTGCAGGGTGCGCAGCGCGGCCTTGTCGCCCTGCCAGAAGCGGCGGCGCGAGCGGCGCACGTACCAGTTGGACAGGTCGTCGACGAACGACGAGAGGAGCTTGCCGGCGCGCTGGGTGTCGTACGCCTCAAGGGAGTTGGTGACGTCGACCGTGAGCTGGTGCAGCTCCGAGAGCAGCCAGCGGTCGAGGACCGTGCGGTCGGCCGGGGCCGGGTCCGCCTCGCTGGGCGCCCAGTTCGACGTGCGGGCGTACAGGGCCTGGAAGGCGACCGTGTTCCAGTACGTGAGGAGCGTCTTGCGGACGACCTCCTGGATCGTGCCGTGGCCGACGCGGCGGGCCGCCCACGGGGAGCCGCCGGCCGCCATGAACCAGCGCACCGCGTCCGCGCCGTGACGGTCCATCAGCGGGATCGGGTCCAGGGTGTTGCCCAGGTGCTTGGACATCTTGCGGCCGTCCTCGGCGAGGATGTGGCCGAGACAGACCACGTTCTCGTACGACGACTTGTCGAAGACCAGGGTGCCGACCGCCATCAGCGTGTAGAACCAGCCGCGCGTCTGGTCGATGGCCTCGGAGATGAACTGCGCCGGGTAGCGGGACTCGAACAGTTCCTTGTTCCGGTACGGGTATCCGTACTGCGCGAACGGCATCGAGCCCGAGTCGTACCAGGCGTCGATGACCTCGGGCACGCGCGTCGCCGTCGCCGAGCAGCCCTCGTGGGTGCAGGGGAAGGTGACGTCGTCGATGAACGGGCGGTGCGGGTCGAGCGCCGACTGGTCGGTGCCCGTCAGCTGCGACAGCTCCTCGCGCGAGCCCACGCACGTGAGGTGTCCCTCTTCGCAGCGCCAGATCGGCAGCGGAGTGCCCCAGTAGCGGTTGCGGGACAGCGCCCAGTCGATGTTGTTGCTCAGCCAGTCGCCGAAGCGGCCGTGCTTGACCGTCTCCGGGAACCAGTTGGTCTTCTCGTTCTCCTGGAGGAGGCGGTCCTTGACGGCGGTGGTGCGGATGTACCAGGACGGCTGCGCGTAGTAGAGCAGCGCCGTGTGGCAGCGCCAGCAGTGCGGGTAGCTGTGCTCGTACGGGATGTGCTTGAAGAGGAGGCCCCGGGCGCCGAGGTCCTCGGTCAGCTTCTCGTCGGCCTTCTTGAAGAAGACGCCGCCGACCAGCGGGACCTCGGGGGCGAACGTGCCGTCCTGGAGGACCGGGTTCACCACCGGCAGACCGTACGCCTTGCAGACCTTGAGGTCGTCGGCGCCGAACGCGGGGGACTGGTGGACCAGACCCGTACCGTCCTCGGTCGTCACGTACTCGGCGTTCACCACGTAGTGGGCCTCGGCCGGGAACTCGACGAGCTCGAACGGTCGTTGGTACTTCCAGCGCTCCATCTCGGCACCGGTGAAGGACTCGCCGGTCGTCTCCCAGCCCTCGCCGAGCGCCTTCTCGACGAGCGGCTCGGCGACGACGAGCTTCTCGTCGCCGTCGGTCACCACGACGTAGCGGACGTCGGGGTGGGCGGCGACCGCCGTGTTGGACACCAGGGTCCAGGGCGTCGTCGTCCAGACCAGGAGCGAGGCCTGACCGGCCAGCGGACCGGAGGTGAGGGGGAAACGGACATAGACCGAAGGGTCGACGACCGTCTCGTAGCCCTGCGCCAGCTCGTGGTCCGACAGGCCCGTGCCGCAGCGCGGGCACCAGGGGGCGACGCGGTGGTCCTGGACCAGCAGGCCCTTGTTGAAGATCTCCTTCAGCGACCACCACACGGACTCGACGTACTCGGGGTCCATCGTGCGGTACGCGTCGTCGAGGTCGACCCAGTAGCCCATGCGGGTCGTCAGGTCGGAGAAGGCGTCGGTGTGGCGGGTCACGGACTCGCGGCACTTGGCGTTGAACTCGGCGATGCCGTACGCCTCGATGTCCTTCTTGCCGCTGAAGCCGAGCTCCTTCTCGACCGCCAGCTCCACCGGGAGGCCGTGGCAGTCCCAGCCCGCCTTGCGGGCCACGTGGTAGCCGCGCATCGTGCGGAAGCGGGGGAAGACGTCCTTGAAGACGCGGGCCTCGATGTGGTGGGCGCCCGGCATGCCGTTGGCCGTGGGCGGGCCCTCGTAGAACACCCACTCGGGGCGCCCTTCGGACTGCTCCAGGCTCTTGGCGAAGATCTTCTGCTCGCGCCAGAAGTCGAGCACGGCGTGCTCGAGGGCGGGCAGGTCGACCTGGGCGGGCACCTGGCGGTACTGCGTCATCAGTCTTCCTCCGGCGGACGTGCTTCTCTCCGTCGGAGGGACGAGAGCTCAAGTGCTGTACGCCGTGTGCGGCGCGCTCCCGCGGTACCACCCTCCTTGGCTCCCCTTCGCGCCGGTGAGCGCTTCGGTGAGCCCCCTCATTGGGGTCGCGATACCGGGTCTACTGACCGCTGCTGTCTCTCCTGCTTCGCTGCGGCGTTCTTCCGGCGGCTCCGGGGTGATCTTCGCGGCGCGCTCGCCTCCGGGCTTCCACCGTCCCCGGATCGCTCTTGGCTGCGTACGTCGCTACTCGGCCCCATCCACGCTTTTCGCTCCGCCCAGTGTACGGCGCCCGGCAGGGGACGGCCGACCGGTTTTCGCGGGGCCTCGGGCGGCGGCGGGCGGCCGCGCGCGCTGACCCGAATGGCGACACGCGCGGCGGCGGATCCTGGACGGGGCCCGGGCCGGGCGGTGGTGGGCGGGCGAGGGGCGGATTACCAGGCGGGGAGCTGGGCACAACGCTTGCAGGTTCGTCGCGGGGCGCTCGTGGCGGCCGGCGAGCGGGGCCGGATCGGAGAGTGCGCCCCGTTGCCGCGGGCTCTGAGTCGATTTATCGTCCCAGCACGATTCGCGTGCAAGATCACAATTTGTGAAGGGGCCGCGGCCATGGTGGCGAAAAAGACCGCCGTTCAGCAGTCGACGTCCGGAAGATCCGCGGGCGCCGATGCCTCCGGCGGTGCCGCGGGCAAGGATGTGAGCGGCAAGAAGAGCGCGCCGCCGCCTGCGCGTGCGGCGCACGGGGCCAAGGCGGTGAAGCCGGCGTCGAAGGCGTCCGGCGCCGCCAAGGAGACGCCGACCGGTAAGAAGTCGGCCGCGGCGAAGAGTGCGGCCAAGAAGGCTGAGGCCACGGCTGCGAAGGCCGGGGCTGAGAAGGCGACCCCGGCCAAGGTCACGGCTGCCAAGGCCACGGCTGCGAAGGTCGGGGCTGCGAAGACGACCCCGGCCAAGGCAACGGCCACCAAAGCCACGACTGCCAAATCCACGGCCACCAAGGCGGCGGCCACCAAAGCCACGACTGCCAAATCCTCGGCTACTAAGGCGGGCGTTACGAAGACGGCCGCTACTAAGGCAGCCGCCGGCAAGGCCGCGGCTACGGAGGCGGCGTCTTCGCAGGGCGCTGCTGCGAAGACCGGCGCGAGCGAGGGTGCTGCGTCGAAGTCGGTCGCGGCCAAGCGCGCTGCGGCGAAGGCCGGTGCGGGCGGGGGAAGCGCCACGGCGAAGGCCGGGGCGGGGGAGGAGGCTGCTGTCGAAGGGGCCGCCGTGGGCGCTGTGAAGGCGGGCGTGAAGCGTGCGGCATCGAAGGCAGCGGGCAAGGATGGCGACGTCTCCGGTGAGGGTGCAGCGGAGGCGGTCGTGGGGAAACGTACGAGCAAGGCCGGCGGCGTCGGTGCGAAGCCCGCAGGGCGCAAGGGTGCGGTGAAGAAGGCGGTCGCCTCCGCGGCCGAGGACGCGGCCGAGGCCGCGAAGACGACGGGAGCCACGACGGTGGTTGCGAAGAAGACTCAGGGCACGGCCACAGCGGCGAAGAAGCCCGGCGCGGTTCCCAAGGCGCGGGTGGCCGCCGCGGAACCCGGTGAGCTGCCGGTCCGGCCGGGGGAGGACCCCTGGACGCCGGACGAGGTCGAGGAGGCCCGTGCCGAGTTGCAGAGCGAGGTGCTGCGCCTCGGCAGCGAGATCGCCACGGCGGAGGAGGGGCTCGCCGGGCTGATGAGGGACTCCGGTGACGGTGCCGGGGACGACGACGCCGACACGGGCACGAAGAACATCACCCGTGAGCACGAGATGGCGCTCGCGGCGGTCGCGCGGGAGATGCTGGAGCAGACCGAGCGGGCTCTGGAGCGCTTGGACGCGGGGACGTACGGGCTCTGCGAGAACTGTGGCAATCCGATCGGCAAGGCCCGGATGCAGGCCTTCCCGCGCGCCACCCTGTGCGTGGAGTGCAAGCAGAAGCAGGAGCGCCGCTACTGAGCGCCTTCGCAGCGCGCGGCAGCACCGTCCATGTGCTGCCGCGCGCGCGTGTCGTACTCTCGTCCTCAGTCAGGTACCTAGCTTGAGGGACTCACGTGGCAGAGGCGGAGCGCATCATCGGTACGCCGGATTCCCCCGAGGCAGGGGCAGCCGAGCCGGAGAAGGCCGACGAGGCCGCGACCCCGGCCGAGGAGAGCGCCGAGCGGCCCAGGGGCAGGCGGCGCATCGCCGTCCTGTTCGCCGTGGCCGCGCTGGCGTACGCCTTCGACCTGGTCAGCAAGCTGCTCGTGGTCGCGAAGCTGGAGCACCAGGACTCCATCGAGATCCTCGGTGACTGGCTGAAGCTCGAAGTGATCAGGAACCCGGGCGCGGCCTGGGGCATCGGCGAGGCGTTCACGATCGTCTTCACGCTGATCGCGGCGGCGGTGATCGTCGTCATCGCGCGGCTCGCGAAGAAGCTCTACAGCACGCCCTGGGCGATCGCGCTCGGGCTGCTGCTCGGCGGTGCGCTCGGCAACCTCACGGACCGGATCTTCCGGGCGCCGGGCGTCTTCGAGGGCGCGGTCGTGGACTTCATCGCGCCGAAGAACTACCCCGTGTTCAACCTCGCCGACTCGGCCATCGTCTGCGGCGGCATCCTGATCGTGCTGCTCTCCTTCCGCGGGATCGACCCCGACGGGACCGTGCACAAGGACTGAGCCCGGGACCGAGCCCCAGGTCACGGGGCTGGCGTACGGGACTGTCGGTGCGCTCCTGCATACTCGACGGGTGAGCACGATTCCCGAGATCCGCACCCTGCCCGTGCCCGACGGCCTGGAGGGCGAGCGTGTCGACGCCGCCATCTCCCGCATGTTCGGCTTCTCCCGTACCAAGGCCGCCGAGCTTGCCGCCGCCGGGAAGGTCATGGTGGACGGCTCGGTCGTGGGCAAGTCCGAGCGGGTGCACGGCGGCGCCTGGCTGGAAGTGGAGATGCCGCAGGCGCCCGCTCCGGTGCAGATCGTCGCCGAGCCCGTCGAGGGCATGGAGATCGTGCACGACGACGACGACATCGTCGTCATCGTGAAGCCGGTCGGCGTCGCGGCTCACCCCAGCCCCGGCTGGACCGGGACCACCGTCATCGGCGGGCTCGCCGCCGCCGGGTACCGGATCTCCACGTCCGGTGCCGCGGAGCGCCAGGGCATCGTGCACCGCCTCGACGTCGGCACCTCCGGCCTGATGGTCGTCGCCAAGTCGGAGCGCGCGTACACGTCGCTGAAGCGGCAGTTCAAGGAGCGCGTCCCGGACAAGCGCTACCACGCGCTCGTGCAGGGCCACCCCGACCCGATGAGCGGCACCATCGACGCCCCTATCGGCCGCCACCCGAACCACGACTACAAGTGGGCCGTCACGGCCGAGGGCAAGCCGTCGGTGACGCACTACGACCTCATCGAGGCGTTCCGCTCCGCCTCCCTGCTGGACATCAAGCTGGAGACCGGTCGCACCCACCAGATCCGTGTGCACATGTCCGCGCACCGTCACCCCTGTGTCGGCGACCTGACGTACGGCGCCGACCCGACGCTCGCCAAGCGGCTCGGCATCACTAGGCAGTGGCTCCACGCGGTGCGGCTCGGCTTCGAGCACCCCTCGGACGGGCAGTGGGTCCAGTTCGAGAGCGAGTACCCCGAGGACCTTCAGGTCGCCCTCGACCGGGTGCGCGCGGAGAGCTCATGAGCGCCGCGTACGTGGTCCGGGTCGCCGAGGCCGACGCGGACAAGGAAGCCTGTTTCGCCGTCCGCAGAGAGGTCTTCGTCGGCGAGCAGGGCGTGCCGGAGGATCTTGAGTACGACGCGTACGACGCCGGGGCCGTGCATGTCCTCGCCGTCCGGGAGGACGGGGTCGCGCTCGGTACGGGGCGGCTCCTGACCGGCGACGCCGCCGCGGTGAAGAACGGCGGGGCGGCGGACGTCGGCGCGCTCGGCCGGCTGGCCGTCGCGAAGCCCGCCCGCGGGCTCGGCGTCGGGGCGGCGCTGGTGCGGGCGATCGAGGACGCCGCGCGGGAGCGCGGGCTCGCCGCGGTCGACCTGCACGCGCAGACCCACGCGCTGGGGTTCTACGAGCGGCTCGGGTACGTGGTGTACGGGCCCGAGTTCCCGGACGCGGGGATTCCGCACCGGGCGATGCGCAAGAGCCTCGGCTGAGCGGCGGATCGCCCCGAGGCGCGTGCGCCATCTGTCCGCTTTGCCGGTAACGCCGGGTGGGCGTGGCACCCTTGGTCTCCGAACGTCTTGATCATCGAGTCCGGTCGGAGCCCCCGTGGATCAATTGGCCCTGCTGTTCGTGCTGTTGCTCGGGGCCGTCCTGAGCGTGCCGCTCGGTGACCGGCTCGGGCTCCCCGCGCCCGTCCTGATGACCCTGCTCGGCATCGTCCTGGCCCTGATCCAGGCCGTGCCGAACGTCGACATCAACCCCGATCTGATCCTGCCGCTCGTGCTGCCGCCGCTTCTCTACGCGGCCGTGCACCGCACGTCATGGCGGCAGTTCGCGTCCAACAAACGCCCGATCTTCCTGCTCGCCGTCGCCCTCGTCTTCGTGACGACGGCCGCGGTCGCCGTCGTCGCCGACGCCATCGTGCCCGGCCTTCCGCTGGCCGCCGCCGTCGCGCTCGGCGCGCTGGTGGCGCCGCCCGACCCGGTCGCCGCGACCGCCGTCGCCGGTCAACTCGGCCTGCCCCGGCGCTTGGTGTCGATCCTGGAGGGCGAGGGGCTCTTCAACGACGTGACCGCGATCGTGCTCTACCACGTCGCGATCGCCGCCGCCGTCAGCGGCACTTTCTCGCTGCCCGAGGCCGCGCTCGCGCTCGTACTGTCCGCCGTCGTGGCCATCGCCGTCGGCTGGGCGCTCGGCTGGGCCGCCAACAAGCTCATCGGCTACCTCGGCGACGCGACCCTCCAGGTAGGACTCACCCTCCTGGTCCCGTACGCCTCGTACGTCCTCGCCGAAGAACTGCACGGCTCGGGCGTGCTGGCCGTCCTGACCACCGCGATGTTCCTCGCGGAGCGGGCCTTCGACGCGGACGACGTGCTCACACGGCTGACCGGGCGCGCGTTCTGGGACGTCGTCGACACCCTCGTCACCGGCGTCGCCTTCGGTCTCATCGGCCTGGAGGTGCACAACGTCGTCAGGACCGCGCAGGGGCGCTGGGGCGAGATGCTGGGCTGGGCGGGCGCGGTCGTCGCCGTCGTCATCGTCGTACGGCTGCTGTGGCTGCTGCCGATGACGTGGGTGACGCAGCGGCTGCACGCGCGGCGCGACGTCGAGGAGGAGATCCCGGTCAGCTGGCGCGAGACCGTCGTCATGTGGTGGTCGGGGATGCGCGGGGTGGCGTCCGTCGCGCTGGCCCTCGCCGTCCCGCTGACCATGGACGACGGCTCACCGTTCCCGGACCGGGACGAGATCGTCTTCATCGCCTTCGGCGTCATCATGGCGACGCTGGTCATCCAGGGGCTGAGTCTGCCGTGGCTGGTGAAGAAGCTGAAGGTGCGGGCCGACACGGAGGCCGAGCAGGAGTACGAGAAGGAGCTCGCCCTGCGCGCCGCGAAGGCCGCGAAGCGGCGGCTCAAGGAGATCGAGGAGGTCGAGGAGCTGCCGGAGGAGGTGCAGGAGCAGATGCTGCGCCGGGCGTACGACATCGGGCTGCGCATCAACCCCGAGATGGGGGCGGAGGAGCGCCGCGAGTCGCAGGCCAAGCGGTACGCGAGGATCAAGCGGATCCGGCGTATCCAGGGCGAGATGATGTCGGCGGCACGCCACGAGGTGCTGTCCGCGCGCAGTGAACCGGGCGCCGATCCCGAGGTGGTCGACCGGGTGCTGCGGCAGCTGGATGTGCGCAGCCTGCGTTAGAGCGTGCTTCACGTCTTAGGCTCGTGCACATGGCACGCAACGTGATAGTCACCGGTGGCGGTACGGGAATCGGGCTCGCGGCGGCGCAGGCGTTCGCCGCCGGAGGGGACCGGGTGCTCATCCTCGGGCGGCGCGTCGAGGTCCTGGAGAAGGCCGACGTGCCCGGCGGCAAGATGATCTACGCCGCGGATCTCAGCACGGTCCAAGGGGCGCGCGGCGCGGCGGAGTTCGCGCGCGAGGCGTTCGGCGGGCGGGTCGACGTGCTCGTGCACAGCGCGGGCGGGATCGGCGGCCGGATGCTCGAAGGCCCGGACGGGGACGACCCGTTGGAGGCCGTCGTCCACGACTGGAACTCCAACTTCCGTATCAACACGCTCACTTCGATTCTGCTGACCGAGGCGCTGCGCGAGGACCTGGCCTCACCCGGCGGGCGGATCCTCTTCGTCACCTCCATCGCCGCGCTGCGCGGCTCCGGCGGAGGCGGCGCCTACGGGGGCTCCAAGGCCGCCCTGCACCCGTACACCTTCGACCTCGCCAAGGCGCTCGGGCCGCGCGGCATCACCGTGAACGCCGTCGCCCCCGGCTACATCGAGGACACCGAGTTCTTCGGGCCCTCGATGCCCGAGGAGGAGTACCGCAGGCGGGTCGGGGCCATCCCGACCGGACGCGCCGGGACGCCCGGCGACGTGGCCTCCACGCTGCTGTGGCTGGCGTCGCCGGGCGGCGGGCATGTGAGCGGACAGATCGTGCAGGTCAACGGCGGGGAGCTGCTGGGGCGCTAGCCGCGGCCCGTGCGCGGGGCGTGGCCGTCGCGGGAGAGCACGTGGTCGGGGAGGGACTCCAGCGTCTCGCCCCGGCCGACCAGCGCGGTCGCCGTGTTGATCCGCGGCAGCGCGTACGGGTGCTGCTCGGTCAGCCAGCGGACCAGCTGCTCGCGGACCGTGACCCGCACCGTCCAGATGTCGTCCGCGTCCTTGGCCGTGACCAGGGCGCGGACCTGGAGGGTGCTGGGCGTGGTGTCGGTGACGGCCAGGCCCCAGTCGCGGCCGTCCCAGGCCGCGCACTCGCGCAGGATGTCGTGGAGCTTCTCGCGCATCGCCGGGACGGGTGCGCTGTGGTCCAGGTGGAAGAAGACGGTGCCGGTCATCTGGGCGCCGCCGCGCGACCAGTTCTCGAACGGCTTCGAGGTGAAGTACGACACGGGCATCGTGATCCGGCGCTCGTCCCAGGTGCGCACGGCGAGGAACGTGAGGGTGATCTCCTCCACGGTGCCCCACTCGCCGTCCACGACCACGGTGTCCCCTATGCGGACCATGTCGCCGAAGGCGATCTGCAGGCCGGCGAAGAGGTTGCCGAGGGTGGACTGGGCGGCGATACCGGCGACGATGCCGAGGAGGCCGGCCGAGGCGAGCAGCGAGGCGCCGGCCGCCCTGAAGGCGGGGAAGGTCAGCAGCATCGCGGCCACCGCGACCACACCGACGATCGCCGTGACGACCCGCTGGATGAGGGTGACCTGGGTGCGCACCCGGCGGACCCGGGCCGGGTCGCGGTGGGCGTTGGCGTAGCGGGCGTACGAGGACTCGACGATCGCGGCGGCGATCCGGACGATCAGCCAGGCGGTGGCGCCGATGAGGACCAGATTGAGCGTCTCCCCGATCCCGGCGGAGTGCTCGGGGGCGATCTGGGCCTGGTCGTACGACCCGCGCAAAAGGGCCGTGCAGAGCACGAATTGGAGGGGCAGTCGGCAGCGGCGCAGCAGGCCCCACAGCGGGGTCTCGTGGTGACGCCGGTCGGCGCGCTGCAGCAGACGGTCGACGGCCCACCCCACGAACAGGGTGAGCACGACCGAGCCACCGACAACGATCAGTGGGCGCAGTACGTTCTCCATGCCTCGACCGTAACCGGGATCGTGGATCTCACACGTCACCGGGTCCTGGCACCATGGGGCTCATGAACATCATGCTTTTCCACTCGACGTACGGACTGCGGCCCGCCGTGGAGGCCGCGGCCGACCGGCTGCGCGCCGCCGGGCACGAGGTGTGGACCCCGGATCTCTTCGAGGGACGCACCTTCGACACCGTCGAGGAGGGCATGGCCTTCAAGGACGAGATCGGCAAGGACGAGCTGCTCAAGCGGGCCGTGCTCGCCGCCGCGCCCTACTCCGACCGCGGCCTCGTCTACGCGGGCTTCTCGCTGGGCGCCGCGACCGCCCAGACCCTCGCCCTGGGCGACGAGAAGGCGAAGGGGCTGCTGCTCCTGCACGGCACGTCCGACATCGCGGAGAACGTCTCCGTGGACGAGCTCCCGGTCCAGCTGCACGTCGCCGAGCCCGACCCGTTCGAGACGGACGACTGGCTGACCGCCTGGTACCTCCAGATGGGCCGCACGGGCGCCGACGTCGAGGTCTACCGGTACGCCGGGGCCGGCCATCTCTACACCGACCCCGACCTGCCGGACTACGACGAGGAGGCAGCCGAGGCCACCTGGCGGGTGGCGCTCGGCTTCCTCGACAGCCTCTAACCAGCCCGGTACGCCGTCCAGCTGTCCTTCATGCGCTGCACCTGACCGGCGGTGAACTGGTACATGCAGGAGTCGTACGTGTAGTCCATGAAGTTGTGGATCGGGTCGACGCCCGCCTTGCTCGCGCAGGTGTCGCGCCCGGTCGGGCACTGGTAGGCGGCGCTCTTCTCGGCCGGGGTGTCGGCCACGTAGTCGCCGTTGCCGTTACAGCCGCCCTGGAAGGTGTGGTACAGCCCCAGCCAGTGGCCGATCTCGTGCGTGCCGGTGTCGCCCTCGTTGTAGTTCGTCGCGGAGCCGCCGGGCAGCGAGGTGTCGAGGATGACCACGCCGTCGTCGGACGGGTTCGACTTGTACGAGGACGGGAACGTGGCCCAGCCGAGCAGGTCCTGGCCGAGGTTCGCGGTGTAGAAGTTCAGCGCGTTCGCGCCGCCCTTGCGCAGGGTGGACTTCATCGACTTCTCGGCAGCGGAGCCCGGAGTGATGCCGTTGTACCAGGAGGCGTTGTCCGTGTAGTCGGTGCCGGCCAGCGTGAACGTGAAGCCGGAGTCCACGTTGCCGGTGCCCTGGCCGCTGTAGGCGGCGTTCAGGACGCTGATCTGGTTGGCGATCGCGGTCGACGACAGGTTGCCGGTGGCGCCGTCGTGGATGACGTGGACGTACACCGGTATGGACGTCGACGCGGCGGCCAGGCCCTGGCGCAGGGACCCGTCGGCGCGCATCTTGTCGAGTCTCTTCTGGAGCGCCGCGTCCATGGACTTGGCCTGCGCGGCGGTCAGCTCGTTGGGCTCGTTCGCGTGCTCCGCGCCCGTGGGCTTCTTCTCGCGGGCGACCGCGTTCGTGCCGGTGGCGCACTTCTCCGCGGCCGTGGTCTTCGCGGCGGCGCTGCCCGTGGGGGCGGAGAGCGGGACCAGGGCCAGGGTTCCGGCGAGCACCGCGGTGCCGAGCAGACGGCGGCGCAGGCGCTGGGTGGGGCGGGCTGTTGCGGAAGAGGTCATGGTGGGGCTCCTCGCGGACACCGGCGGGGAGGGACTTCCTCGCCGCCGCGGGGAGATTACGTGGCCATGTCACTCCTGGAAGAGCGGGTAACTGGTCGCATCGATCGCGGAGTTGTGCCGGGCAAACCGGGGCAACCGGGAGAAGAAATTCGGTCCCCGTCCGGAGTTTGAGACGTGGACGTAACGGCTGGGGTTACCGGGGTGGGTGGTGTGTCCGCATTCGGGTCCGCGCCGGACCGCGTCCGCACCACCCACCGTGAGCGCCCGAGGGGCGGCGTCATCCGCCCTTAACGTGCCCGCCGGTGGCCGGAATTCACCGTACCGGCGCGTCCACGCGCTCGACCTTCTGTGTGCCGCTGCGCGTGCGGTACGAACGTTTCCAGGAGGTTGTGGCGTTCTTGTCCGTACGGTCGGAGATCACGTAGTAGTCCATCTGCGCCCGCTCGGCCGTCACGTCCAGGACTCCGTAGCCGTGAGAGTCCATGTCCAGCCACTTCACATGCCGGTTGGCCGCCTTGATCGCGCCCTCGGCGACCGTCGAGACCGTGTCGGGGGCCACGTGCAGGATGTCGTCCAGGTTGTCGGAGGTCACCGACGTGACGACGAACTCCGTGGCCGCGGACGGCGAGAGCGGGTACGTCGCCGCCTGAGCGGGCACGTCGTTGGCCCACGCCATGTGGATGTCGCCGGTGAGGAAGACGGTGTCGCGGATGCCGTGGTCGCGCAGGTGGCCGATGAGCTCCTTGCGGTCGTGCGTGTAGCCGTCCCACTGGTCGACGTTGATCGCGAGGCCGCCCTCGGGCAGGCCCAGCAACTCCCCGAGCGGGCCCAGGAGATGAGCGGGCAGCGAGCCGAAGGCGACCGGCGAGATCATCACCGACGTGCCGACCAGCTTCCAGCGCGCGTCGGAGGCGGCGAGCCCGGACTTCAGCCAGTCGAGCTGGGCGCGGCCCGTGATCGTACGGTCCGCGTCGTCCACGTCACCGCTGCCGACGCTCGACTGCTGGGAGCGGAAGGAGCGCAGGTCGAGCAGGTGCAGATCGGCCAGCTTGCCGAAGCGCAGCCGGCGGTAGACCGTGCCCGCGGTGGACGCGCGGACCGGCATCCACTCGAAGTAGGCCTGCTTGGCGGCCTGTTGGCGGGCGGCCCAGTCGCCCTCGGTGCCCGGCGTGTGGTTCTCGGCGCCGCCGGACCAGGCGTCGTTGGCGAACTCGTGGTCGTCCCATATCGCGATCAGCGGGTGCGCCGCGTGCAGGGCCCGTACGTCGTCGTCCGTCTTGTGCAGGCCGTGCCGGATCCGGTAGTCGGCGAGCGAGACGATCTCGTGGGCCGGCTCGTGCGGGCGGACGGTGTACTGCGCCGCCGGGTACTCGCCGGTCTTGTACTCGTAGATGTAGTCGCCGAGATGGAAGACCGCGTCCAGGTCGGTACGGGCGGCCAGGTGCCTGTAGGCGGAGAAGTAGCCGGCCTCCCAGTTGGCGCAGGAGACGACGCCGAAGCGCAGGCCGGCCGCGGAGGCGTCGGCGGCGGGGGCCGTGCGGGTGCGGGCCGCGGGGGAGTGGACGCCTTCCACGGAGAAGCGGAAGTAATAGGCGGTCGCCGGGCGCAAGCCCCTTACATCGGCCTTCACCGTGTGGTCGGAGGCGGCGCTCGCGGTGGTGGTGCCCCGGCCCACGACCGTACGGAAGGCGCTGTCCTCGGCGATCTCCCAGCCCACTTCTATGTCGGGGCCCTTGCCGGAGCCGGGGACGGCCTCGGGGGTGGGGGTCACGCGGGTCCACAGCAGGATGCCGTCGGGCAGTGGGTCGCCGGACGCGACGCCGTGCAGGAAGGCGGGCGCCTCCGCGGCGTGCGCGGTGGCCGCGGCGGCGAGGGGCGCGGCGAGTACGGCAGTGGCGGCCGCGGCCTTGACGACCGTACGGCGGCGCGGAGTTGAGGGTTCTGGCAGAAGTCGACTGGTCACGGACGATCACATTACTGACCAGTACGCGCCAAGGGCGGGCGAACCGCGAAGAGTTCGCCCGCCCTTCAGTGAAGAGTCAGCCCTTGAGGGCCTTGTCCACGGCCGTGTTCCAGTCGGCGACCGTACTCGGCGCGTTCTGGCCGTCGGAGCCGGTGAGCTTCTTGCCGTCCACGACGAACGACGGGGTGCCCTGCACGCCGTACTTGTTGTCGTCGAACTTCTTCGACATGGTCAGCGCCCACTTGTCGAAGGTGCCGTCCTTGACGTCCTTCTGGAAGGCCTTGTTGTCCTTCAGTTCCGGGACGGTGTTCGCGACCTTGATGAGGTACGCGTCGTCCTTGAACTTGTCGTCGGTCTCCTCCGGGTGCCACTTCTTGGAGTACAGCGCCTCCTTGAAGTCCCAGAACGCGTCCTTGGAGACGTTCAGGGCCGAACCGAGCGCGCTGAGCGCGTTCTTCGAGCCCTCGCCCTGGAGGTTGGTGTCGAGGAAGGTGGCACCGACGTACTGGAGCTTGTACTTGCCGTCGTCGAGGTCCTTCTTCACCGTCGGGCCGACCGTCTGCTCGAAGGCGGCGCACACGGGGCAGCGCGAGTCCTCGTACGCGATGACCGTCTTCTTCGCGGAGTCCTTGCCCAGCGTGACGGTGGTGTTGTCCTTGCCGGTGGTGTTCTTCGGCGCGACCAGGGCCTCGTCCTTGGCGGCGTCCCAGTAGGACGGCTCGCTGGCCTGCTTGATGAAGTAGGCGCCGACGCCGACTATCGCGAGGACACCGACGATGGAGCTCGCGACGATGGCCTGCCGCTTCGTCCTGTCCTTCTTGGCCTGGCGCTCGCGCTCGATGCGCAGCCGCTCGCGGGCCGCCGTCTTCGCCTGCTGGCTGTTGCGCTTGCTCATGATGTTCGTACTCCGTAGACGTGTGAGAAGAATTGGGGGGACTGCCGTACGACTGGCTCAGGCGGCCAGGCACGGCGGTCCGCGCCGTCCCACGGAGTGCACCCAGATCCGGGTGTGCGCGGCCTGTACGCGGGCGGCGGGGCGCGGGGCGCGGCCCACCGGCTCGCGGTGCGCACGCACTGCGGCGCAGGCGATCAGGAGCGGCCGGAACGCGAACGCGGCCACGGCGCGCAGCAGTTGCGCGAGGGCCTGCTCGCCGCGGCGCAGCCAGGCGGCCGCGAGCAGCCCGACCGTGACGTGCGCGCCGAGCAGCAGCCAGGAGGCTCCCGGGTCGGCGTGGGCGAACAGCACGGCGGCCTTGTCGGTGCCCGTGCCGGTCATCCGCGCCAGCGGCGTACCGACGTTCCCCGCGCACAGCACGTCGAAGCCGAACGCGCGCAGCGGGCCCGCGACCGGGCCGCCCGCCTCGCCGTAACAGACGTGCTGGCCGGTGGTGAAGACGGTGTCGGCGGCCAGCTCCAGCGGGACGAGCAGCGCCGCGATCCGGCCGAAGCCGCGCTCGCGCCCGGCGAGCGCGTACGCGACCGCGAAGACGGCCACGGCGATCGCCGCGACCGTCGTGAGCGGCAGCGGGACCCGGGACAGCAGGACGTGCGACGCGGCGGACAGCGTCACGACGAGCGCCGTGAAGAGTGCCGCGCGCACGGCTCTGAGGTGGGCCCCGGACATGGCCCCGGATATGTCGTCCATCGCGGAGGAGTGTCCCATGGCAGCCGGTAAGCGATGCCTAAAGGGTGCCTGTGAGTGAGGTCTCGGTCTAGAGGCCGGGGATGCGGCCGTTGCGGAACAGGTCGACGAAGACCTGGTGGTCCGCACGCGCGCGTGCCCCGTAGGAGTGCGCGAAGTCGACCAGGAGACCCGCGAAGCCGTCCTCGTCCGCCGCGATCGCCGCGTCGATGGCGCGCTCCGTGGAGAACGGCACCAGGGACTGCCCGGACAGGTCGTCCGCCGCCGCGTGCATCGCCGCCGTCGCCCGGCCCAGGTCCGCGACGACCGCCGCGATCTCCTCCGGGTCGTCGATGTCGCCCCAGTCCAGGTCCACCGCGTAGGGCGAGACCTCGGCGACGAGCTGGCCCGAGCCGCCCAGCTCGGTCCAGCCCAGCCACGGGTCGGCGTGCGCCTGGAGCGCGCGCTGCGAGATCACCGTGCGGTGGCCCTCGTGCTGGAAGTACTCGGCGATCGCCCGGTCGGAGATGTGCCGGGAGACGGCAGGCGTCTGGGCCTGCTTCATGTAGATCACGACATCGTTCTCCAGGGCGTCGCTGTTGCCCTCCAGAAGGATGTTGTACGAGGGCAGGCCCGCCGAGCCGATGCCGATGCCGCGGCGCCCGACCACGTCCTTCACGCGGTACGAGTCCGGGCGCGTGAGGGAGGACTCCGGCAGCGTCTCCAGGTAGCCGTCGAACGCCGCGAGCACCTTGTAGCGCGTCGCCGCGTCCAGCTCGATGGAGCCGCCGCCCGCCGCGAAACGGCGCTCGAAGTCACGGATCTCCGTCATGGAGTCGAGCAGCCCGAAGCGGGTCAGCGAGCGCGCGTCGCGCAGCGCGTCCAGGAGCGGTCCGTCCGCCGTGTCCAGCGTGAACGGCGGCACCTCGTCGCTCTTGGCGCCCGTCGCGAGCGCGTGGATGCGCTCGCGGTAGGCCGCCGCGTACGTGCGCACGAGGTCGGTGATCTGCTCGTCGCTGAGCGCCTTCGCGTAGCCGATCAGGGCGACGGAGGCGGCGAAGCGCTTGAGGTCCCAGGTGAACGGGCCGACGTAGGCCTCGTCGAAGTCGTTCACGTTGAAGATCAGCCGGCCCGTGGCGTCCATGTACGTGCCGAAGTTCTCCGCGTGCAGGTCGCCGTGGATCCAGACGCGGCTGGTGCGGTCGTCCAGGTACGGGCCGCCGTGCTGCTCGCGCTGCACATCGTGGTAGAAGAGGCACGCCGTCCCGCGGTAGAAGGCGAACGCCGAGGCCGCCATCTTGCGGAACTTGACCCGGAACGCGGCGGGGTCCGCGGCGAGCAGCTCGCCGAAAGCGGTGCCGAAGACGGCGAGGATCTCCTCGCCGCGCTGCTCAGCGGTGGGCTGCGGGTCGGACATCGCGGGGTGCCTCCTGGTGCAAATGGTGCGTGAGATGTGTGACACGCAGAGCAGGTGTTCTGACCTGTCCAACGGATGACCGTACTCCGGAGTGCCCGCGGGTTGTCAGTGGCCGGTCGTAGACTTCCAAGCTGTCCCAGTCAGTCGCCCGGCGTTTGCCTATGGAGGCCCCAACCGTGTCGAAGCCGCCCTTCACGCACCTGCACGTCCACACCCAGTACTCGCTGCTGGACGGTGCCGCGCGGCTGAAGGACATGTTCAACGCGTGCAACGAGATGGGCATGACCCATATCGCGATGTCCGACCACGGCAACCTCCACGGGGCGTACGACTTCTTCCACTCCGCGCAGAAGGCCGGCGTGACGCCGATCATCGGCATCGAGGCGTACGTCGCCCCCGAGTCGCGGCGCAACAAGCGGAAGATCCAGTGGGGCCAGCCGCACCAGAAGCGCGACGACGTGTCCGGTTCGGGTGGTTACACCCACAAGACGATCTGGGCGGCGAACAAGACGGGCCTGCACAACCTCTTCAAGCTGTCCTCGGACGCGTACGCCGAGGGCTGGCTCCAGAAGTGGCCGCGCATGGACAAGGAGACCATCTCCCAGTGGAGCGAGGGGCTCATCGCCTCCACCGGCTGCCCCTCCGGCGAGCTCCAGACCCGGCTGCGCCTCGGCCAGTTCGACGAGGCGCTGAAGGCCGCGTCCGAGTACCAGGACATCTTCGGCAAGGACCGGTACTTCCTGGAGCTGATGGACCACGGCATCGAGATCGAGCGCCGGGTCCGTGACGGCCTCCTGGAGATCGGCAAGAAGCTCGGCATCCCGCCGCTGGTGACGAACGACTCGCACTACACGTACGCCCACGAGGCGACGGCGCACGACGCCCTGCTGTGCATCCAGACCGGCAAGAACCTCTCCGACCCGGACCGCTTCCGGTTCGACGGGACGGGCTACTACCTCAAGTCGACCGACGAGATGTACGCCATCGACTCCTCGGACGCCTGGCAGGAGGGCTGCCGCAACACCCTCCTGGTCGCCGAGCAGATCGACACGACCGGCATGTTCGAGAAGCGCGACCTCATGCCGAAGTTCGACATCCCCGAGGAGGGCTACACCAACACCACCTGGTTCAAGGAGGAGGTGCGGCGCGGCATGGCCCGCCGCTACCCCGGCGGTGTCCCCGAGGACCGGCAGAAGCAGGCCGAGTACGAGATGGACATCATCATCCAGATGGGGTTCCCGGGGTACTTCCTCGTCGTGGCCGACTTCATCATGTGGGCGAAGAACAACGGCATCGCGGTGGGCCCCGGCCGTGGTTCCGCCGCCGGTTCGATCGTCGCGTACGCGATGGGCATCACCGACCTCGACCCGATCGAGCACGGGCTGATCTTCGAGCGGTTCCTCAACCCCGAGCGCGTCTCCATGCCCGATGTCGACATCGACTTCGACGAGCGCAGGCGCGTCGAGGTGATCAGGTACGTGACCGAGAAGTACGGCGCCGACAAGGTCGCCATGATCGGCACCTACGGCAAGATCAAGGCCAAGAACGCGATCAAGGACTCCGCGCGCGTGCTCGGCTACCCGTACGCGATGGGCGACCGCCTCACCAAGGCGATGCCCGCCGACGTCCTCGGCAAGGGCATCGACCTCTCCGGCATCACCGACCCCAGCCACCCGCGCTACAGCGAGGCGGGCGAGATCCGGGCGATGTACGAGAACGAGCCGGACGTGAAGAAGGTCATCGACACCGCCAAGGGCGTCGAGGGCCTGGTCCGGCAGATGGGCGTGCACGCCGCCGGCGTCATCATGTCCAGCGAGCCGATCATCGACCACGCCCCGGTCTGGGTGCGGCACACCGACGGCGTGACCATCACGCAGTGGGACTACCCGCAGTGCGAGTCGCTCGGCCTGATCAAGATGGACTTCCTGGGCCTCAGGAACCTGACGATCATGGACGACGCCGTGAAGATGGTGAAGTCCAACAAGGGCATCGACCTGGAGATGCTCTCGCTCCCGCTGGACGACCCCAAGACCTTCGAACTGCTCTGCCGCGGTGACACGCTCGGCGTCTTCCAGTTCGACGGCGGCCCGATGCGTTCGCTGCTGCGCCAGATGCAGCCCGACAACTTCGAGGACATTTCCGCCGTCTCGGCCCTGTACCGGCCGGGCCCGATGGGCATGAACTCGCACACGAACTACGCCGAGCGCAAGAACGGCCGGCAGGAGATCACGCCGATCCACCCGGAGCTCGAAGAGCCCCTGAAGGAGACGCTCGGCCTGACCTACGGCCTCATCGTGTACCAGGAGCAGGTGCAGAAGGCCGCGCAGATCGTCGCCGGCTACTCGCTCGGCGAAGCCGACATCCTGCGCCGCGTGATGGGCAAGAAGAAGCCCGAGGAACTGGCGAAGAACTTCACCATCTTCCAGGCGGGCGCCCGGAAGAACGGGTTCAGCGACGCCGCGATCCAGGCCCTGTGGGACGTCCTGGTGCCCTTCGCCGGCTACGCGTTCAACAAGGCGCACTCCTCCGCGTACGGCCTGGTCACCTACTGGACCGCGTACCTGAAGGCCAACTACCCGGCCGAGTACATGGCGGCGCTGCTCACCTCGGTGAAGGACGACAAGGACAAGTCGGCCGTCTACCTCAACGAGTGCCGGCGCATGAAGCTCAAGGTGCTCCCGCCGAACGTGAACGAGTCGGTGCACAACTTCGCCGCCCAGGGCGACGACGTGATCCTCTTCGGCCTGGAGGCCGTCCGCAACGTCGGTACGAACGTGGTGGATTCGATCATCCGCTCGCGCAAGGCGAAGGGGAAGTACACCTCGTTCCCCGACTACCTCGACAAGGTCGAGGCCCAGGCGTGCAACAAGCGGACCACCGAATCACTCATCAAGGCGGGCGCGTTCGACGAGCTCGGCCACACCCGCAAGGGCCTCACCGCGCAGTACGAGCCGATGATCGACAACGTGGTGGCGGTCAAGAGGAAGGAAGCGGAAGGGCAGTTCGACCTCTTCGGCGGTGGTGAGGAGGACAGCGGCGAGCCGGGCTTCGGACTCGACGTCGAGTTCTCCACCGACGAGTGGGACAAGACGTACCTGCTCGCCCAGGAGCGGGAGATGCTCGGCCTGTACGTGTCCGACCACCCGCTGTTCGGGCTCGAGCACGTGCTGTCCGACAAGGCCGACGCGGGCATCGGGCAGCTGACCGGCGGCGACTTCGGCGACGGTGCCGTGGTCACGGTCGGCGGCATCATCTCGGGCCTCCAGCGCAAGATGACCAAGCAGGGCAACGCGTGGGCGATCGCCACCGTGGAGGACCTCGCGGGCTCCATCGAGTGCATGTTCTTCCCGGCGACGTACCAGCTCGTGTCGACCCAACTCGTCGAGGACGCCGTGGTGTTCGTCAAGGGACGCCTCGACAAGCGTGAGGACGTGCCGCGTCTGGTCGCCATGGAGATGCAGGTCCCCGACCTGTCCAACGCGGGGACGAACGCGCCGGTGATCCTCACCATCCCCGCCCTGAAGGTGACCCCGCCGATGGTCAGCAGGCTCGGCGAGATCCTCAGCCACCACCGGGGCGACAGCGAGGTGCGGATCAAGCTCCAGGGGCCGCGCAAGACGACGGTGCTCCGGCTCGACCGGCACCGCGTGAAGCCGGACCCGGCGCTGTTCGGCGATCTGAAGGTGCTGCTCGGCCCGTCCTGTCTGGCCGGCTGAGGCCGTAGGGCCGAGCGCGCGAGCGTACGACGAGGGGCTCGTCCGGACATCCCGGACGAGCCCCTCGTCGTGTGCCAAATGGCGGGCGCTGCCCGTCAGTTGTGGCCGAAACGCTTCTCGCGATGCTTGCGGGCCATGTCGCCGGGGGTCGCGGCGGCGGACTGGGCCTCGGCCTCCATCGACGAGGAGCGGGCCTGCTCCTCGGCCTGCGCGGAGCTCTTCTGCTGCTGGTTACGGTTCTGCTTGCGGTTCTTGGCCATGGTGATCTGCCTCCTGAGGGGGATCTAGGGGCCAGGGCCGGCTTCAGATTCACATATGACGACAAAAGGCGCATTTCAGAGAATTACCGTGCGTGACAAGGGGTATCGGCACGCGTTCGTCCGGCCTTCACGTCATCCGCCACGCCGAAGATCGAGTTCCGCCCGTTAACCCCCGCGCGGTCGGGCAGACTCGAAGGAAACCCGAAGCGAACGCACGGGCGTGTCGGCGAAAGAGGGTGGATCGCGTGGACCGTTGCATCGTCCTGGTGGATGCCGGGTATCTGCTGGGGGCCGCCGCGAGCCTGCTCGCGGGCGAACCCTCCCGCTCCCGTATCCATGTCGACCACACCGCCCTCATCCAGGGCCTGCGTGAACGCGCCGAGTCCGAGACCGAGCGCCAACTCCTGCGCATCTACTGGTTCGACGGGGCGCCCGACCGCGTTCCGCAGCCCGAGCACCGGCGGTTGCGCGTCATGCCCCGCGTCACCGTCCGGCTCGGCGCGCTGACCCGCAGTGACGGGCGGTGGGCACAGAAGGGCGTCGACGCCGCCATGCACGCCGAGCTGACCGAGCTCGCGCGCAACCGGGCCTGTTCGGATGTCGTGCTCGTGACCGGCGACGGGGACCTGCTGCCCGGCATGATGGCCGCCAAGGAGCACGGCGTCGCCGTCCACCTGTGGGCCGTGCAGGCCGCCGACGGCGACTACAACCAGTCCGAGGACCTCGTCGCCGAGGCCGACGAGCGGCGCGTGCTCGACCGGACCTGGATCACCAAGGCCGTCCGCGCCAAGGAACTCGGCGGCGTCTGCGCGCCGCCGCCCGTGCCGCGCCCCGAGATCGCCGCGATCCTCTCCGCCCCGCTGCCCGAGTCGGCGCTCTCCTCGTCCGGCCGCGCCCGGGACGAGGGGGTGGACGCGCCGCCCGTGCAGCACGCGCCGGCCGCGCGGGCCGAGAGCGACGCGGAGGACCGTTCCGGCGCGGGAAAGGGCGTGCCCACGCCGAAGGACCTGGCAGCCCTGCGCGGGCCCGGGCCGCAGGCCGGGCAGGCCGGACAGGCGGGGCAGCAGCCGGCGAACGCGACGCTGCGGTGGTCCTCCGACAAGGGGTGGGTGGAGCGGCCCGGGGGCGGCGGTGAGCCCGCCGAGGCAGCCTCCCTGCCGACGCTCGCGCAGCTCACCACGGCGGAGCAGCGGTGGGCCGACCGGGAGGAGGACATCACCACGGTCGGCGGGGACCCGTACGAGGTGGGGCAGGTCTTCGCGCGGCGGTGGATGGGGCGGCTCGCCGACCAGACGCTGCTGCCGAAGCTGGCGACCATGTACCCGCGGGTGCCGCATCGGATCGACGGGGAGCTGCTCAGGTATGCGGCGCGGTTCGGGCTGCTCGCCCATAAGGACGACCAGATCGACGAGCACGACCGGTATGCGATCCGGGCCGGGTTCTGGCGGGAGATCGATGTGCGGACCACTGTGGAGCACGCGTCCGCGGGGGATGCGTGACGCCGGCGCGTCTGCCGCATCGCTGTCCGTCGGCGGGTGCGGATTTCGTCGTGGCCGGCCGCGCCCCGCGGCGGAGCCGCTGATTGATGCGGCCCGTACCCCTGGCGGGGCTGATCGCGCCGCGCGGTGCCCCGCCGGGGAGCTTTTGCCCGACCCGGGCGCAATGCGACGCCCTTGACCCCGTACCCTCGTTCTTCGTGAGTACGCGCACCGGTGAGGCCGCCCTGGACCATAAAGGGGGCGCTGTCGTGTGCGCGGTGCGGGGGCTCAGCAAGACGTATTCCGCCTCTCGTGGGCGGCGTGGGGTGCCCGGGACGCCTGCGGTGCGGGCCACCGACGACGTGACCCTCGACATCCGGCGCGGCGAGATCTTCGGGCTGCTCGGGCCGAACGGGGCCGGCAAGTCCACCCTCGTACGGCAGCTCACCGGGCTGATGCGGCCCGACGCGGGCGGCGTGGAGATCCTCGGGCACGACATCGTGCGGTACCCGGAGCGGGCCTCGCGGATCCTCGCCTATCTGGGGCAGGAGTCGACCGCCCTCGACGAGCTGACCGTCTCCCTCGCCGCCGAGACGACCGGGCGGCTGCGCGGGCTCGGCCTCAAGGACGCGCGGGCCGAGCGTGACGCCGTCCTGGAGGAGCTCGGGCTCACGGAGCTCGCCGCGCGGCCGCTGAAGAAGCTGTCGGGCGGGCAGCGGCGCCTCGCGTGCTTCGCCACCGCGCTCGTCGGCGAGCGGCCGCTGCTCGTGCTCGACGAGCCGACCACCGGGATGGACCCCGTCGCACGGCGCGCCGTGTGGGGGGCCGTGGACCGGCGGCGGGCCGAGCGCGGCACGACGGTGCTGCTGGTCACCCACAACGTCATCGAGGCGGAGACCGTCCTCGACCGGGTCGCCGTGCTCGACGAGGGCCGGGTCATCGCCTGCGACAGCCCGGCCGGGCTCAAGGAGAGCGTGGCCGGCGAGGTGCGGGTCGAGCTCGTGTGGCGGGAGAAGGCGCCGATGCAGCTGGACGAGGTCGCCCGGCTGCGCGAGCACGCCGTCGAGTCCGGGCGGCGCTGGTCGCTGCGGCTCGCCCCCGACGCGGCCCGCGGCGCCGTCGCCACCGTCACCGGCGGCCCGGCCTTCGACTTCCTCGACGACTTCACGCTCGCCACCCCGAGCCTGGAGGACGTGTACCTGGCGCTCGGCGGGAGCCGCAGCAGCGTGAAGGGCCTGGTGAAGGCATGAGTGTCGTTCCCGCCGAGGCGTTGCAGGGGAGCCGGGCCGCCGAGCCCGCACCGCCGGCGGGGCTCGCCGACGACGGGCTCGCGCCGCGTGCGCGGTTCCTGCCGTCGCTCGCCGCCGTCTACCGCGCCCAGCTCTCGCGGGCCCGTGTCGCCCGGATCCCGCTGCTCTTCGTGGCGACGTTCCAGTCGATCGGGATCATGATCCTGATGCGCGGGGTCGTCGACCGGGGCGGCAGCGAGGCGCGGGCCGTCGTCGCCGGGTCCGCCGTGCTCGTCGTCGCCTTCGTCGCGCTGAACCTGCTCGCCCAGTACTTCGGCCAGTTGCGCGCCGCCGGGGGGCTCGACCACTACGCGACGCTGCCCGTGCCGCCCGCCTCCGTCGTCCTCGGCGCCGCGGGCGCGTACGCCTCCTTCACCGTGCCCGGCACCGTGGTCACCGCGGTCGTCGGCTCCCTGATGTTCGACCTGCCGCTCACCCACCTGTGGGTGCTCGGCGCCGTGATCCCGCTGGCCGGCGCCGCGCTCGCCGGGCTCGGCGCCGCGCTCGGGCTGCTCGCGCCGCGGCCCGAACTGGCCACGCTGCTCGGCCAGTTGGGCATGTCCGCGGCGCTGCTGCTCGGAGTCCTTCCGGCCGACCGGATGCCGGGCGTCGTCCAGTACGCGCGGGATCTGCTGCCGTCGACGTACGGGGTCGAGGCCTTCGCGCGGACCTTCGGGGACCGGCCCGACTGGGCCGTCGTCCTGCTCGACCTGGGGGTCTGCGCCGCCGTCGGCGTGGCCTCGCTGGCCGTGGCGACGTGGGCGTACCGCCGGGCAGCCGTCCGGTGACGCGGCGGACAGGGACGCCTGGCACGATGGCAGGGTGACCGCACCGTTGACGCCGCCGCCTCATCAGCCCCCGCACAACAACGGGCAGGGGGACCCGTGGCAGGCCCCCGATCCGATGACCGGACACCTGCCGCCCGCGCCGTCCGCCCCGCACGCAGGGCAGCAGGACGGACCCGGGCTCCGCACCGAACTGCGCGAGGCCGCCGTCGTGACGGTCGGCGTCGCGCTGGCCGGCCTGCTGCTCGGGGCGCTGTGGCTGTGGCTCGCGCCGCGGGTTCCGCTGGTGTCGGACGCCTCGGCGGTCTACCTCAAGGACACCGAGGGCGAGCAGGCCATCGGGATCGACGGAACGTTCACCCTGCTCGGGCTCGCGTTCGGTGCCGTGACCGGGGCCGCGGTCTTCCTGTGGCGCAAGCGCGGCGGGATCGCGCTCGTCGTTGCGCTCGCCCTGGGGAGTCTGCTCGGCGGGGTGCTCGCGTGGCGGTTCGGGGTCTGGCTCGGGCCGACGCAGGACGTCGCGGCGCACGCGAAGGCGCTCGGCAAGGGGGTCGTGTTCGACGCGCCTCTGGAACTGAAGGCCAAGGGGGCGCTGCTGGCGTGGCCGCTCGCCGCGATGGTCGTCCACCTCGGGCTCACAGGGTTGTTCGGGCCGCGGGACCCCGACCCGTACGCCACGTATTACGCGCCGCGGGACGAGGCGTCGGCGGCCGGCTGAGCGCTGGACGGAGCCGTCACAGCAGGCCGGCCTCGGTCAGGTGGCGGCGTACGTACGCGTACTCGGGCTCACCCAGGGGGACCTGGGGGGCCGCCGTGGCCGGGCAGGCGATGATGCCCTGGAGATGGACGGCCGCCTTGAAGGCTCCGAGGGCCGAGGACGAACCGCCCATGACCGCCGGGTCACCCGCCTCCGTGAGGCCGAACAGGGCGGCCAGGCGGTCCTGTTCGGCGCGGGCCGCGGCCCAGTCGCCGGCGCGGGCGGCCTCGTAGAGACGTACGTAACCGTGCGCGTCGACGTTCCCGAGGCCGGGGACGACGCCGTCGACGCCCGCCAGCAGTGCGCCGTCCACGGTCAGTTCGGACCCGGTGAGGACCGAGAAGGCGGGTGCCGCGGCGCGCAGCGGGGGCAGCAGGCGGCGCAGGGAGCCCTCGTCGCCGCTGGAGTCCTTCAGGCCCGCGAGGGTGCCGTCGGCGGCCAGCGCGAGGACCGTCCCGCGGCTCAGCTTGCTGTGCACGGCCATCGGGATGTCGTACGCGAACAGGGGCAGGTCCGCGCCCGCGCGCAGCCGCCGGAAGTGGTCGGCGATCTCCGCCGGGTGCGTGCGCGTGTAGAACGGTGCCGTCGCCACGAGCGCGTCCGCGCCCGCCTTCACGGCGTCCTGCGCGCGGTCCAGGACGCGGGCCGTGGTCGTCTCGATGACGCCCGCGAGCACCGGGACCCGGCCGGCCGCCGCGTCCACGGCCGTCTCCAGGGCGGTGCGGCGCCGGGCGTCGGTCAGGTACGCGGCCTCGCCGCTGGAGCCGAGCAGGAACAGGCCGTGCACCCCGGCGCCGATGAGGTGCTCGACCAGGCGCCGCACGGACGCGACGTCCACCTCGCCGTCGGGGGTGAGCGGGGTGAGCAGCGGCGGGACGACTCCGCGGAGCGGGGCGTGGAGAGGCATGGCGGTGACCTCCGAACGGTTCGGCTGCGGGAGCCGGCAGCTGGGACGTAGGACGTCCCATGTTCAGAGGTGACAGTGCGCCACCGCGCGGGCCGGTGTCAAGGGTGGTGCCCAGGAGGTCGCCGCGGGGCGGCTGAGAGCCTGTCTTTGAACCCCCGTCGTTCGCCCGGAGGGCGGGCGCAGCGCCGTGCGGCGAGGGTGCGTGCCGGGCGTCGGGGCGCAGGCGGGGGTCCAAAGACAGGCTCTCAGGCGGGCCTGCGCCCGTGATTCGCCTTGCCCTTCTTGATCCGCCACTTGCGCTTGCGCGTCTTCTTCGACATGTCCTTGGTGCTTAGCCGAGGACGGCGGGCTCGTCCATCCCTTCGGAGGGTCAGGCGCGCCCGACCGGGGCGAGCACCGCGTCGGTGAGGGCCGCCAAGTCCTGTGCGGACAGCTCCACTTCGAGCCCGCGACGCCCCGCGGAGACGCAGATCGTCGCGTGCTGCTCGGCCGACGCGTCGATGACGGTACGCAGCTTCTTGCGCTGGCCGAGCGGGGAGATGCCGCCGCGCACGTAGCCGGTGGTGCGCTCGGCGAGAGCCGGGTCGGCCATCGTGGCGCGCTTGCCGCCGACCGCCGCGGCGAGCGCCTTGAGGTCGAGCTGGCCCGCCACCGGCACGACGGCGACGGTCAGTTGGCCGTCGACGTCCGCGACGAGCGTCTTGAACACGCGGTCGGGGGAGACGCCCATCGCCTCGGCGGCCTCCTCGCCGTACGAGGGGTGCGCGGGGTCGTGCTCGTACGCGTGGACCGTGAAGGCCGCGCCCGCGGCGGTCAGCGCGACCGTCGCCGGAGTACCCCCGGACTGCTGCTGCTTCTTGGCCTTCTTCGCCAACGTGCCCTGTCCTTACGGTGGTTGAGGTCAGTTGAGGCTGGTCTGCTGTCGGGTCAGTTCCGTCGCCGGGAGCGACGGCAGATGCCGGATGATCGCCGTCTCCGCCCGCAGGAGCTTCAGTTCGTCGCGCAGCCGCGACGCCGCGTCGGGGGACTGGAGCAGGCGCTGCTTCGTCGGTACGTCGAGGACGGCCGCGGCGGCGACGAGATACGACACCACCGACGGCTCGTCCGGCAGTTCGGCGCCCGTCGACAGGGACCGCTCGCGGGCGCCCGCCAGACGCTTCTGGTACGAGCGGAACGCGCGCAGCACCCCTTCCGCCAGGGCGCCCGCCTCGTCGCCGTCCTCCTCGGGCAGCTCCTCCACCTCGGCCGTCAGATAGGGGCCGGAGGCGTCCACCGAGAGCAGCTTCACGCGGCGGGTGCCGGTGGCCAGGACCTCGAAGCTGCCGTCGGCGCGCTCGCGGATCGTCGCCGCGTCCGCGACGCAGCCGACGGCGTGGAAGGACGTGATCGGGTCGTCGCCGAAGCCGGCCGCGGGGCCCGCCCCGGCCTCCTTCGTCGTCGCGTCGTCCGGCATGCCCGCGGCGCTCGGCGCGACCTCGTGGCCGTCGCGGATGGCGACGACGACGAACTGCCGGGGCTCGTCGGAGACGGCCGGGTCGGTGTCGGGGATCTCGGGGGCTGCCTTCAGGAGATCGCGCATCATGGCGCGATAACGCTCCTCGAAGATGTTCAGCGGGAGCACGAGTCCCGGGAACAGCACCGAGTTGAGCGGGAAGAGCGGAAGCCGGACGGTGGTCACGACGGTCAAGCGTAATGGTCGCCGGACGCGCCGGGTCCGCCGCGCAGCGGCAGGGCCGCCGCGACCTCCAGGCGCACGGTGTCGCGCAGCTCCAGAAACCGGCCCAGCGGGTCGTCCGAGACCCGGTCCCAGGGGAACGTGGTCGCGTACGGGCCGATGAGGCGCAGCTGCTCCAGGGCGTCCGGCCAGCGCTCCAGTTCGGTCAGCACGCAGGTCAGTACGTTGCGCACCTCGGCGGGCCACGGGTCCGCGGCGTCGTACGCGCGGGACAGTTCGATCGCGAGGTCGGCGGCGGCGTCGAGGCGGCTGCGGGGGACGCCGTGCGCGGTGGGAGGCGCGGTCGTCGTCAGATACGCGAGGGCGGCGCGGGCCGGCAGGGCCTTGAGGAGGGAGCCGGGCAGGGCGTCCTGCGCGGCGCGCTCGGCGAAGTCGAAGCACTCGGCGTGCGAGCCGTACCAGGCGGCCGACAGGTACTGAAGTGCCGACACGTGGCAGCCGTAGTGGTGCGGGGAGCGGCGCACCGCCTGCGACCACAGGGCCTCGAACGCGGTGTGCGGGGCGTTCGTGCCGCGGGCGTGGTCGAGCGCCACGCGCCAGGGCACCGGGTCGCCGGAGTCCGCGTCGGACGCGGCGAGGATCAGCGGGGTGACGTCGCGCAGGAGCTCGGCGCGGGCCGGGGACGCGAAGGCGCGGCTCACCGCGAGTTCGGCCTTGACCAGGAGCAGGTCGGGGTCGTGGGGGGAGCTGTGCTGCCAGGTCTCGAACCACTCGGTGCGGTGGGTGGCGAAGGCGGCGAGGCGCTGGATGTAGCGGTCCCGGTTCTCCCACTCGGCGGCTTCGCGGGTGTGGGCGAGGACCTTGGCGACGGGGCCGGGGTCGCCGGTGCCGGCGGCGACGAGGGCCGGGGCGAGGCGGGCGTCGGGGGCGTCGAGGAGGACCTCGTCGTCCGGGGGGAGGCCTTCGGCCAGGGAGCCGGTGTGGCGGATCATGCGGGCTGTGCGGATGAGGGCGCGCAGGAGCGGCATGGTTCGGGCCTCCTCTGCGGGCGGGGGGAATCGTCGGTCGCGCAGGAATGACGGGTGACGGGGGCGGATGGTTGCGTGTGGGGGCTGGAATGTTTCGGGTGGGACGGGTTCTGGTCGGCGGGGTCGGGGCCGGGGTCCTCTGTAAGTGTGACGCGGGGGTGGGTTCGCTGTGCCGGGGTGGCGGGCCTGATGGAGCGGTGCGGCGGCGCTGGGGAGCCGCCTTGCCCACCCTGCCGCCCCAGGCGGCAGATTGCCCAAGGCTGAGGGTGCCCGAGGGCGGATGGGAAGCTGTGGTCGGGTCAGCTTCTGCGGAGGAGGCGGGTGGCTCCGGCTGCCACTGTTGTGGCCAGGATCCAGCCCAGGAGGACCAGGACCGCCGCGAGCCACTGCCAGCCGCCGCGCAGTTGCCAGCTGGCGGACTGGCCGAGGTCGATCACCGGGAGGAGGAGGTCGAGGGTGAACAGGGCCGCGTCCCAGTGCGGGCCCTCGCCCGGCTTCACCCGGGGGTGGTCGGCATGGCTGAACGCCACCGCGCTGACCGCCCAGAGCACCGCCATCCACACCGCCGCCCGGCCCGGCCGGTACCCGTAGGCCACCGTCCAGTCCTGGATGACACCCCATGTCTTCGCCGCGAACGGCAGCGTCTCGCGGCGCCGGCGCTGCTTGGCGAGGAGCACCTCGCGGGCGTCGGCGTCCTCGCCGCTGTTGCGCAGGACCGTGGCGAGACGCTCGTACGGCTCCGGGTTGTACTCGGGGGTCGCCGCCGCGATCCAGTCCAGGCGCCGGGTGAGCGGGAACGAGCCGAACGGGATCAGGTTCTCGTACTGGAATCCGCCCACCCGTAACTGCCCGGGCCCCGGCCAGCTCGTCGACTTGTCGATCAGGTTGACGACCTTCGCGCCGGACAGGACGACCCGCCCGCGCTGCGGCTTCTCGCCGAGGAAGCGCAGTTCGGGGGTCTGCACGCGGCGCAGCGAGATCTCCTGGTCGTTCTCCAGGGTGAAGCGCGCCGATTCGAGGTCGATGGCGTCACCGAAGCGCCCGTCGTCGAGCCGGATGCCGCCCACGCAGGTGAAGCGCTGGACGCGGGTGCCGCGGGCCGGGGTGGAGCCGCTGGTCTGGAGCGGGTTCCCGAGGCCGGCCGGGGTCAGGTAGAGGGTGCGTTCGACGGACATCTGCGGGGCGTTCAGGGCGAGCCGCCCGCGGGTGTTGGAGAGCAGGCTGCCGCGCAGCGAGAACGAGACGCCCACCGTCGCGCCGCGCAGGCTCATCTCGCCGTGCGTCTCCAGCATCTCGGCCTGGAGGTCCTGCCCGACCGACATCCCGTCCGCCATGATCGACTTGCCGCGCCGGTCGCGGAACACGACGGCCTGGTTGAGCAGCAGGTCCGTGCCTATGTGGGCGTCGGTGAGCCGGATCCCGCTGTGGAAGCGGCAGCGGGGGAGGTGCAGATCGCCCTCGGTGTGCACCCGGGCGCCCTCCAGGCGCGGCACCGAGCAGTCGACGAGCCGCACCGTCGTGAAGTGCGCCTCCGGCAGCAGCACCTCCTTCTCGAAGCGGCACTGCTTCATCTCGACATACGGGACGACCGTCCCGCCCGCGAGATCGAGGACATCCGTGATCTGCACGCCCTGGAGCTTGAGCGAGGAGACCCGGCCGTCCAGGGCGGGCGGCCCGGCGAGCAGGAGCCATGCCACGATCCGTGCCCGCACGCTGCGCTCGGGGCCCCACGCGTGCCCGCCGTGCGGGTCGTCCACCGCCGAGTCCCCGGCCCTGAGGTCGTAGACGCTCCCATTCCGGAACGCCTGCCACATTCCGACTTCCGCTGCGGTCAGCCCGTCCGGCACATCCCCGTTCCCGTTGCCGGCCGCCGTCCCGTCGACCACGACTGCTCTTCCTCCCCGTACGTTTCGTACAACTGTTCATGCCCGCTGAGTGACCGTCTGAACGCTAGTGGTGAAGGTCATCTTCCGGGGCCGGAACGAGAGCCGGATCAGGTCGTGTATCAGCCATTGATACGGGCGGCCGACGGCAAACCCGCGTCTGAGAGAATTGGTGCGTGATCTCTCGAATCGATCTGCGCGGCGCCGCCCTCCCCGAGGGTCAGGCCCTGCGCTCGCTGCTGCCCCGTGCCGACTTCGACGTCTCGGCCGCCCTGGACAAGGTGCGTCCGATCTGCGAGGACGTGCATCATCGCGGCGACGCGGCGCTGATCGAGTACGCGGAGAAATTCGACGGTGTGAAGCTGGAGAGCGTCCGGGTTCCGGCCGAGGCCATCGCCGAGGCCCTGGAGACGCTCGACCCGGCCGTCCGCGCCGCCCTGGAGGAGTCGATCCGGCGCGCCCGGATCGTGCACCGCGCTCAGCGTCGTACGACCGAGACCACGCAGGTCGTCCCCGGTGGCACCGTCACCGAGAAGTGGGTCCCGGTCGACCGCGTCGGGCTGTACGCGCCCGGCGGCCGTGCCGTCTACCCGTCCTCCGTGATCATGGATGTGGTCCCGGCGCAGGAGGCCGAGGTCCCCTCGATCGCGCTCGCCTCCCCGGCCCAGGCCGACTTCGGCGGCCTTCCGCACCCGACGATCCTGGCGGCCTGCGCGCTGCTCGGCGTCGACGAGGTGTACGCGGCCGGCGGCGCCACCGCCGTCGCGATGTTCGCGTACGGCACCGAGTCCTGCCCGTCCGCGCCGATGGTGATGGGCCCGGGCAACATCTGGGTGGCCGCCGCCAAGCGCTACTTCACCGGCGTCATCGGCATCGACTCCGAGGCGGGCCCGACGGAGATCGCCGTCCTCGCGGACGCGACCGCCGACCCGGTGCACGTCGCGGCCGACCTGATCAGCCAGGCCGAGCACGACCCGCTCGCCGCCTCCGTCCTCGTCACCGACTCCGAGGAGCTCGCCGCCGGCGTGGCCAAGGAGCTCGAAGCGCAGGTCGCGGTCGCCAAGCACCGCGAGGAGCGGATCGTCCCCGCGCTCACCGGCAAGCAGTCCGCGATCGTCCTCGTCGACTCCGTCGAGGACGGACTCGCCGTCGTGAACGCGTACGGGGCCGAGCACCTGGAGATCCAGACCGCCGACGCCGCCGCCGTGGCCGAAAAGGTGCGCAACGCGGGCGCCGTGTTCGTCGGCCCGTGGGCCCCGGTCTCGCTCGGCGACTACGCCGCCGGGTCGAACCACGTGCTGCCCACCGGCGGCTGCGCCTGCCACTCCTCGGGCCTGTCCGTGCAGTCCTTCCTGCGCGGCATCCACGTCGTGGACTACAGCCGCGACGCCCTCGCCGAGATCACCCGGCATGTGGTGACCCTCTCGGAGGCCGAGGACCTGCCCGCGCACGGCGCCGCCCTCAAGGCCCGGTTCGGATGGAAGGTGCCCACCGTATGACCGGCATGGACGACCTTCCCGTCCGCGACGAGCTGCGCGGCAAGTCCCCTTACGGAGCACCGCAGTTGGACGTCGCCGTCCGGCTGAACACGAACGAGAACCCGTATCCGCTGCCCGAGCCCCTCGTGCGGCGGATCGCCGAGCGGGTCGCGGACGCGGCCAGGAACCTCAACCGCTACCCGGACCGGGACGCGGTCGAGCTGCGCACCGGACTCGCCGCGTATCTGACCAGGACCACCGGGTACGAGGTCACGTACGAGCAGGTGTGGGCGGCCAACGGGTCGAACGAGGTGCTCCAGCAGCTGCTCCAGGCCTTCGGCGGCCCGGGGCGTACGGCGCTCGGCTTCGAGCCCTCGTACTCGATGCACCCGCTGCTCGCCCGCGGCACCAACACCGGCTGGGTCAGCGCCCCGCGCCTGCCGGACTTCTCGCTGGACGTGCCGGGTGCGATCGAGGCGATCCGTACGCACAGGCCGAGCGTCGTCTTCATCACCAGCCCCAACAACCCGACCGGTAACGCGGTGGCGGCCGAGGACGTCCTCGCGCTGTACGAGGCGGCCGGGCGGGACGCGATGGTGATCGTCGACGAGGCGTACACCGAGTTCAGCCACGGCGACTCGCTGCTCTCCCTGCTCGACGGGCGGCCCAACCTCGTCATCTCGCGCACCATGTCCAAGGCGTTCGGCGCGGCCGGGCTGCGGCTCGGCTACCTCGCCGCCGACCCGGCGGTGGTCGACGCCGTTCAACTGGTGCGCCTGCCCTACCACTTGTCGGCCGTCAACCAGGCCACGGCGCTCGCCGCCCTGGAGTACACCGACACCCTGCTCCAGTACGTGGAGCAGCTGAAGGCCGAACGCGACCGCGTGGTCGCCGAGTTGAAGGGCCTCGGCTTCGACGTGACCGTCGCCGACGCCAACTTCATCCAGTTCGGTGTCTTCGAAGACCCGCATGCCGTCTGGCAGTTCATCCTCGACCGCGGTGTCCTCATCCGCGACAACGGAGTGCCGGGACGCCTGCGGATGTCCGTCGGCACCCCCGGGGAGAACGACGCGTTCCTGGACGCGGCCCGTGAAGTCAAGAAGGAGTTCGGCGCATGAGCCGCGTAGGACGTATTGAGCGCGTGACGAAGGAGACCTCCGTCCTCGTCGAGATCGATCTCGACGGGAGCGGCAAGGTCGACGTGTCGACCGGGGTCGGCTTCTACGACCACATGCTCGACCAGCTCGGCCGCCACGGCCTCTTCGACCTCACGGTCAAGACCGAGGGCGACCTGCACATCGACTCGCACCACACCATCGAGGACACCGCCCTCGCCCTCGGCGCCGCCTTCAAGCAGGCGCTCGGCGACAAGGTCGGCATCTACCGCTTCGGCAACTGCACCGTCCCGCTCGACGAGTCCCTCGCCCAGGTGACCGTCGACCTCTCCGGCCGCCCCTACCTCGTGCACACCGAGCCCGAGAAGATGGCGCCGATGATCGGCGAGTACGACACGACGATGACCCGGCACATCCTGGAGTCCTTCGTCGCGCAGGCGCAGATCGCCCTGCACGTGCACGTCCCGTACGGGCGCAACGCGCACCACATCGTGGAGTGCCAGTTCAAGGCCCTCGCCCGCGCCCTGCGCTACGCGAGCGAGCGCGACCCGCGCGCCGCCGGCATCCTCCCGTCCACGAAGGGTGCCCTCTAGCCATGAACGGCCTCGCGACCGTCCTCATCGTCCTCGGCCTCTTCCTGCTCGGCGGCGTCTACTCGTTCGTCAAGCAGGGCATGGGCAAGAGCCTCATCACGCTCCTCTCGATCAGCGCCGCCCTGTGCCTGGTCGCGGGCGTGCTGCGGCTCGACTACTGGAACTGACCCACTGCCATGACTGCCAAGAAAGTTGTCGTCTTCGACTACGGCTTCGGGAACGTGCGCTCCGCCGAGCGCGCCCTCGCCCGCACGGGCGCCGACGTCGAGATAACGCGTGACTTCGCCAAGGCCATGAACGCGGACGGGCTGCTCGTGCCCGGCGTCGGTGCCTTCGCCGCCTGCATGAAGGGCCTCACCGACGCCCGCGGCGACTGGATCGTCGGCCGCCGTCTGTCCGGCGGGCGTCCCGTCATGGGCATCTGCGTCGGCATGCAGATCCTGTTCGCGCGCGGTATCGAGCACGGCGTCGAGGCCGAGGGCCTCGACGAGTGGCCCGGCGTCGTCGAACCGCTCAAGGCCGACGTCGTCCCGCACATGGGCTGGAACACCGTGCGCGCGCCCGAGGACAGCCAGTTGTTCGCCGGTCTCGACGCCGACGAGCGCTACTACTTCGTGCACTCGTACGCGGTGCGGCGCTGGGAGCTCGAGACCCACAACCCCACCATCCGTTCCCCCAAGGTCACATGGGCCACCCACGGCGAGCCGTTCGTCGCCGCCGTCGAGAACGGCGCGCTGTGGGCGACGCAGTTCCACCCCGAGAAGTCCGGCGACGCCGGAGCCCAGCTGCTGAAGAACTGGATCGGAACGCTGTGAGCACCTCCGTGAACAAGCTTGAACTCCTGCCCGCCGTCGACGTCCGCGACGGCCAGGCCGTCCGCCTCGTGCACGGCGAGTCCGGCTCCGAGACGTCCTACGGCTCCCCGCTCGAAGCCGCCCTCGCCTGGCAGAACGCCGGCGCCGAGTGGCTGCACCTGGTCGACCTGGACGCCGCGTTCGGCACCGGCGACAACCGCGCCCTGATCCGCGAGGTCAGCCAGGCCATGGACATCAAGGTGGAGCTGTCCGGCGGCATCCGCGACGACGACACGCTCGCCGCCGCCCTCGCCACCGGCTGCACCCGCGTGAACCTCGGCACCGCCGCCCTGGAGACCCCCGAGTGGGTCGCCAAGGTCATCGCCGAGCACGGCGACAAGATCGCGGTCGGTCTCGACGTGCGCGGCACGACGCTGCGCGGCCGCGGCTGGACCCGCGACGGCGGCGACCTCTACGAGACGCTCGAGCGCCTCAACGCCGAGGGCTGCGCCCGCTACGTCGTCACCGACATCGCCAAGGACGGCACGCTCCAGGGCCCGAACCTGGAGCTCCTGAAGAACGTCTGCGCGGCCACGGACCGTCCGGTCGTCGCCTCCGGCGGCGTCTCCTCCCTGGACGACCTGCGCGCCATCGCCGAGCTCGTGCCGCTGGGCGTCGAGGGCTCCATCGTCGGCAAGGCGCTGTACGCCAAGGCGTTCACCCTTGAAGAGGCGCTCGCGGCGGTCTCGTCATGAGCGACAGCGACGCCGTCCGCCGGGTGCAGTCCGGGGCTCCCTGGGAGGAGGCCTTCGGATACGCGCGCGCCGTCGAGCTGCCGAACGGGCTCGTCCTGGTCTCCGGCTGCACCTCCGTCGTCAACGGCGTCATCGCCGAGGGCGGCCCGTACGAGCAGGCGGTCAACGCGTTCACCGTGGCGTTCGACGCGCTCGCCGAACTGGGCCTGACCCGCGACGACGTCGTCCGCACCCGTATGTATCTCACGCACGTCCGGGACGTGGACGAGGTCGGCAGGGCCCACAAGGAGCTGTTCGACACCGTCCGTCCCGCCGCGTCCATGCTGATCGTCTCCGGCTTCGTCGACCCGTCGCTGGTCGTCGAGGTGGAGGTCGAGGCGTACCGAGGAGCCGGCGCATCATGAGTCTCGCCGTACGAGTCATCCCCTGCCTCGACGTCGACAACGGTCGCGTCGTCAAGGGCGTCAACTTCCAGAACCTGCGCGACGCGGGCGACCCCGTCGAGATGGCGAAGGTGTACGACGCCGAGGGCGCCGACGAGTTGACGTTCCTGGACATCACCGCGTCGTCCGGCAACCGCGAGACCACGTACGACGTGGTGCGCCGCACCGCCGAGCAGGTCTTCATCCCGCTCACGGTCGGCGGCGGCGTGCGCACGGCGGAGGACGTCGACAAGCTGCTGCGCGCGGGCGCGGACAAGGTCGGCGTCAACACCGCCGCGATCGGCCGGCCCGACCTCATCCGCGAGATCGCCGAGCGGTTCGGCCGGCAGGTGCTCGTCCTGTCCGTGGACGCGCGCCGCACCGAGTCGGGGTCCTTCGAGGTCACGACGCACGGCGGCCGGAAGTCCGCGGGCATCGACGCCGTCGAATGGGCGCACCAGGCAGCCGAGTTGGGCGCGGGCGAGATCCTGCTCAACTCGATGGACGCCGACGGCACCAAGGACGGCTACGACATCGAGATGATCGAGGCCGTCCGCAAGCACGTGACCGTCCCGGTGATCGCCTCCGGCGGCGCCGGCCGCCTCGATCACTTCGCGCCGGCCGTCGCGGCCGGGGCCGACGCGGTCCTTGCCGCGTCCGTGTTCCACTTCGGCGATCTGCGGATCGGCGAGGTGAAGCAGGCGCTGCGCACGGCCGGACACCCGGTGCGCTGACCGCTTTTCCGTGCGAGGGGCCCCGACCGCGGTCGGGGCCCTTTCGCGTGGCCTCGACTGCCGTACGGGACCGGTGATTTCGCCGATGCGCGTGGGGCTCATCCCGCGGGAGCTTTACCGCTGTCACTGACAGCGGTGGCGTCCCGGGACGGACGCCGCCTCGGCGAGAGGAACGCGTCATCGTGCAGCAGCACAGCAGTGCGGCATCCCCCGTGCACGCCCGACGAGCCGCGACCACCCTGCGAACCCGCCTGATCCGTACGGTACTTGCCGCCGCCCTCGCGGCCGGCGGCCTCGTCACGACGCAGGCGCTGACGGCACACGCCGCCGACAACCCCTACGAGCGCGGCCCCGCCCCGACCGTGTCCAGCATCGAGGCGTCGCGCGGCCCGTACGCCGTCTCGCAGACCACCGTGTCGTCGCTGAGCGTCAGCGGCTTCGGCGGCGGCACGATCTACTACCCGACGTCGACGGCCGACGGCACGTTCGGCGCCGTCGCGATCTCGCCCGGCTACACCGCGTACCAGTCGTCGATCGCCTGGCTCGGCCCGCGCCTCGCCTCGCAGGGCTTCGTCGTCTTCACCATCGACACCAACACCACGCTCGACCAGCCCGACAGCCGTGGCCGCCAACTCCTCGCCGCACTTGACTACTTGACGCAGCAGAGCTCCGTGCGCGGCCGCATCGACACGAGCAGGCTCGGCGTCATGGGCCACTCGATGGGCGGCGGCGGCACGCTGGAAGCCGCCAAGAGCCGCCCCTCGCTCCAGGCCGCGATACCCCTCACCGGCTGGAACCTCGACAAGACCTGGCCCGAGATCCAGACGCCGACGCTCGTCGTGGGCGCGGACGGCGACACGATCGCCCCGGTCGCCACCCACTCCGAACCGTTCTACGAGAGCCTGCCGGGATCGCTCGACAAGGCGTACCTGGAGCTGAACGGCGCCACGCACTTCACGCCCAACTCGTCCAACACGACGATCGCGAAGTACAGCATTTCGTGGCTGAAGCGCTTCATCGACAACGACACCCGGTACGAGCAGTTCCTCTGCCCGCTGCCGCGCCCGAGCCTCACGATCGACGAGTACCGGGGGAACTGCCCGCACACCTCCTGATCTGTGCGCCGGTACAGCGTCGTGCGACGTCGGTTGGGTTCTGGCCCAACCGGCGTTCCGCGTACGGGACTTCGCTCCTACCGTGACGGGAATGACCGCGTCAGACGTGCTGATGCTGACCGCCGCCGCGTACGAGAGCGACCCCGAGGGTCCTGGCGCCGACGGCGGACTCGTGCTGCGGGCCGCCGCCGCGGCGGGTCTCGGCGCCGACGCCCTGGACGCCGCCGAGCGGGCCGGCCTTGAGCGCACCCCCGACGGCCGGCTGCGCCTCCCCGACCGGCGCACGCGGTACGAGGCGGCGCCGCCCGCCCGCCGCCGGGTCGCGCACCGGATGCTCGCCGAAGCCGCCGCTGCCGCCACGGGGGAGCGGCAGCGGCTCGCCGCACTGTTGCACGAGGCGCTCGCGGCCCCGTACCCCGACGAGCGGCTCGGGGCCCGACTGGCCGCTGCCGCGGGGGAGCCGGGGCCGCCGCACGGGGAGCGGGCCACCGCTCTCGCCCACGCGGCGGCGCTCACCGCGGCCCCCGACGAGCGCGCGCTGCGACTGACCGACGCCGCCGACCAGGCCCGGCTCGCCGGACGCCCGGCGCGCGCCCGCGAACTCCTCGACGCGGCCGCCGAGTCGGCGTGCGGCGACGCCGTGCGCGGGCGGGCCGCCCTGGTGCACGGCCTGCTCGCGCTGCGCGACGGGCCCGTGGCCGATGCCCGCGAGTCCCTGCTCCTCGCGACCCGGCTCTGCCCGCCGCCCCTCGCGCTCCCGGCCCGGCTCGCCGCGGCCGAGGCGTCCTGGGCCCTCGGCGACATGGCCGCCTACCAGGAGGCGGCGGCCCTTGCCCGCGGCAGGGCGCCCGAGCCCGACGCCGACCGCGACTACCGCCTCGGCATGTCCGCCTCCCTCGGTGAGCGGTACGGGCCCGCACGGGTCGCGCTGCGCCGGGTCGTCGCGCGGGCCGCGTCGGAGCGCGACCCGGACGCCCTGCTGCGGGCCGGGGCCGCCGCCCTCGTCGCCGGGGACGTCGACGCCGCCTGCCGCACCGGCAGCCGGGCCCTCGCCGCCGCCCGCGCCGGGCACGCGGAGGCCGAACTCCCGCGCGCCCTGGAACTGCTGGCGTACGGGGAGCTGCGCGCGGGCCGGCACGCGCGGGCCCGCGCCCACGCCGAGGAAGGACTGCGCGCCGCGCTCGCCACGGGGCAGCGCAACGTCCTCGCCCACCAGCACGCGATCCTCGCCCTCGTCGCCTCCCTCGACAGCGACGCGGCGGCCGTCGCCCAGCACGCCGGGGCCGCGCAGGACATCGCCGCCCGGCACGGCCTCGCGCAGGCCGCGACCCTCGCCCAGTGGGCGCTGGCCCGCGCCGACCTGGCCCGCGGCCGGGCCGCACAGGCGGCGGCCCGGCTCGGCCCGCTGGTGCGGCCCGGGCCCCGGTGCGGGCACTTCGCGGTGCGGATGCTCGCCGTGCCGTGCTTCGTCGAGGCGGCGGTGCTCGCGGGCGAGGCCTGCGCGACCGGCTCGGTGCGCGGCGCCGTCACCGAGTTCACCGTCTGGACCGAGCGGCGTCACGACCCCCAGGCCCCGGCCCAACTCGCCCGCTGCATCGCCCTGTTGAACCCCTCCGACGAGCTGTTCGGCGAGGCCCTGGCCCACTACGACCGCACCGGCGGGGACTTCGAGCGGGCCCGCACCGCCGCCCTCTACGGCAAGTGGCTGCGCCGCGCCCGCAGGCCCGCCCGCGCCCGCGTACTGCTGCGCGACGCGCTCGTCGCCTTCGAGCGGTGCGGCGCGGCCGTCTGGGCCGCGCAGACCGCGGCCGAACTGCGGGCCACGGGGGAGGAGGCCCCCGCGCACCGCGAACCCCCCGGCGTGCTGAGCGAGTTGACCCCGCAGCAACTGCGGATCGCCCGCTGCGTCGCGGACGGTGCCACCAACCGCGAGGTCGCCCGGCATCTCTCGGTGAGCCCCCGCACCGTCGACCACCATCTGCGCAACGTGTTCGCGCAGCTCGGCGTCCGCTCCCGGGTGGAGCTGGCCCGCCTCGTCGACCGTGCGGAACAGGCGGCCGCGCACTCCTGATCACGACCCCTCTCACCTGCGGCTTTCTCCCGAACCCTAGAGACCGACCGGACGGTATGTCATTCTGCGGGCGCGAGTCGACCCGTGGAGGACCGTCATGCCCGCTGCGCACCTCGTACGCCCCCGCCCCCGCACGCGCCCCACCGACGCCGGCGCCGGACCGGACGCCGTCGCCGTGCTGCGCCGCGCCGCGCTGCCCCTGATCGGTCAACTCGCCGCGCTCACCGACCGGTTGACCGCCGACCTGTACGCGCGGGAGCCCGCCTACCGTGCCGCGATCGACGCCGACCCCGCCGAGGTGCGCGCCGAGATCCGCCGCTCCCTGCGGCACAGCATCGACTCCCTCCTCGACCCGGCCCGCTCCCGCGCCGCCGCCCGCGCCTGCTCCGCCCGGATCGGCGCCGACCGTGCGGCGAGCGGCGTCCCGCTCGACGCGGTGCTGCACGCCTTCCGGCTCGGCGGCGCCCTGGTCTGGCAGTCCCTCGTCGACGAGGTGACCCTGCGCCACCCCGAGGACGCGCATCTCCTGGTCCACCTCGCCGCCGACGTGTGGAACTTCGTCGACGACCACTGCGCCTGCGTCGCCGACGCCTACCGGGAGGCCGAACGTGAACTGACCTGGCGCCGCGGGAACCGGCGCCGCCTGCTGGCCGCCGCGCTCCTCGACGGCGCCATCCGCGTCGCCGACCTGCCCGAGGCCGCCGCCGCGCTCGGCCTGCCCGAACGCGGCCGGTACGCGGTGGTGGTCGTCGCGGGCGGCCGGGGCGCGCCGCCCGCGCTGCCGGGCGCGGTCCGCGCGGTCTGGCAGCGCGGCGCCGACACCGAGCTGGGCATCGTCGCCCTGGGCGACCTCGACCCCGGCCAACTCGCCGCCGCGCTGCGAGAGTCGGCGACCGGGCGGGCCGGGGTCAGCCCCGCTGTCGACGGACTCGCCGCCGTCGGCACCGCCCGCCGCCTGGCCGAGACCGCGCTGCGCATCAGCCCCGCCGCGGGCGGCACCGTCCTGCTCGACGACGAACTGCCCGCCGCCCTCGTCGCGGGCGCCCCCGCGCTCGGCCGCATCCTCGTCGACCGGGTCCTCGGCCCGCTGCTCGCGCTGCCGCCCGCCGACGCGACGGTCCTGCTCGACACCCTGACGGCCTGGCTGGACTGCGACGGCTCGGCCCAGCGCGCCGCCACCCGCCTCTACTGTCACCGCAACACCGTCCTCAACCGCCTGCGCCGCTGCGAACAGCTCACGGGCCGCAGCCTGACCCGTCCCGCGGACCTGGTGGAACTGGGTCTCGCCCTGAGCGCGCACCGGCAGCTCCGGTAGGGGCCCGCGCCGCCATGTGCAACAGAACTTGCGCAATTTATATTGCGCAAGTTTTCTTTCGTATCTACGGTGGTGTCATGGCAGACAAAGAGCGCGACCGCCGCATCACCGACGTCGGCACCCTCAAGGCGCTGGCCCACCCCGTGCGCGCCCAGCTCTACCGCGAGCTGTCCCTGCGCCGCGTCGCCACCGCCTCGCAGCTCGCCGAGCAGGTCGACGAAGCCGTCGCGCTCGTCAGCTACCACCTGCGCAAACTCGCCGAGCACGGCCTCATCGAGCAGGCCGAGCCGCAGCGCGCGGACGCCCGGGAGCGCTGGTGGCAGCCCGCGTCGGAAGGTGTCGAGATCCGCGACGCCGACTTCCGCGACGCCCCCGAGAAGGCCGCAGCCCACACCGCGGCGAGCCGCCTCTTCTTCGAGCAGCGCGCCGCCATGTACCGCCGCTTCCTCGACGAGCGGATCACCTGGGAGGACGCCTGGGCCACGGCCCACGAGTCGTCCGAGTCGATGCTGCGCCTGACCGCCGCCGAACTCACCGAGCTCGTACGGGAGATGCGCGCTCTCCTGCGCCGCTACGAGGAGGACGGCCGGGCCGCCGACGCCGCCGGGGACACCGAGGGCCGGGAGAACGTCGCGGTGCACATGTACGCGTTCCCGTTCCGGAACGCCGGGAGCTGAGGAGGCACCCCGCGATGGCTTCAGCTGCCGTACGCATACCGCCCGTCGACGACGGCGTCGCCGCCCATCGCGACGGCAACGTCCTGCGCTGGCTCGGCGCCTACACCGCGTCCGCCGTCGGCGACAACGTCTACTACGTCGCCCTGTCCTGGGCGGCCGTGCAGCAGGGGACCCCCGCCCAGGCCGGCGTCGTCACCGCCGTCAGCGCCGTGCCGCGCGCCGTCCTCATGCTGGGCGGCGGCGTCGTCGCCGACCGGTACGGGCCGCGCCGCGTCGTGATCGGCAGCAGCGCGGTGCGCGCCGTGCTCGTCGTGGCCGCGGCCGTGATGCTGCTCGCCACCAGCCCCGGCCTGTGGGCCCTGGGCGCCGTGGCCGTCGTCTTCGGCATCGTCGACGCCGTCTTCCTGCCCGCCGCGGGGGCCCTGCCGAGCCGCATCGCCGCACGCGCCCAACTCGCCCGCGTCCAGGGCCTGCGCGCCCTCGCCACCCGCCTCGCCAACGTGCTCGGCGGCCCCCTCGGCGGACTCGGCATCGCGCTCGGCGGCACCGCGGGCTCCTTCGGCCTCGCCGCGCTCCTCATCGGCGCGTCCCTGCCGCTGCTGCTCACCGTCCGCCTGCACGCGCCGATGCCGGAGGAGGGGTGCAAGCGCGGCGCCGTCGGAGCCGAACTCCGCGACGGAATGCGGTACATCGCCCGCCATCCGGTCCTTCGCCCCCTCGTCCTGTGCATCGCCCTCGGCGACCTGGGTTTCGTAGGACCGATGAACCTCGGCCTCACCCTCCTCGCCCGCGAGCGCGGCTGGGGCTCGGCCGGCATGGGGCTCGCCCTCGCCGGATTCGGCGTCGGCGCCGGGGTCGCCGCGCTTCTGGTGACCGTGCGCGGCCGGGTGCCCCGGGCCGGCCTGGTCACCGGTGTCGTCGCCGTCACCGGGTCCACGGCGATCGCCGCCCTCGCGCAGGTGCCGACGCTGTGGGGCGCGGTCGGCGCGGCGCTCGCCGTCGGACTGCTCGTCGGCCTCGCGGGAACGCTCAGCGGCGCCCTGCTCCAGACGTACGCGGGCCCCGCCTACATCGGCCGCGTCACCTCGGCCTCCACCCTGGTCAGCTTCGGCGTCGCCCCGCTCACGTTCCCCGTCGTCGGCTGGGCCGTACAGGAGTGGGGGACCGGCGTCGTCTTCGCGGTGTGTGCCGGAGTCTGCGCGCTGGGCGGCGCCGTCGCCCTGGCGTCGGGACCGCTCCGGCGCGCCGAACTCCCGTAGAGAAGCCGCTTACTTGGCGACCGGCTGCATCAACTGCACATAGTTGCCCACCGTGTCGTCGAGCACCGCCGTGATCATCGGGCCCTCCTCCTGCGGCCCCTGGGTGAACCGCACCCCCAGCTTCTCCATGCGCTCGTGCTCCGCCGTGACATCGTCCACGGAGAAGACGATCACCGGCAGGCCCGCCTCGCGCAGGGCCGCGCGGTACGGCTCCGCGATCGGCCCCTGGCCGGGCTCCAGGAGGAGCTCGACGTCCTCCTGGGCACCGGCCGCGCCCACCGTCACGAAGAGCGTCCCGTCGCCGAGGTCGATGTCGGTGCGGGTCTCGAACCCCAGCACGTCCGTGTAGAAGGCGCGGGCCTTCGCCACGTCGTCGACGTAGACACTGGTCATGGCGAGCTTGATCATGGGGGCCTTTCCTGTGGCTCGTACGCGTATGCGTACGAGCCTGCTACAGCCCCAGCTGCTTCGTCTCGCTGAGCGTGGCGATCGCCGCCTTGTCGCCCTCCAGCTCCACGTTCGCCGCCTCCTGCCGGCCGAACGCGTACATCAGCAGCTCCGACGGCTCCCCGGTGACCGTCACCACGGGCGTGCCGCGGTGCGCGACCGCCGTCTGCCCGTCCGGGCGGCGCAGCACCAGGCCGACGGGCGCCTTGCGGCCCATCACCCGCGCCATCCGCTCCAGGCGCGACCAGAGCACGTCGGAGAAGACCGGGTCGAGCTCGCGCGGCGACCAGTCGGGCTGCGCGCGGCGCACGTCCTCGGTGTGCACGTAGAACTCGACGACGTTCGCCGCCTCGTCGAGCTGCTTGAGGGAGAACGGGGAGAACCGCGGCGGGCCCGTACGGATCAGCTGGATCAGTTCCTCGTACGGCTTCTCGGCGAACTCGCCCTGCACCCGTTCGAGCCGGGAGGAGAGCTGCTTGACGAAGCTGCCGCCCGCGGCGTCCGGGCGGCGCTCGCGCACCACCACGTGGGCCGCGAGATCGCGGGCGGTCCAGCCCTCGCAGAGAGTCGGGGCCTCGGGGCCCGCGGCCTCCAACAGGTCGGCGAGCAGAAGTCGTTCACGCTTGGCATGGGTCGACATGGCCGCCAGCCTACGACCGTGCCCGGCGTCCGGACAGTGGACGGCAGGCCGACCGGGCCGCGCGGCGCGGCACAATGGCACGTATGACCAGCTCGCCCGTGCCCAGCAGCAACCTCGACCCGGCCATCGCCGCCCGCCTCAAGCGCGGCGCCGACGGCCTGGTGCCCGCCGTCGCCCAGCAGTACGACACCGGCGAGGTGCTCATGCTCGGCTGGATGGACGACGAGGCGCTGCACCGCACCCTCACCACGGGCCGCTGCACCTACTGGTCGCGCAGCCGCCAGGAGTACTGGGTCAAGGGCGACACCTCGGGGCACGTCCAGCACGTGAAGTCCGTCGCCCTCGACTGCGACGCGGACACCGTCCTGGTCAAGGTCGACCAGGTCGGCGCCGCCTGCCACACCGGCGACCGCACCTGCTTCGACGCCGACGAACTGCCCGTCAGCGGCAGCGCAGCGTGATCCGCGATCCGTCCCGGAACACGATCCGGGCCGGATCGCCCGCCACCGCACGCCCGTCGACCACACCCGTGCACGCCGGCCGCACGCCCCACTCCGTGAGCAGCTGACCGACGGTGAAGTCCTCCCACCGCGGTGACTCCACATGCACGGTGCCGCTGGTGTCGTGGGTGTGCAGCGGGCTGTAGCGCGGCTCCTTCCCGCTGCGGTCGATGCCGAGGTCGGCCGGGACGGTGACCCGCTGCCCGCCCGCGTACACCGTGAGCCGGGAGTGGATGTGCATGACGACGCCCTCCGCGGGGAGCATCGTGAGCCCGGCCGCGCGCACCCGCTCCGCGACGTCCGTCGGGGCGGGCCACATCGGCGCCGGAGGCGCGGGGGCGGCGGCGGTGAGCAGGGACAGCAGCGGGGCGAGAGCGGCCAGGACAGCGGCACGTTTGACGTTCACGCCTCCGTTCTAGGGGGTGCGCCGTCCGTACGGTGACCAGCCACGCGGGGCGACCGCGCGGTCGCCTCAAGAGCCTGTCTCTGAGCCCCCGCCTGCGCGCCGACGCGCGGTACGCGCGCTCGCCGCACGGCGCCGCAGGACAGGCAGCTCCGCCGCATGACCTGCGACGCCGCACGCCGAGCACACGCACCGAACGCCGCTGCGCCCGCCCTCCGGGGGGACGACGGGGGCTCAAAGACAGGCTCTAAGCTCCTCCCATGGATCTCGAGACCTTCCGCAAGCTCGCGACCGACCGCCGAGTGATCCCCGTCAGCCGCAAGCTCCTCGCGGACGGTGACACACCCGTCGGTCTGTACCGCAAGCTCGCCGCCGAGCGGCCCGGCACGTTCCTCCTGGAGTCCGCGGAGAACGGCCGCTCGTGGTCCCGTTATTCGTTCGTCGGCGTCCGCTCCGCCGGCACCCTCACCGAGCGCGACGGACAGGCCCACTGGCTGGGCACCCCGCCCGTCGGCGTCCCCGTCGACGGCGACCCCCTCGCCGCCCTGCGCGCCACCGTCGAGACGCTGCACACCCCCCGCTACGAGGGCCTGCCGCCGTTCACCGGCGGCATGGTCGGCTACCTCGGCTACGACATCGTGCGCAGGCTCGAGAAGATCGGGCCCGGCGAGCGCGACGACCTGAGGCTGCCCGAGCTGACCATGCTGCTCACCAGCGACCTCGCCGTGCTCGACCACTGGGACGGCTCCGTCCTGCTCATCGCCAACGCGATCAACCACAACGACCTCGACACCGGCGTCGACGAGGCCTACGCGGACGCCGTCGCCCGGCTCGACGCGATGGAGGCCGACCTCGGCAAGCCTGTCGAGAGCGCGCCCGCCGTGCTCCCGCCCTCCCAGCTGCCGGAGTTCACCGCCCTGTGGGGCGGCAAGCAGTACCAGGACGCCGTCGAGGACATCAAGGAGCGGATCAGGGCCGGCGAGGCCTTCCAGGTCGTCCCCTCGCAGCGCTTCGAAACCCCTTGCGACGCAAGCGCGTTGGACGTCTACCGCGTGCTGCGCGCCACCAACCCGTCCCCGTACATGTACCTCTTCCGGTTCGACGGATTCGACGTCGTCGGCTCGTCGCCGGAGGCCCTCGTCAAGGTCGAGGACGGGCGCGCCATGGTCCACCCCATCGCCGGGACCCGGCCGCGCGGCGCCACCCCGCAGAAGGACCAGGCCCTCGCCGAGGAACTGCTCGCCGACCCCAAGGAGCGCGCCGAGCACCTCATGCTCGTCGACCTCGGCCGCAACGACCTGGGCCGCGTCTGCGAACCCGGCTCCGTCGAGGTCGTCGACTTCATGTCCGTCGAGAAGTACTCGCACGTCATGCACATCGTCTCGACCGTGACCGGCCGCGTCGCCGAGGGCCGCACCGCCTACGACGTGCTCACCGCCTGCTTCCCCGCAGGCACCCTCTCCGGCGCCCCGAAGCCCCGCGCGATGCAGATCATCGACGAACTGGAACCGTCCCGGCGCGGCCTGTACGGCGGCTGCGTCGGCTACCTCGACTTCGCCGGCGACTCCGACACCGCCATCGCCATCCGTACGGCACTGCTGCGCGACGGCACCGCCTACGTGCAGGCGGGCGCGGGCGTCGTCGCCGACTCGGACCCCGTCGCCGAGGACACCGAGTGCCGCAACAAGGCCGCCGCGGTGCTGCGCGCCGTGCACACCGCGAGCCACCTCCATGTGAAGTGACGCACGCTTGCGGCCCCCGGGTCACGCATACCCGGACGGAGGGGCGATAGTGGAGTACGTGACTGCCGTACCGCACCCCCGTACCGATGCCGCCGAGTCCGCCGACCCGGCCGAGCCGGCTGCTCCGTCGAGGAACGGCCGGCGCAGCCTCGGCGCAGCCCTGCTCCTGGGGGCCGTGGGCGCCGCGGTCGCGCTGCTCGCGTCCCGGCAGGAGTGGTGCTCCGGCGTCGTCTCCGTCGCGGGCGGCGAACTGCCGCTCGACGCGAAGGGCAGCGACGTCACCGGCGTCCCCGCCGCCCTCGCCGTCGTCGGACTCGCCGCCCTGGTCGCCGTGTTCGCGGTGCGCAGGGCCGGCCGCATCCTCGTCTCCGCGCTGCTCGCGCTCAGCGGCGCGGGCGCCGTCGCCGCCGCCGTGCTCGGTGCCGACGACAGCGCCGCGCTCGACGAGAAGGCGGCCACGGCCGCGGGCAACACCGCCGCGACCATCGACACCATCAGCCACACCGCCTGGCCGTACGTCGCCGCGGCCGGCGGCCTCCTCATCCTGCTCGCCGGGATCCTCGCCGTGATCTACGGCGCGGCCTGGCCCTCGATGGGCGGCCGCTACGAGCGCTCCGGCGCCCCCCGCCCCCGCAAGGTGAAGGCCGTCGACCCCGAGCGCCCCGACGAACTGTGGAAGGCCCTCGACCGCGGCGAGGACCCGACCGGGGCCTGAGGGGCTTGTACGAACCCCGAGTTCCTCCCGTACGCGCGAGTACGGGACAATGGACATGAACGTCGTACGTGCACGTACGCATAGGCCATAAGCAACTAGGAGTAAGCCATGGCGGACAGCAGCCACGGACACACCCCGGCCGCCTGGACCGGTGTCATCATCGCCTTCATCGGTTTCTGTGTCGCTGGCGCCTTCATGGTGATGGGCAGCGTCGCCGGGTTCTGGGCGGGCATGGCCCTGCTCGCCCTCGCGGCGATCGTCGGCGGCATCATGAGCGCCGTCGGCCTCGGCAAGCCGAAGCGCGCCGAGCTGCAGATGAAGTCCACGGCGACCGCGCAGCCCGCCGGCTCGGAGGCCTGAGCCTTCTCGGTACGTGACAGGGGCGGGGCGGCGAGGGATCGCCGCCCCGCCCCTTCGCGTTCCCCGACAAGCGCGGCCGGGGACACCGATGCAGAATTCACGGGTGACCGTCGAGACGAGCGCCCCCGCCACCGGCCGCCCCGCGACGCTGCGCGGGCTCGCCGTCCCGCTCGGCGTGCTCGGCGGCGTCGCCGCGGCCTTCACGTACGTGGGGGCCGTCGACCCGAACCGGCCCGGCCACTACCCGGCTTGCCCGCTCCTCCAGGCCACCGGGATCTACTGCCCCGGCTGCGGCGGTCTTCGCGGCGCCCACGCGCTCGTGCACGGCGACCTGACGGCGGCGCTCGGCGCCAACGCCCTGGCCGTCGCCGGCTACGCCGTCCTCGCCGTGCTGTGGACGGTGTGGGCCGTGCGCGCGGCGCGCGGCAAGCCGCTCGGCATCACGTTCGGCCGAGTCCAGTTGTGGGCGATCGGCGCGGTCGTGCTCGCCTTCACCGTTGTCCGGAACCTGCCCTTCGGTGGCTTCCTGCACCCTTGATCAACCAGAAATGTCCAGGTAGTGGGACCGACGTCAACCGGATGCGGAGCCTTCGCCCTCCTCCGGATACCATCACAGTGACCACTTGGTCGCTCAGGATCGCCAGGAACCGCCAGGCATCGCCAGGAAAGGAGTCCGCTCGCGTGAGTGTGCTCGACGAGATCATCGACGGAGTCCGTGCCGACCTCGCGGAACGGCAGGCGCGCGTCAGCCTCGACGAGCTCAAGGAGCGCGCGGCGAAGGCTCCGGCAGCCAAGGACGGTGTCGCGGCCCTGCGCGGCGACGGCGTCAAGGTCATCTGTGAGGTCAAGCGGTCCAGCCCCTCCAAGGGCGCCCTCGCGATGATCGCCGACCCGGCCGCCCTGGCCGCCGACTACGAGGCGGGCGGCGCCGCCGTCATCTCCGTACTGACCGAGCAGCGACGCTTCGGCGGGTCCCTCGCCGACCTCGAAGCGGTCCGCGCCAAGGTCGACGTCCCGGTCCTGCGCAAGGACTTCATCGTCACGTCGTACCAGCTGTGGGAGGCCCGCGCGTACGGCGCCGACCTCGCCCTGCTGATCGTGGCGGCCCTCGACCAGCCCGCCCTTGAGTCCCTCATCGAGCGGGCCGAGTCCATCGGTCTCACGCCGCTCGTCGAGGCGCACGACGAGGACGAGGTCGAGCGGGCCGTGGACGCCGGAGCCAAGATCATCGGTGTCAACACCCGCAACCTGAAGGACCTCACGGTCGACCGCGGCACCTTCGAGCGCGTCGCCCCGGACATCCCGGACCACATCGTCAAGGTCGCCGAGTCCGGTGTGCGCGGCCCGCACGACCTGATCGCGTACGCCAACGCCGGCGCCGACGCGGTCCTCGTCGGCGAGTCCCTCGTCACCGGTCGCGACCCGAAGTCCGCGGTCGCCGACCTCGTCGCCGCGGGCGCCCACCCGGCGCTGCGCCACGGGCGGGGCTGACCCGAGCCATGTCGATCTCCGCCCGCCTCGCCCCCGGCTGCCGCCCCCGCGGCTGCCGGGCTCCGGCGCGGCGCGTGCGGGGCCGCAGGGTCAGGTACCACATCGGCTCGGAGCCGGGCCAGATCAACGGCATGCGATGGCAGGCGCCCCGTTAGGGGCGCGGGACGGTTATCGATTTGCGGCTGCCGCCGCGTGAGCGCGAGCAACCACGAACAGCCCGCAGCCGAGTAACTACCCATGCCCCCACGGCGATTAGTACGTCACACCAGACTCACCGTGAGGTTTACGCATGCCCAGCGAGTACTTCATCCCTGACCCCGAGGGTCGGATCCCCAGCGCCGAGGGCTACTTCGGCGCGTTCGGCGGCAAGTTCATCCCGGAGGCGCTCGTCGCCGCCGTGGACGAGGTGGCCGTCGAGTACGAGAAGGCCAAGGACGACCCGGAGTTCGCCCGTGAGCTCGACGACCTCCTCGTCAACTACACCGGCCGCCCCAGCTCCCTCACCGAGGTCCCCCGCTTCGCCGCGGAAGCGGGTGGCGCCCGGATCTTCCTCAAGCGCGAGGACCTGAACCACACCGGCTCGCACAAGATCAACAACGTGCTCGGCCAGGCCCTGCTCACCAAGCGCATGGGCAAGACCCGCGTCATCGCCGAGACCGGCGCCGGCCAGCACGGCGTCGCGACGGCCACCGCCTGCGCGCTGTTCGGCCTCGAGTGCACCATCTACATGGGTGAGATCGACACCGAGCGCCAGGCCCTGAACGTGGCCCGGATGCGCATGCTCGGCGCCGAGGTCATCGCCGTGAAGTCCGGCAGCCGCACCCTGAAGGACGCGATCAACGAGGCGTTCCGCGACTGGGTCGCCAACGTCGACCGCACCCACTACCTCTTCGGCACGGTCGCGGGCCCGCACCCCTTCCCGGCGATGGTCCGCGACTTCCACCGCGTCATCGGCGTCGAGGCCCGCCGCCAGATCCTGGAGCGCGCGGGCCGGCTGCCCGACGCCGCGATCGCCTGCGTCGGCGGCGGCTCCAACGCCATCGGCCTGTTCCACGCGTTCATCCCCGACGCCGGCGTCCGGCTCATCGGCTGCGAGCCGGCCGGCCACGGCATCGAGACCGGCGAGCACGCGGCGACGCTGAGCGCCGGCAACCCGGGCATCCTGCACGGCTCCCGCTCCTACGTCCTCCAGGACGAGGAGGGCCAGATCACCGAGCCGTACTCGATCTCGGCCGGTCTGGACTACCCGGGCATCGGCCCGGAGCACGCCTACCTCAAGGACAGCGGCCGCGGCGAGTACCGCGCGGTCACCGACGACGCGGCCATGCAGGCGCTGCGCCTGCTGTCGCGTACGGAGGGCATCATCCCGGCCATCGAGTCGGCGCACGCCCTCGCGGGCGCCCTGGAGGTCGGCAAGGAGCTGGGCGAGGACGGGCTGATCATCGTCAACCTGTCGGGCCGCGGCGACAAGGACATGGACACCGCCGCACGCTACTTCGGCCTCTACGACACGGACGCGTCCGTCGCCGCGGACGCCGAGGGCGAGCAGGCCGAGATCGAGGGGGACGCCAAGTGAGCGGCAACATCCAGCTGTTGAACGACACCCTCGCCGGCGCGAAGGCCGAGGGGCGCGCCGCGCTCATCGCCTACCTGCCCGCGGGCTTCCCCACCGTCGACGGTGGCATCGAGGCGGTCAAGGCCGTCTTCGACGGCGGCGCCGACGTCGTCGAGGTCGGGTTCCCGCACTCCGACCCGGTGCTCGACGGCCCGGTCATCCAGACCGCCGACGACATCGCGCTGCGCGGCGGCCTCAAGATCAAGGACGTCATGCGCACCGTGCGCGAGGCGTTCGAGGCCACCGGCAAGCCGGTCCTCGTCATGACGTACTGGAACCCGATCTACATCTACGGCATCGAGCGGTTCACCGCCGAGCTCGCCGAGGCGGGCGGCGCGGGCTGCATCCTGCCCGACCTGCCCGTGCAGGAGTCGGCGGAGTGGCGCGAGCACGCGGACAAGCACGGTCTCGGCACCGTCTTCGTCGTCGCGCCCAGCAGCAAGGACGAGCGCCTGGCCACCATCACGGCGGCCGGTTCGGGCTTCGTCTACGCCGCCTCGCTCATGGGCGTCACCGGCACCCGCGAGTCCGTCGGCACCCAGGCGCAGGACCTCGTGCGCCGCACGAAGGCCACCACCGACCTGCCGGTCTGCGTCGGCATCGGCGTCTCCAACGCCGAGCAGGCCACGGAGGTCGCGGGCTTCGCCGACGGCGTCATCGTCGGCTCCGCGTTCGTGAAGCGGATGCTGGACGCCCCGGACGAGAAGGCCGGGATCGAGGCGGTGCGCGCCCTCGCCGCCGAGCTCGCCGCCGGCGTGCGGGGTCACGCTTAGTCACGTTGCTGCGTAACCCGTACGGGTGGATTCGGACCGGGGAGGCACGCTCGTGCCTCCCCGGTTCGTTGGCGCCGATGTGAGTGAGAAGAACCGTGAGGGAAAGCGCTCGGCCCGCGAACGGCTGGCCGTGGAGCGCGAGAAGCAGAAGGCCGCGGAGAAGCGGCGCCGGACGTTGATCGTCGGGGCGGCCGTCGTCTGTGTACTGGGACTTGCCGCGGTGATCGGCGTCGCCGCCGCGAACTCGGGCGACGACAGTTCCGGCGACACGTCGTCCGGCCCGGCCGTCGCGCCGAAGGGGGCGGTGGGCGACGACAAGCTGGCCATCCCCGTGGGCCAGGACACCGCCAAGTCGACGCTCACGATCTGGGAGGACTTCCGCTGCCCGGCGTGCAAGGCCTTCGAGACCAACTACCGCACGGTGCTGCACGAGATGGCCGACACCGGCAAGGTGCAGATCCAGTACCACCTCGTCACGCTCATCGACGGGAACCTCGGCGGCACGGGCTCGCTGCGCGCGGGCAACGCGGCGGCGTGCGCGCAGGACGCGGGCAAGTTCCGCGACTACCACGACGTCCTGTACGAGAACCAGCCGGAGGAGACCGATGACGCGTACGCGAAGAACGACAAGCTGATCGAGCTGGCCGGGAAGGTCGACGGCCTGGTCACCGACACGTTCACGTCCTGTGTGAACGACGGGACCCACGACAGCTGGGTGCAGAAGACCAACAAGAAGTTCCAGGACGACAAGATCTCGGCGACGCCGACGGTGATCCTGAACGGCAAGACCCTCGACCTGAACTCGCTGACGCCGGACAAGCTGAAGCAGCAGGTGGAGGACGCCGCCAAGTAGCCCTTGCCGTCGTCCTTGTTATGGAGCCGTAGCCGGGCTGCCGGACGAGTCCGCGGCCCGGCACGGTAGCGTCGACCCTGCCATGGAACTTGCCTACATCCCCAGCCCGTCGCGCGGGGTCCTCTACCTCGGACCGATCCCGCTGCGCGGCTACGCGTTCTGCATCATCATCGGCGTCTTCGTGGCCGTCTGGCTCGGCAACAAGCGCTGGATCGCCCGCGGCGGGCGGGCCGGCACGGTCGCCGACATCGCCGTCTGGGCGGTGCCGTTCGGCCTGGTCGGCGGGCGGCTCTACCACGTGATCACGGACTACGAGCTGTACTTCAGCGAGGGCCGTGACTGGGTGGACGCCTTCAAGATCTGGGAGGGCGGCCTCGGCATCTGGGGCGCGATCGCCCTCGGTGCGGTCGGCGCCTGGATCGGCTGCCGCCGCCGGGGCATCCCGCTCCCGGCCTGGGCCGACGCGCTGGCGCCCGGCATCGCCCTCGCGCAGGCGCTCGGCCGCTGGGGCAACTGGTTCAACCAGGAGCTGTACGGGCGCGAGACGGATCTGCCGTGGGCGCTGAAGATCACGTCGGACACGGACGGGCGGGTGCCGGGCCTCTACCACCCGACCTTCCTGTACGAGTCGCTGTGGTGCATCGGCGTGGCGCTGCTCGTCATCTGGGCCGACCGGAAGTTCAAGCTGGGGCACGGGCGGGCGTTCGCGCTGTACGTCGCCTCGTACTGCGCGGGCCGGTTCTGGATCGAGTGGATGCGGGTCGACGACGCCCACCACATTCTGGGCATGCGGCTCAATCAGTGGACGGCGATCTTCGTCTTCGTGCTCGCCGTGGTCTACCTGGTGCTCTCCGCGAAGATGCGGCCGGGGCGCGAGGAGATCGTCGAGCCGGGGGCGTCCGATGCCGATGCCGGCTCTGCGGCCAAGGACGACGGTGGCTCCGACTCCGTGACGCTGGAGAAGGCTGACGGCGCCACGGACGACGCCACAGCGGACGCCAAGGACGAGGCCGAGGCCGAGGCCAAGAAGGGCTGAGGTCTCTTCGCCGTACGTCGACGAGGGCGCCGAACCGGGAAGGTTCGGCGCCCTCTGGCGTTGCTCGGCGTCACACGCCGGACGGGCTGGGGGCTGTCCGTCCGGCCAGATGCAGCGTGCGGCGCGCCGCAGCCACCACCGCCGCGTCGACGAACCGCCCGTCCGCCAGCGCGAGCGCCCCCGCCTCCGTGGCCGCCGCCCCGACGATCTCCTCGGCCGCCGTCACCTCCGCCTCCGTCGGGCGGAACGCCTCCTCGATCACCGGGAGCTGGCGCGGATGGATCGCCGTACGGCCGAGGAAGCCGAGCGCGCGGCCCTCGGCGCAGGAGCGGGCCAGCCCGTCCGTGTCCCGGATGTCCGGGTAGACGGACTGCGGCGGTGGTGGAAGGTGCGCCGCGCGGGCGGCGACCACCGCGCGGCCGCGCACCCACGCGAGGCCCGCCGCGTCCGAGATGCCGAGATCCGCGCGCAGGTCCGCCTCGCCGAGGGCGATGCCGTGCACCGACGGGTGGGAGGCGATGGCGTACGCCTGCTCGACGCCGAGGGCCGACTCCAACAGGGCGTACAGCGGCGGCACTTCGACCGCCCAGTCGGCGACCCGGGCCAGGTCCGCCGTGGCGTGCACCTTCGGCAGGCGCAGCGCGCCCAGGCCCGGCAGCGGGGCGAGGCGGCGCACCTCGTGCTCGGCGAGCGGCCCGTCGAGGGCGTTCACGCGGACGTGCACCGGCACCTCGTGCCGGTCGGCGAGCAGCTCGGCGGTCGCGTCGAGGGCGTACGCCTTGCGGTCCGGGGCGACCGCGTCCTCCAGGTCGACGAGGACCACGTCGGCGCCCGAGCCGAGCGCCTTGGCGACGACGTCGGGGCGGTCTCCCGGTACGTACAGCCAGGTGAGGTGGACGGCATGCGTGGTGCTCATACCGCACCAGCCTTCCGCAGCGCGGCGATCTCCGCCTCCGAGAGGCCGAGGCCGTCGAGGAGCTCGTCGGTGTCCGCGCCGTGCCCGCGGCCCGTCCATCTGATCGCGCCGGGGGTCTCGGAGAGGCGGAAGAGCACGTTCTGCATCTTGACCGTGCCGAGGTCCGGGTCGGGGAGTTCGGTGATGGAGCCGAGGGCCCGGTACTGCTCGTCGCGCAGGACGTCGCGGACGTCGTAGACCGGGGCGATCGCGGCCTCCGCCTGCTCGAAGGCCGTCACCACCTCGTCGCGGGTGTGCGCCGCGATCCAGCCGCCGACCGCCTCGTCGAGCGCGTCGGCGTGGGCGGCGCGGCCCGCCCCCGTCGCGAACCAGTCCTCGTCGATGAACTCGGGCCGTCCCACCAGGCGCATCACGCGCTCCGCGATCGACTGGGCCGACGTGGAGACCGCGACCCACTTGCCGTCGCCGGTGCGGTACGTGTTGCGGGGCGCGTTGTTCGTCGAGCGGTTGCCGGTGCGCGGCTGGACGTAGCCGAGCTGGTCGTACCAGGTGGCCTGCGGGCCGAGGATCGCCAGCATCGGCTCGATGATCGCCATGTCGACGACCTGGCCGCGTCCTGTCGTGTCCCGGCCGCGCAGGGCGGCCATCACGGCGTACGAGGTCGCGAGCGCGGCGATCGAGTCGGCCAGGCCGAACGGGGGCAGCGTCGGCGGGCCGTCCGGCTGGCCCGTGATCGCGGCGAAGCCGGACATGGCCTCCGCGAGCGTGCCGAATCCGGGGCGGCGGGCGTACGGGCCGAACTGACCGAAGCCGGTGACGCGGGCCAGGACCAGGCGGGGGTTCGCCGCACTGAGCTCCTCCCAGCCGAGGTGCCACTTCTCCAGGGTGCCCGGGCGGAAGTTCTCGATGATCACGTCCGACTGGGCCGCCAGCTTGAGGAGGACCTCGCGGCCGCCGGGGGAGGAGAGGTCGAGCGTGAGGTTTTTCTTGTTGCGGCCCAGCGTCTTCCACCACAGACCGACGCCGTCCTTCGACGGGCCGTGGCCGCGGGACGGGTCCGGCTTGCGCGGGTGCTCGACCTTGATGACCTCGGCGCCGAAGTCGCCGAGCATCGTGGCGCAGAGCGGGCCCGCGAAGAGAGTGGCCAGGTCGAGGACCCGGAGTCCGGTCAGCGGGCCTGTCGGCGCCGTGTTGTGCGGGTGCGTCATGTGCTTGTCTCCAGGGTGAGCCCGGCCAGTTCGTCGAAGCCGATGCCGTCGAAGCCGCCCACCGTGGTCGCGAGGCGGTTCTTCAGTGGCGCTGTCCACGCCTCACCGAGGGCTTTCGGGTCTCCTGCCAGCAGGCCCGCGATCGAGCCGGCCGTCGCGCCGTTGGAGTCCGTGTCCCAACCGCCCTCCACCGCACGGCAGATGGAGGCCGTGAAGTCGCCGTCGGCGTGGGTGAGGGCGGCGGCGAGGAGCGCCGCGTTGGGCAGGACGTGCACCCAGTGATGGTCGGCGTAGGCGGCGTGGAGCGCGTCCGCGACGTCGTCGAAGTCGGTGTGCGTGTCGGCCAGTTGAATGCCGTGGCGGATCGCCTTCGCGTAGCGCGAGTGCGGGGGTACGACCGTCAGGCCGGTGCGCAGCGCCCCGTGGATGTCCGTGGTGCCGGACGCCGCCGCCGCGATGGTCGCCGCGATGAACATCTCCCCGTACACGCCGTTCGCCGTGTGCGTCAGGACCGCGTCCCGGTGCGCCTGCTCGGCCGCGCGCGCCGGGTCGCGCGGGTTGGTCCAGCCGAAGACGTCGGCGCGGATCTGCGCGCCGATCCACTCCCGGAAGGGGTTGCGGTGCAGGGCGGTCAGCGGGGGTTCGATGCCGTCGAGGAGGTTGCGGTACGCGATCCGTTCCGCGGTGAACGTGCGGCCCGCCGGGAGTTCGTCCAGCCACAGCTTCGCCACGTCCTCGGTGGTGAAGTCCGGGCCGTGCCGCTGGAGCAGGAGCAGGCCCAGGAGCGGGTAGTTGAGGTCGTCGTCCTCCGGCATGCCGTCGATGTTCTCGGCGAGCGAGGTGGGGGCGCTGCGACGGTTCCAGGGGTGGGCGGCGGCGATGTCCGGGTCGAGGCCGCGGGCCGTGAACCAGGTGGTCAGGGGCCAGTTGCCGGTGGCCCGGGCCAGGGCTCGGATGCCCTTGAGGGGGAGCTTCTCCACCGGCTTGCCGAGCAGGCAGCCGGCGGCCCGGCCCAGCCAGGCCGCGTGGAGGGCTTCGCGGGCGGCCGGGGCCGGGTGTGCCGGGGGCTCGGGCCAGTTCGGGCAGGACGCCTTGATTGCCGGGAGGCCGGTCGGCTCGTCCGGCGCCAGCGGCGAGGGCACAGCGGCCAGTTCGTCCAGCAGGAGCGTCGCGAGGTCGCGCAGTCCGGGCGCGGGGGCGGCGGGGGAGGCGCCCGCCCGGTCCGGGGCCAGGTGGCCGCCGGCGGCCACCCACCGGTCGCGGATCGCGGACCCGCCGCGCCCGTCCTGCGCCGCCTGGCGCAGTTCGTGGCCGACCAGGTCCTCGGGCTGTACCCAGGTGACGCGGAGCATCACAGCGCCGCGATCGCCGTGAACGCGGACTCGTGGGCGCGGCGGCGCTCCTGGTCCTTGGCGTAGACCTCGCGCGTGACCTGCGCGAGGGACGCCGCCGGGCCGTGCAGGTCCAGCTTGCTGGCCCGCGCGATCTCCGTGCTCCACTCCTTGGGCACCGCGCTCTCCCCGTACAGCGCACCGACGATCGCGCCGCTCATCGTGGCGATCGAGTCGCAGTCGCGGCCGTAGTTCACCGAGCCGAGGACCGTGCGGCGGAAGTCGCCGCCGCCCACCAGCAACATGCCGAGCGCCACCGGGAGTTCCTCGATCGCGTGCAGCCGCGACGGGCGGCGGGCGCCCAGGGACGGCTTGCGGTACTCGTCGCCCACCGTGTCGAAGGGGGCCACCGCCTCGCGGAGGGGCTTGAGGGCCTCCTCGAAGTCGTCGTAGCGGGAGGCTGTTTCGCAGACCGCTTCGATGGCCTGCCTCGTGCCGTCCTTGGCCAGGGCGAGGGCTTCGGTGATGACCGTGGTGGGGGTGGCGTCGGGTGTGTGCGCTGCCGCCACCGCCGCCGCGAAGACGCCCGCCGCCTCGCGGCCGTACGAGCTCTGGTGGGCGCCCGCGATGTCCAGGGCCTCCTCGTACGCCTTGAGGGGGTTGCCCGCGTTGACCGCGCCGACCGGGGCCATGTACATCGCCGCGCCGCAGTTCACGATGTTGCCCACGCCTGCTTCCCGGGGGTCCACATGGCCGTAGTGGATGCGTGCCACGATCCACTTCTCCGCCAGGAAGATGCGCTGGAGGGGGAGGGCTTCGGCTTCGAGTTCCGGGATCCAGCGGGGAGTTGTGATCAGGTCCGGGACCAGGTGGTCCGCTACGGCGTACGCGTCCAAGTGGTCGCGGACCTTCTCGTACACGCGGATCAGCGCGTGTGTCATGAGGGTGTCGTCGGTGACGTGGCCGTCGCCCTTGTGGTACGGCGCGATGGGGCGCGCCGTCTTCCAGTTGTCTTTGTGGAAGGGCTCGACGATGCCCTGGACCCGGCCGCCGTGGCGTTCTGCGATCGCCTCCGGTGTCCAGCCCTCGACCGGGCCGCCGAGCGCGTCGCCCACGGCTGCTCCGACGAGGGTGCCCGTGATGCGGTCTTCCAACGAAACGGTGGTCATGCCGACGTTCCCTTCAGGGTGGTGAGGTCTGAGTTCGAGGTGATCAGGGCCAGCCGGGCGGCGATCTCGGTCAGGTCGGTGCCCGCCAGGCGGGGCAGGGCGCAGCCCGCGAGGATGCGGCAGGCGTCCCGCCAGGTGTCGGGGAGCGCGTCCGCGCCGCCGATCGCGCCGGTCAGCGCTCCGGCGAGGGCGGGCGCCGAGTCCGCCACGCGGGACAGGCAGGCCGCGGTGGGCACCGCCTCCGTGACGTCGCCCGCGGCTGCCGTCGCCACGGCCAGCGCCACGGGGACGGTCTCCGCCGCCGCGATGCCGTAGCTGTAGACGTGGTCGACGATCTCGTGCTCCAGGACGGGGACGAGGGCGAACGCGTTGCCGTGGCGGCCCGGGCGGGCGGCTGCCGCCGCTCTGCCGAGGTCTACGGCGCGGTGGGCGTTGCGGTGGATCTCTGTGCCCGGGGGGAGTTGGGCGAGTGCCGCGTTCACGCAGGCGTCGACGGGGGCGCCGGTGAGGGCTGTCGACACCGCTGCCGCCATGGCGCGGGCACCGTGTACGCCGTCGCCGTCCTGGGTGTAGCGGGCGTCGAACTCGGCGAGATCTGCGGCCAGTCGGGGGTCGCCGGGGTGGACGACGGCGAGGACGGCGGCTCTGACACAGGCCGCGTCGTCGAAGTAGTGCGGGTTGTCGTGGCCCGTCGCCGGAGGGCGCAGGCCGGCGGCCAGGTTGCCGAGGCCCGCCCGGACCGAGATGCGGGCGCGGAGCGGGATCTTGGCCGATTCGATCTCGTCGGCTCGTGCCGCCGCTGCCGCGATCTCGTCGGCGAGGGTGTTCCAGGCGAGGGCGAGCGAGGAGCGGACGCTGTGGTCGGGCGGGAGGTCGCTGAGGCCTGCGGCGTAGGCGTCGAGGACGGCCTGGGCGGTGAAGGCCGCCCACTCCGCGTCGTCGGACGGGCCGAGGCGGAGGGGTTCGGGGGGCTGGTTCAGGGCGATCGGGACCGGGAGGGTCGTCGTCGCGTTCTGCTCGGCGAACGTGTCGAGTTCGCGGGTGAGGCGGCGGGTCCAGTCCGGGAGGCGGGCGGCGCGGTGCCGGCCCGAGGGCCAGCCGGCGGCGTCGCCTGCGGCGATGCCCAGGAGGAGGCCCTCGATGCGGGGCGCGTCCGCTGGGGTCATGATCGGGGCCTTTCGGTTGTGCGGGGTCTTGGGGGTGCGGGGACTCTTGTGCGGGTCGCGGGGCTCCGCCCCGGGCCCCGCTCCTCAAGCGCCGGAGGGGCTTGAGAGTGGGATCGGTGGGCCTGGTGGGTGCGCCCGGCGTCGCGTCGTGGGGCGGGGACCCGTCGGGGTACCTCCTCGGCCGGATGGGTGTCGTCGCCTCCGGACGACCAATGTCGGGTGCGGCTGCGCTGTATTCCTGCGGTGTCCTGCGGGGGCACCCCGACGTGCCCCCTCCCGTCGTCGTGCGACGGACGGTGGGCGGGGGGTTTCACGCCGCCGCTTCCGGGGGTGGTGGGCTGAGTCGGTCCGCCACGTCGAGGATGTGGCGGCCCGCCATGGACGGGAGGCAGCTGCCGCGGACCGGGCCGATCGCCGATGCCCAGGTCAAGGGGATCGCTTTTTCGCCGCAGAGCGCGCCGGCCAGGGCGCCCGCCACCGCTGCTGTGGTGTCGGCGTCGCGGCCCATGTTGACCGCGGTGAGGATCGATTCGCTGAAGTCGCCCCGGGCCACCGCGAAGGCTCCGAAGGCCAGGCCTACGGCTTCGGGGGCCAGGTCCGTCCAGGGGTAGCCGCCGATCACTACTGCTTTGCGTACCGCTCTTTCCATGGAGAGTTGGGTGCCGTCCGGGTCTCGGCGGGCGCGGCGGGCGGCTGATACTGCGCGGTGCAGGGAGCGGGCCGTCCAGGAGTCCTCGGGCACGACGGAGAGGGCTGCCTGGACCACCGCGTCGGGGTTGTGGCTGACCATCGCCGCGGCCACGCCGGCGGCCACCGCCCGGCCGCCGTGGATGCCTTCGCCGTCGTGGCTGACGGTGCCGTCGATCGAGACCAGGCGGGCCGCCTCGGCGGGGCGGCCCGCCGCGTAGACGCCGAACGGGGCCGCGCGCATGGCGAGGCCGTCGCTCCACGCGTGGCGGTGCTGGGCCGAGATGGGGGCCGCGAGGCCGCGGCGGAGGTTCTCCAGGGTGCCGCGCTCGCTGAACCCGGCACCCTTGAACGGGCCCTCGTCGCGGTCCGCGATCCAGGTGTGCCAGGCCCGTTCGACGTCGGCGATGGTGAGGTCCGCGCCGTGCTCGGCCAGGAGCAGGCCCGAGAAGATCGCGTACTCGGTGTCGTCGGTGCCCGCCGGGTTGTCGGAGACGAACCCCTCGATGCGGCCCCAGCGTTCGCGGATCTGGGACGGCTTCATGTTCTCGGCGGGCGCGCCGAGCGCGTCGCCCACGGCGAGCCCGAGGAGCGCGCCGCGGGCACGGTCCCGCGGGGTGATCGCGGCCGGGGGTGTGGGGTGCGGGACCGTGCGGAGCCTGCGTGCCGATGGATCGGGGTCGACGCTGACGCTCATGGTGTGCTCGTGCTCTCTTGTGGGTGGTGCGGTGGTTCAGCGCTGGTAGCGGTCCAGGATGCGGTTGCCGTCCTGGGCCAGGCGCTTGCGCAGTTCGGTGATGCCGATCGCGCCGTTGTAGTACTCCTGGAAGGCCGGAGTGGCGATCTTGTCCTTCCACTCCGCGTAGCCGCGCACCCCGAGGACCGGGGACGGGCGCAGCGACGTGGCTATGGCCGTGCCGGTCTTCCAGCCGTATTTGGCGGTGGTGAGGGACGGGTCCTTGAGTGCCTCGCGGCTGGTGGGCAACAGCCAGTCTCCGCGCGCCAGTTGGGCCTGGTGCTGCGCCTGTGTGAGGTAGGCGATGAAGGCGGCTGCCTGTTTCTTGTGGTTGCTGTCCTCGGAGACCGAGAGGGTTTGGGGGGCCGTTCCCTGGGCTGTGCCGCCGGTGCCGGCGGGTAGGGGGAGCACCGTCCAGTCGAAGTCTTTGGGGGCCTGCTGCTGGACCTGTTGGCGATAGGAGAAGTTGAGCGGGAGCATCGCGTATTTGCCCGCGAAGAAACCCGGCAGTGTGTCCGAACCCGACATGCCCAGGCCTGTTCTGGGTGCGGTGTGGGTTTTGTTGACCTGTCGGTTGATGAGGCGGGCGATCTCCGAGTCCGGGTTGTCGTAGCGGATTTCGTTTTTGTTTTCTTTGTCCTTGTAGAAGATGTGGCCGTCCGTGGAGAGGGAGAGGTTGACCGACTGGCTGACCGGTTCCTTCATCGACCACGCCACTCCGTAGGTGTCCGGGCGACCGTCGTTGTTCTTGTCACGGGTCAGCTTCTTGGACGCCGACTCGAACTCCGTCCAGGTCCAGGGGTGTTGGGCCGTCGGGATGCGGACGCCCGACGCCTTGAGGAGCTTGGTGTTCGCGATGAGGACGCGTGGTTCCTGGAGGAACGGGATTCCGTAGATCTTGTGGTCGAGCGTTGTCGTGTTCCAGGACGTCTGGGGGATGTCCTCGCGGAGGGACTTCGGGAGGTAGGGGGTGAGGTCCGCCAGATAGCCGCCGTTCGCGAAGTCCGTGAGGTCGGACGCGTCGTCATGGAAGATGTCCGGCGCCTCGCCGCCCTCGAAGGACGTCAGCAGCTGGTCGTGGATGTTGTCCCAACTACCCTGTACGTATTTGACTTTGACGTGGGCGTGGGTGTCGTTCCAGTGTTTGACCAGAGCCTTGTTCGCGTCCACCGACTCCTTCTGCCAGGCCAGGCTGAGGAATTCGAGAGTGATCGTGCCGTCCGGCGTCGTGTTGTCGTCCGTGCCCGTGCAGCCGGCCAGGACGGTGAGGGCCACCGTCGTTGTGGCCAGGGCCGTCAGTTTTGTCTTGCGCATCAGCCCTTCACCGCCCCTGCGAGCATGCCGCCGACCAGGCGGCGCTGGAGGAGGGCGAAGAAGACGAGGCTGGGGATCGTGGCCAGGACCGAGGCCGCCGCGAGCGGGCCCAGGTCGGCTACGCCCTCGGCGCCGAGGAAGCGGGTGAGGATGACCGACATCGTCTGGTTCTCCGGGGACTTGAGGAGGACGAGGGCGAAGAAGAACTCGTTCCAGGCCGTCACAAAGCTGAACATCAGCGTCGCCACCAGGCCCGGTGCGAGGAGCGGCAGGACGACGCTCGTGAGGGTGCGCAGGCGGCCCGCGCCGTCCATCGCCGCTGCTTCCTCGAGTTCTCGTGGCACCGATTTGACGTAGCCCTGGAGCATCCAGAGCGAGAAGGGCAGGTTCCAGACGACGTACACGATGATCAGGCCGGGGATGCTGTCGATCATGTGCAGGTTCTTGAGGACCAGGAACAGCGGGATGATCACCAGGACGAACGGGAACATCTGGCTGACCAGGATCCAGACCGTGCCCGCCTGGCTGACGCGTGTGCGGTAGCGGACCATCACGTAGGCGGCGGGGACCGCGATCGTGACCGAGATCAGGGACGCGCTCACCGCGACGGTCAGGCTGTTGAGCGCCGAGTGCAGGAGCGGCTGGGCGTCGAAGGCCTCGCGGTAGTTGTCCAGGCTGGGGTGGCGCGGGAGCCACGTGGGGTCGATCGAGCCCAGTTCCTGGGGGGACTTGAAGGATGTGGAGAGGAGCCAGAGGAAGGGGAAGGCCAGGAAGACCATGTAGCAGAGGAGTGCCAGGTACTGGCCTGTGCGGCCCGCGGCCCGGGGGAGGGGCGTGGTCATGCTGCGTCCTCCTTCAGCTTCGTACGGAGGAAGAGGGTGAGCAGGATCGCGATCACCGCGACCATGACCAGGCCCATTGCCGCCGCGTAGCCGAACTGGCCGTACTTGAAGGCCTCTTCGTACGCGAACAGCATCGGCAGGCGGGTCTGGCCGCCGGGGCCGCCCTGCGTGAGGACGTACACGAGGCCGAAGGAGTTGAAGTTCCAGATGAAGTTGAGGGCCGTGATCGCCATGACGACCGGCTTCAGGGCCGGCCAGGTGACCGCGGTGAAGCGGCGCCACAGGCCCGCGCCGTCCAGCTGGGCCGCCTCGCGCAGTTCGTGCGGGACGTTCTGGAGCCCTGCGAGGAGGACCACCGTGGTCTGCGGCATGCCCGCCCAGACGCCCACGACGATGACCGCGGGCAGCGCGTAGGAGAGGTCCGCGAGCCAGTCGACGTTCTCGTGGATGACTCCGAGCTGGGTGAGCGTCTTGTTCAGGATGCCCGCGTCCGCGTGGTAGACGAGGCGCCACATGATGCCGACCACGACCTCCGGCATCGCCCAGGGGACCAGGGCGAGGGTGCGGGCCAGCCAGCGGAAGCGCAGGTTCTGGTTGAGGAGCAGGGCCAGGCCCAGGGCCAGGACGAACTGGAGGGCCGTGACGCACACCGCCCAGATCAGGCCGATGCGGAACGACTCCCAGAACAGGCTGTCGTGGCGCAGGTCCAGGAGGTTGTCCAGGCCGATGAACTGGGTGGGTGCCGTGCGGCCCGCCTGCGAGTCGGTGAACGCGAGGGCGACGCCGTACAGGAGCGGCCCGACGCTGAGTATCAGGATCGGGATCAGCGCGGGAAGCAGCAGGAACCAGGCGTCCCGGTCCAGGCCGAGCGCGCGTTTGCGCTGGGCCGGGGTCCGGGGCGGCGGTGTGCCGCGGCTGCCCGGGACGGCGCTGTCCCGGGAGGCGGTGAGGCGCATAGGGGTCCTCGCGTTCTCAACTGTCGGTCGCCGCCGGGCCGGTGGAGGCACGGACGACGAGGCGGGGAGGGGCCGTGGTGCTGCGGGGGGTGGGCGGGTCGTCGGTGGGCGCCTCGATGCCGAGGCGCTCCAGGAGCAGTTCCGCCGCGCGCCGGCCGCGCTCCGTGGAGCCGAGGTCGACGCTGGTCAGCGGGGGCCATCCGGCCTGCGCGAGCACGCTGTCGTCCATCCCCGCGACGGCGACGTCCTCGGGTATGCGCAGACCGCGGGCGTGCAGGGCGCGGGCGGCGCCGAGCGCCAGCTGGTCGTTGGCGCAGAAGACCGCGTCGGGGGCGTGGTCGAGGAGCGCCTCGGCGGCCTCGGCGCCGGACTCGATGCCGAAGTCCGTGTGGACGACGAGATCCGGGTCGTACACGAGACCGCAGTCGGCGAGGGCGTCGCGGTAGCCGCGGGCGCGGTTGTGGCCGGGGACGGTGTCAGGGGGGCCGTTGACGAAGGCGATCCGGCGGCGGCCCGTGTCGTGCAGATGGCGTACCGCGAGCGCGGCCCCCGCGACGGAGTCGGCGCGCACGCTGTCCACCGGGACGCCGTCGGGCAGCGACCCTATGACCACCACCGGGCCCGCCGCCGTGCGCAGCGCTTCCACGTGGTCGTCGGTGATGCGGATGGGGCAGATGATGAGGCCGTCGCTGGTGCGGTCGCCGAGGCTGCGCAGGACGGCCAGTTCGTCGTCGACGACGGCGTCCGTGGAGTGCAGGAGGAGCCGGTAGCCCGCCGCCTTGGCCACCGACTGGATCGCGCGGACCATCGCCACATAGACCGGGTTTCCGATGTCGGGCATCGCGAACGTGAGCTGGCGGGTGCGGCCGCCCTTGAGGGAGCGGGCCACCGCGTTGGGGACGTAGCCGAGTTCGGCGGCGGCGCGCTCGACCCGCTCGACGGTGTCGCGGCGGGCGCCGACGCCGTTCAGGACGCGCGAGACGGAGGCGATGGAGACGCCGGCGCGCTCGGCGATCGAGACGACCGTCGGTTGACCCGTGCCCATGCGCGTACCCCTATGTGTCGGTAAGTGGGTGTTCCGGCTGTTGCTGTAAACGTTTCCCGAAACTGGAAACGTTTACAGATGTTGCGACCATGTTTCCCGGCCGTCAATGCGTCCATCGCGTGATCCATCTCACGAGTGACGGCGGGAAGGTCGAGGTCAGCCCGTGCGGAAGGTGTTGCGCAGAGCGCAAAACCGCAGGTAAGTACGGCCTTCCTTGCTAGCGGGCGGGACTATTCGCGCGTACTTTCGTGTTCCGGAGACAGATGTCGAATGAGTCTGGATCTGGACCCTGTCCAGATTCCGGCAGGGAGCGGGGAGCATCAGCATGGCGATCATCGAGACCGAGGCGACCCTCCACGACGCGCACCGGGACAACCACACCCACCGCGACGTCAACGGAGGCTGGCTGCGCCCCGCGGTGTTCGGCGCGATGGACGGTCTCGTGTCCAACTTCGCGCTGATGGCCGGCGTCGCGGGCGGCGCCGTCTCGCAGCAGATCGTCGTCATCACGGGGCTGTCGGGGCTTGCCGCCGGAGCCTTCTCCATGGCCGCCGGCGAATACACCTCCGTCGCCTCCCAGCGTGAGCTGGTCGAGGCCGAACTCGACGTCGAGCGGCGCGAGTTGAGGAAGCACCCGGCCGACGAGGAGCGCGAGCTCGCCGAGCTGTACGTCTCGCGCGGTGTCGAGCCGGACCTTGCGCGGGAGGTCGCGCGGCAGCTCTCCCAGGACCCCGAGCAGGCCCTTGAGATCCACGCGCGGGAAGAGCTCGGTATCGACCCGGGCGATCTGCCCTCGCCGATGCTGGCCGCCGTCTCCTCCTTCGGCGCGTTCGCGCTGGGCGCCCTCATCCCCGTACTGCCGTATCTGCTCGGAGCGAGCGCGCTGTGGCCGGCCGTGGTGCTCGCGCTCGTCGGGCTCTTCGCGTGCGGGGCTCTCGTGGCCCGGGTGACGGCGCGGTCGTGGTGGTTCAGCGGGGTGCGGCAGTTGGCCCTGGGTGGTGCCGCGGCGGGTGTGACGTATCTCCTGGGCAGCCTCTTCGGAACGGCAATAGGTTGACGGTTCGCCGGTCACGGCCGGAAGATGGCTATACAAGGCCTTGCATAAGTAGTCGTTACCGGACGGTTTCGATTACTTGACCGCGGGGCATGAGCCGTAAGCGCTGTGGGCAATGAGGCCCGCGGCGCGCACCGGCACATCGGCCCCCGGCCAACGATCTGACCGTTCGGGCCTCTCCTCGCCGCCACTCGCGGTGTCCGCATGCTGGAACGAACTATCCGGTTCCCGAGAATCGCTCCATCATGTAACCTGCACGAAATTTTGCCGCAGCATGCCTGTGGCAGCACGTTTTCGCAGTACTCCGCAGAGGGCCAACGTCGTCCCTCGGCACTCAAATGCCACGACGACGACGGGAGAGCCGATGCGTACGCCGCGCCAGCCGTCCCAGCACTCCACGAACGGCCAGAAGTGGTCGCACATGGATGCTCGCCCTGCCGCCCAGGGCATGTACGACCCGCGCAACGAGCACGACGCCTGCGGCGTCGGCTTCGTGGCCACCCTCACCGGTGAGGCGAGCCACACGCTGGTCGAGCAGGCGCTCACCGTTCTGCGCAACCTGGAACACCGCGGTGCCACCGGCTCCGAGCCCGACTCGGGTGACGGCGCGGGCATCCTGTCCCAGGTGCCGGACGCCTTCCTCCGCGAGGTCGTCGACTTCGACCTCCCCGAGGCCGGTGCGTACGCCGTCGGTATCGCCTTCCTGCCGGAGCACGACACGGAGTCGTTCGTCTCCCAGATCGAGACGATCGCCGCCGAAGAGGGCCTCGATGTCCTCGGGTGGCGTGAGGTTCCCGTCGCTCCGCAGCTGCTCGGTGCCACCGCGCGCTCGACGATGCCGGAGTTCCGGCAGATCTTCGTCGCCGACGGCTCCAGCACGGACATCGCCCTCGACCGCAAGGCGTTCGCGCTGCGCAAGCGTGCCGAGCGCGAGGCCGACGTGTACTTCCCGTCGCTCTCCGCCCGCACCATCGTCTACAAGGGCATGCTGACCACCGGCCAGCTGGAGCCCTTCTTCCCGGACCTGTCCGACCGCCGCTTCGCGTCGGCCGTCGCACTCGTCCACTCGCGCTTCTCCACGAACACGTTCCCGTCGTGGCCGCTCGCGCACCCGTACCGCTTCGTCGCGCACAACGGTGAGATCAACACCGTCAAGGGCAACCGCAACTGGATGCGGGCCCGTGAGTCGCAGCTGGCCTCGGAGCTCTTCGGTGCGGAGAAGCTGGAGCGGATCTTCCCGATCTGTACGCCGGACGCCTCGGACTCCGCGTCGTTCGACGAGGTGCTCGAACTCCTGCACCTCGGTGGACGTTCGCTGCCGCACAGCGTCCTGATGATGATCCCGGAGGCGTGGGAGAACCACGACTCCATGGACCCGGCCCGACGCGCCTTCTACCAGTACCACTCCACGCTGATGGAGCCCTGGGACGGCCCGGCCTGTGTCACCTTCACCGACGGCACTCAGGTCGGCGCCGTTCTCGACCGCAACGGTCTGCGCCCCGGCCGCTACTGGGTGACGGATGACGGTCTGGTGGTTCTGGGTTCCGAGGTCGGCGTGCTCGACATCGACCCGTCGAAGGTCGTCAAGAAGGGCCGCCTCCAGCCCGGCAAGATGTTCCTCGTCGACACCGCCGAGCACCGCATCATCGAGGACGACGAGATCAAGGCGGGCCTCGCCGCCGAGCAGCCGTACGCGGACTGGCTCGAGGCCGGCGAGATCGAGCTCTCCGACCTGCCCGAGCGCGAGCACATCGTGCACACGCACGCCTCCGTCACGCGCCGCCAGCAGACCTTCGGCTACACCGAGGAAGAGCTGCGCGTCCTGGTCGCGCCGATGGCCCGTACGGCCGCCGAGCCGATCGGCTCCATGGGCACGGACACGCCGATCGCGGCGCTCTCCGCCCGCCCGCGCCTGCTCTTCGACTACTTCACCCAGCTGTTCGCGCAGGTCACGAACCCGCCGCTGGACGCCATCCGTGAGGAGCTCGTCACCTCGCTGCGCTCGTCGCTGGGCCCGGGCAGCAACCTCCTGGAGCCCACCGCCGCCTCGTGCCGGTCCGTGACCCTGCCGTTCCCGGTCATCGACAACGACGAGCTGGCCAAGCTCATCCACATCAACGCCGACGGCGACATGCCCGGCATGAAGGCCGCGACGCTGTCCGGCCTGTACCGGGTCTCCGGCGGCGGCGACGCCCTCGCCGCCCGGATCGACGAGATCTGCGCCGAGGTCGACGCCGCCATCGAGGCCGGCGCCCACCTCCTCGTGCTCTCCGACCGCCACTCGGACGCCGAGCACGCGCCGATCCCGTCGCTGCTGCTCACCTCCGCCGTGCACCACCACCTCATCCGTACGAAGAAGCGGACCCAGGTGGGCCTGCTCGTCGAGGCCGGTGACGTCCGCGAGGTCCACCACGTCGCGCTGCTCATCGGCTTCGGTGCCGCGGCCGTCAACCCGTACCTGGCCATGGAGTCGGTGGAGGACCTGGTCCGCGCCGGCACGTTCCTGACGGGCGACGAGGAGGGCGGTGCCGAGCAGGCGATCCGCAACCTCATCTACGCGCTCGGCAAGGGCGTCCTGAAGGTCATGTCCAAGATGGGCATCTCGACGGTCGCCTCGTACCGCGGCGCCCAGGTCTTCGAGGCCGTCGGTCTCGAAGAGGCCTTCGTCGAGAAGTACTTCAACGGCACGGCCACCAAGATCGGCGGCGCCGGTCTCGACGTCATCGCCGAAGAGGTCGCCGCCCGCCACGCGAAGGCGTACCCGGCCTCCGGCATCGCCCCGGCGCACCGCGCCCTGGAGATCGGCGGCGAGTACCAGTGGCGCCGCGAGGGCGAGCCGCACCTGTTCGACCCGGAGACGGTCTTCCGCCTCCAGCACGCGACCCGCTCGCGCCGCTACGACATCTTCAAGAAGTACACGGGCCGGGTGAACGAGCAGTCGGAGCGTCTGATGACGCTGCGCGGCCTCTTCGGCTTCAAGTCGGACCGTCCTTCGATCTCCGTCGACGAGGTCGAGCCGGTCTCCGAGATCGTCAAGCGGTTCTCGACCGGTGCCATGTCGTACGGCTCCATCTCGAAGGAAGCGCACGAGACGCTCGCCATCGCGATGAACCAGCTGGGCGGCAAGTCCAACACCGGTGAGGGCGGCGAGGACCCGGACCGTCTGTACGACCCGGCCCGCCGCTCGTCGATCAAGCAGGTCGCCTCCGGCCGCTTCGGTGTGACCTCCGAGTACCTGGTCAACGCCGACGACATCCAGATCAAGATGGCCCAGGGCGCCAAGCCCGGTGAGGGCGGTCAGCTGCCCGGCCACAAGGTCTACCCGTGGGTCGCGAAGACGCGTCACTCGACGCCGGGCGTGGGCCTCATCTCCCCGCCGCCGCACCACGACATCTACTCCATCGAGGACCTGGCTCAGCTGATCCACGACCTCAAGAACGCCAACCCGGCCGCGCGTATCCACGTGAAGCTGGTCTCCGAGGTCGGTGTCGGCACGGTCGCCGCGGGTGTCTCCAAGGCGCACGCGGACGTCGTCCTCATCTCCGGCCACGACGGCGGTACGGGCGCCTCGCCGCTCACCTCGCTGAAGCACGCCGGCGGTCCCTGGGAGCTCGGCCTCGCCGAGACCCAGCAGACCCTGCTCCTCAACGGCCTGCGCGACCGCATCGTCGTCCAGACCGACGGCCAGCTGAAGACCGGCCGCGACGTCATCATCGCCGCGCTCCTCGGCGCCGAGGAGTTCGGTTTCGCGACCGCGCCGCTCGTCGTCTCCGGCTGCGTCATGATGCGCGTCTGCCACCTGGACACCTGCCCGGTCGGCATCGCCACGCAGAACCCGACGCTGCGCGACCGGTTCTCCGGCAAGGCCGAGTACGTCGTCAACTTCTTCGAGTTCATCGCTCAGGAAGTGCGCGAACTCCTCGCCGAGCTGGGCTTCCGCTCCATCGAGGAGGCCGTCGGCCACGCCGAGCTCCTCGACACCGAGCGGGCCGTGAGCCACTGGAAGGCGCAGGGTCTCGACCTGGAGCCGCTCTTCTACGTCCCCGAACTGCCGGACGGCGCCGTGCGCCACCAGCTGATCACGCAGGACCACGGCCTGGAGAAGGCGCTCGACAACGAGCTCATCAAGCTCGCCGCCGACGCCCTCGCGGCCAACGACCAGGCGGACGCCCAGCCGGTGCGCGCCCAGGTCGCCATCCGCAACATCAACCGCACGGTCGGCACCATGCTCGGCCACGAGGTGACGAAGAAGTTCGGTGGCGCGGGCCTGCCCGACGACACCATCGACATCACCTTCACGGGCTCGGCCGGTCAGTCCTTCGGCGCCTTCGTCCCGCGCGGTGTCACGCTGCGCCTGGAGGGCGACGCCAACGACTACGTCGGCAAGGGCCTCTCCGGCGGCCGGATCATCGTCCGCCCGGACCGCGGCGCCGACCACCTCGCCGAGTACTCGACGATCGCCGGCAACACGATCGCGTACGGTGCGACGGGCGGCGAGCTGTTCCTGCGCGGCCGCACCGGCGAGCGCTTCTGCGTCCGCAACTCCGGTGCCACGGTCGTCTCGGAGGGCGTGGGCGACCACGGCTGCGAGTACATGACCGGCGGCCACGCGGTGGTCCTCGGCGAGACGGGCCGTAACTTCGCGGCCGGTATGTCGGGCGGCATCGCGTACGTCATCGACCTGGACATCAACAACGTGAACGCCTTGAGCCAGGCGGCCGTCGGTGCCCTCGACGACACCGACAAGCAGTGGCTGCACGATGTCGTGCGCCGCCACGCCGAGGAGACCGGCTCGACGGTCGCCGAGAAGCTGCTCGTCGACTGGGACGCGTCCGTGGCCCGGTTCAGCAAGATCATCCCCAGCACGTACAAGGCAGTGCTCGCCGCCAAGGACGCCGCCGAGCGAGCCGGTCTCTCCGAGACCGAGATCACCGAGAAGATGATGGAGGCGGCGACCAATGGCTGATCCCAAGGGCTTTCTCAACCATGGCCGCGAGGTCGCCAAGACCCGCCCGGTCGGCGAGCGCGTGCAGGACTGGAACGAGGTCTACGTTCCCGGCTCCCTGCTCCCCATCATCAGCAAGCAGGCGTCGCGCTGCATGGACTGCGGCATTCCGTTCTGCCACAACGGCTGCCCGCTGGGGAACCTGATCCCCGAGTGGAACGACTACGCGTACCGCGAGGACTGGTCGGCCGCGCAGGAGCGCCTGCACGCCACGAACAACTTCCCGGAGTTCACGGGCCGCCTGTGCCCCGCTCCCTGCGAGTCGGCGTGCGTGCTCGGCATCAACCAGCCGGCCGTCACCATCAAGAACGTCGAGGTCTCGATCATCGACCAGGCGTGGGACCGGGGCGACGTCGCCCCGCAGATCCCCGAGCGCCTGTCGGGCAAGACCGTCGCCGTCATCGGCTCGGGCCCGGCGGGTCTCGCCGCCGCCCAGCAGCTGACGCGGGCCGGTCACACGGTCGCCGTCTACGAGCGCGCCGACCGCATCGGCGGCCTGCTCCGCTACGGCATCCCCGAGTTCAAGATGGAGAAGCGCCACATCAACCGCCGCATCGAGCAGATGCGCGCGGAGGGCACCAAGTTCCGCACCGGTGTGGAGATCGGCCGCGACATCGACGCCGCGAAGCTGCGCAAGCGCTACGACGCGGTCGTCGTCGCCGCGGGCGCCACGATCTCCCGCGACCTGCCGGTCCCGGGCCGTGAGCTGAACGGCATCCACTTCGCGATGGAGTACCTGCCGCTCGCGAACAAGGTGCAGGAGGGCGACTTCGTGGCGCCCCCCATCACCGCCGAGGGCAAGCACGTCGTCGTCATCGGCGGTGGCGACACCGGCGCGGACTGCGTCGGCACCGCCCACCGTCAGGGCGCCGCTTCGGTCACGCAGCTGGAGATCATGCCGCGCCCGAACGACGACCGTGACCCGGCCTCGCAGCCGTGGCCGACGTTCCCGATGCTGTACAAGGTCACCTCGGCCCACGAGGAGGGCGGCGAGCGGGTCTACTCCGTCTCCACCACCCACTTCGGGGGTGACGAGGACGGCAACGTCCAGTGGCTGCACCTCACCGAGGTCGAGTTCATCGACGGCAAGCTGACCCCGAAGCCGGGCACGGAGCGCAAGATCCCCGCCCAGCTGGTCACCCTCGCCATGGGCTTCACCGGCACCGACCAGGAGAACGGCCTGGTCGCGCAGTTCGGCCTCGACCTCGACGCGCGCGGCAACATCGAGCGCGACGCCGAGTTCCAGACCAACGTGCCGGGCGTCTTCGTGGCCGGTGACGCCGGCCGCGGCCAGTCGCTCATCGTGTGGGCCATCGCGGAGGGCCGCTCGGCCGCCCGCGGCGTGGACCGCTTCCTGACCGGCGCCTCGGAACTCCCGGCCCCCATCAAGCCGACGGACCGCGCCCTGATGGTGTGACGGCCCCTCTCTAGACGTCCCGTACAACGGCGTACGGAACAGAGCGCGACGCTCGCCCGAACTGTCCCCGACCGGACGAACTGGGCGGGCGTCGCGGTGCGTTCGGCCTCGTGCGGGGCCCCGCGGTGGTCTCAGCCGTGGAAGCCGATGTACCCGTTGCCGTCCGCGTCGTTGCCGGACTTCGTGTACGCGTGGGTGTCCGCGTGCGAGCCCGACGGCTTGTACAGGTAGATCGTGTCCTTGTCGTTGTTCCACATGAAGTTGCAGTTGTCGCGGTAGACCACGTTGTTCGCGTCGGAGTCGGTGCCGTTGCCGCCACGCAGGCGGACGTAGTCGCCGGGCTGGAGGTAGTGGTTCTTCGTGAACGTGAACGTGTTGCCGGTCGCGTCCTTGACCTTGTAGCCCTTGAGGTTGATCGTCGCGCTGCCGGAGTAGTTCTTGATCGTCACGTACTCCTTGTACGTGTTGCCGCCGGAGCAGCGGTTGTCGTTCCGCTCGGCGAAGTTGTACTGGACCCCGCGGACCTTCAGCGCCGAGCTGTACTCGGTGGCGTACGCGGGGGCCGCTCCCAGCAGGGCCACGGCTGCCAGGGCCGAGACGGAGAGCGCGGCAGTGGTGGCCAAAGCGGGACGTATGCGCATGTGTTGACCTCTTTTGGGCAGGCGGTGCGCACGCGGGCACCGCGAAATCGACACGTCATCTTCACAGACGGGTGGGGCGTGCAGGGGGCGAATCGTTGTAATCGCCGCAGGGGTTGAGGGGCGGCTGGGTCACTGGGGCACCGAGGCGCTGGATCACTGGGTGGCCAAGGTCGGCGGGTGGTGTGGGTCGCGGGGGCGGACGGTGCCCCTGGGGCGGTCGCGGCGGCGGTGAGCATCGGGACCGGTGCCGCCACCGCAGGTGCGCCGTGAGGTCGTGGCGGGACGTGCCGTACCGTTCGAAGCCGCACCAGAGCACCTGGAGCGGATCGGCCCGCCCGGCACAGGGCCAGGCCGGGGGCCTCGTGGCGGCCGCGCCGCAGGGGGCCGTCCGGGATCTCGCGCTCGCGCAGCACGTGCGCGGGGAGGGCTACGGCACGCGGTACGTCTCGCCGTACACCTGCCACGTGAGCGGTGTCTTGAGGCTCAGGTTCCCGTCGTAGAGGAACTGGCGCTGGGCGGTGTCGATGCGGGTGGTGTCGCGGTCCGGGTTCTTGGACTTCATCGCCTTGCGGCGGATGTCCAGGAAGATGTCCAGGTACGCCTTCTCCTTGCCGCCCTGGGACGGGGTGTCGGCCTCCTTCATGGCGCGTTCGCGCAGGCCGTAGAAGCCGTTCGGGCCGATGCCGGGGCCGTGCAGGACCATCGCGTCGTAGTAGATGAACTGGCCGAGCGTGCCGAGGCCGTCGAGCTTGGCGAGGCGGACCGCCGGGTTGAAGTAGACCCGGTCGCGCTCTTCGTCCTGCGCGTCACGGAACGCCTTCTTCGTGGCCTCCGCCTTCCAGGCCGCGGTGAAACCGGGGTCGAGGCCCTTGTGGGAGTCCGTGCCGTCGACCTTGCGCAGGGCGGGGAGGTAGCGGGCCAGGCCGTTGTCGGGGTGCGCCTTGGTGTAGCGCTCGACCAGGGTCAGCAGGTCATGGGTGCCGGTGCAGAAGCCGATGATGCCCGCGGTGTAGCCCTGGCCGTCGTCTATGTCCTCTATGTACCCGTACGCGCTGCGCCAGTTCAGCGTGGAGTTCTCGGCGCTGGCCACGATCTGCTGGGCCAGTTCCTTGGACGCGGGGGCGGCGAGGCCGGGCGGCAGGCTCGCGATCAGCTTGTCGTCGGCCTTGCGCTCCGAGGCCGACTTGCCGTCGCTGTACGAGCCCGTGGAGGCCGAGGCCGACGGGATGGCGGGGGAGTCCCCCGAGCCGCCGTCGGGGGACAGGAGGAACACGACCGCTGTGGCAAGGGGAGCCACGGCGAGAAAAGAGAGGGCCAGACAGCCTGCGCGCTTCATGCGGGACAGAGTAAGCGGGGGATTCCTAGGTGAGTGCCGCGGCCTTGAGTGCCGCCAGGACCATCAGCAGCCCCACCAGTCCCACGCAGGCCACGCCTTGTGTCAGCGCCCGTCGTTCCCGCGGCGCGTACACCAGCGCCAGCGTCACGAGAGCGCCGGTCAGGAGGCCGCCCAAGTGGGCCTGCCAGGAGGTGAATCGGGACGCGATCAGCAGCCACAGCAGGAGGAACCCCATGAAGCGGTTCACGCCGCTCATGTCCGCGCCGATCCGCCGGGCGATCACGTAGTACGCCGCTCCGAGCCCGAAGATCGCGCCCGACGCCCCGACCGTCTGGTTCTCGGGCACGATCAGCAGCACCAGGACCGAGCTGCCGAGCGCCGCGATCAGGTACAGGGCGAGGTAGCGGACGCGGCCGAGCTGGGACTCGACGATGCGGCCGATGTTCCACAGCGACCACATGTTCAGGCCGATGTGCGCGATCCCGAACACGCCCTCGCTGGGCGGCAGATGGAGGAACGCGCCGGTCAGCAGGCGGTACAACTCGCCGGTCGCGACGCCCTCCGCGTGGAAGGCCGCCGGGTACGCGTCCTGGTAGACGTACGCGGCGCCGTCCGGCCCGACCAGGCCGATGCCCAGCATCCCGAGCCGGTCCACGATCCCCGGAAAGACCGCCTCGCCGAGGAAGACGAGGATGTTCACCGCCATCAGCGCGTACGTCACCAGCGGCACGGCCGAGATCCGGCCGCCGGCCACGGTCCGGGCCTGGCGCACGGTGCGGGATCCCTCGCGCACGCACTCGGGGCACTGGAAGCCGACCGCCGCATCGCGCATGCAGTCGGGGCATATGGGCCGCTCGCAGCGCGTGCAGCTGATGTGCGTCTCGGTGTCGGCGTGGCGGTAGCACGTCGGTGCCGTGGCGGACGGGGGTGTGGACTCCACGGCCGGGCTCCTGGGATCTGATCAACATCGGGCGCCGAACAAAATAGCGAACTCGGGCGGGGTCGGACCCCGTCGGCCTGTCACGATCACGTACCGTCTGCGCCCATGGACACCGAGGTCGTCGTACGTCTGCTGCCTGCCGCGGAGCGCCCCGCCGTCGCCTGGAAGAACGGCGGCGGCGTCACCCGCGAGATCGCCGGCGCCCCGCAGGGCGCGGGCACCGCCGACTTCCGGTGGCGGGTGAGCCTCGCGGAGGTGGCGGCCGACGGCCCGTTCTCCGCGTTCCCCGGCGTCGACCGCACGCTCACCATGGTCGAGGGCGACGGGATGGAGCTGACCGTCGACGGGGCGGTCACCCTCGTCAACGCACCGTACGAACCACGGGACTTCGCCGGTGACGTGCCCACCGGCTGCCGGCTGCTCGGCGCGCCCGTCGTCAACTTCAACGTCATGTGGCGGCGCGACGCGGTCGCCGCCCCGCCGTCCGTCGCCGTCGTACGCGGGCGGCTGCCGCTCACCGGGCCGTCGCTCGCCGTCGCCCTCACCGACGAAGGCGCCGAGGTCGCGGGGCACCGGCTCGGCCGGTACGACGCCGCGCTCGTGACGGGCACCGGCGCCGCCGCGCTGCACGCGCAAGGGCAGGTCGCCGTCGTCAGCGGACTGGTGATCTGACGCGAGGAGAAGGGTGGAGGGTCCGGGTGAGGGCTTGCCGGGTGCGTTCCGCGCTGGCAGCCTGACCGGCGTGATCGAGACGACCGACGCTTTTGTGGAACACCGGCGCCTGCTGTTCTCCACCGCCTACCGGATGCTCGGCAGCGTCGCCGACGCCGAGGACGTGTTGCAGGACGCCTGGATCAAATGGGACGGGGTGGACAGGTCCGAGGTCGCCAACCACCGGGCGTACCTCGTGCGCACCGTCACCAACCTCTGTCTGACCAGGCTCACTTCGGCCCGCGCCCAGCGCGAGACGTACGTCGGACCGTGGCTGCCGGAACCGGTGCTCACCGACGCGGGCGCCGGGCCCGAGGGCGACCTCGCGCCGGATGTTTCCGAGGGCGTGGAGCGCGCCGAGTCCGTCTCTCTCGCGATGCTCGTGGTCCTGGAGTCGCTCTCCCCGCTGGAGCGCGCCGTGTTCGTCCTGCGCGAGGCCTTCGGCTACTCGTACGCGGAGATCGCCGATGCCACCGGCCGCGCCGAGGCCACCGTGCGCCAGACCGGGCACCGCGCCCGCGCGCACGTCCAGGCACGCCGCCCGCGCTACGGCGCGAGCGCGGGGGCCCGCCGCGAGATCACCGACAAGTTCCTCGCGGCCTGCTCGGGCGGCGACCTGAACGCCATGATGGAACTGCTCGCCCCCGACGTCACCGCCTGGTCGGACGGCGGCGGCAAGGTGCAGGCCGCGCGCCGCCCCCTGCACGGCACGGACCACGTCGCCCGCTGGCTCATGGGTGTGCTCGCCAAGCCCGGTCTGGAGAACGTCCGCTCCGAGGTCGTCGGCATCAACGGGCAGCCCGGCGTCGTGTTCACCGCCGGCGGGGACCTCCTCGGCGTCCTCGTCCTGGAGACGGCCGACGGCCTCGTCCAGGAACTCCGCTTCCAGGTCAACCCCGACAAGCTGTCCGGCATCACCCGCCGATCCGCCTGAACTGCTCGTCCGTCAGGGTGACGTGGAGAGCCGCGACGTTCTCCGCGAGGTGCACGGGCGAGGACGTGCCCGGGATGGGGAGGATGTTCGGGGAGCGGCGCAGCTGCCAGGCCAGGGCGACCTGGGAGGGCGTCGCGCCGATCTCCCCGGCGACGGCGGCGACCGCCGCGACCGGGCTGTCGGGGCCTGCGAGCGCGCCCATCGCGATCGGGAACCACGGGATGAACGCGATGCCGCGCGCCGCCGTGTGGTCGACGACCGCCTCGTGGTCGCGGGTCGCCAGGTTGTAGAGGTTCTGGACGCTCGCGATCGGCGCGATCGCCTCGGCCGCCTCGATCTGCTCGACGCTCACCTCGGAGAGCCCGATGTGCCGCACCTTGCCCTCCTCCTGGAGCTGCCTGAGCGCGCCGATCTGGTCGGCGAGCGGGTACTGCGGGTCGATCCGGTGCAGTTGCAGCAGGTCGATACGGTCCGACCGCAGCCTGCGCAGGCTCAGTTCGGCCTGCTGGCGCAGATAGGCCGGGTGCCCGAGCGGCACCCACTCGGTGGGCGAGGGGCGCACGACGCCGACCTTCGTGGCGACGGTCACGCCGTCCTTGTACGGGTGCAGGGCTTCGGCGACCAGCTCCTCGTTGGCGCCCAGGGCGTACGCGTCGGCCGTGTCGAACAGGGTCACGCCGAGCTCGGCGGCGCCGCGCAGCAGGGCGATCACTTCCGAACGGTCGGTCGGCGCCGTCCAGATGGGGGCTTCCGCGCCCCGCCGCTCGCCGGGGGCGCCGGCCAGCCGCATCGTTCCGTAGCCGATACGGGAGACGGGAAGATCGGATCCGAGTGGATACGTTGTGCTGGTCGCGTCGTTCGTCGAGTTCGGCGTCGGCATCGGGTTCTTCGTCGTGTTCGTCATGACGGGGACGCTATGAGCTCACATGGGTGTGAGGTTCAAGCGACTGTGGCGCACGTCACTTCAAGGGGGTTGGGGATGTCGGATGAAGATCGGTGAGCTGTCGAGCGCGACCGGCGTCAGCGTGCGGCTGCTGCGCTATTACGAGGAGCAGGGCCTGCTCACCGCCGGCCGCACCGCCGGCGGACAGCGGGTGTACGACGCCGAGGCGCCGCGCACCGTGCGCCGTATCCGCGCCTTCCTGGACGCAGGACTGCCCACCCGGGTCATCGGGGAGATCCTCACGTGCGTGTGCGGCAGCGAGGCCGAGGTCGAGCCGTGCCTGACGCCGATGCTCCTCGACCAGCTCCGGGACATCGAGGAGCGCATCAACCGCCTCCAGGGGTCGCGGGCCTCCCTCGCGGACATCCTCACGGCCACCCGGTCACCCGCGCCCGGCAGGCGGCGGGAGAACCCCACGCGTCCCGCAGCGGGCGTGCCTTCCTGAGCCACAGGGACAGGTCCAGCTCTTCCGTGTAGCCGATGGCGCCGTGGAGCTGGAGGGCGGCGCGGGCCGTCGCGTACGCCGCGTCGCCCGCCGCCGCCTTGGCCGCCGCGACGTCCGCGGGCGTCATCGACAGGGCCGCCCCGAACAGCAGCGGCCGGGCGAGCTCCAGGCCGATGAGGGCGTCCGCCAGCCGGTGCTTGACCGCCTGGAACGAGCCGATGGGCACGCCGAACTGCTCGCGCCGGCCCGCGTACTCGACGGTGCGGCGCAGCAGTTCGAGCCCGACGCCGAGCGCCTGCGCCGCCGTCAGGAACGCCGCGACGTCCGAGGCCCGCGCCACCGCCTCGCGCACCTCGGGGCCGCGCGCCACCACCTCGCCGCCCTCGGGCGGGAACAGGCGGCGCGCGGGGTCGGCGGACGCCCGCAGCGGCCCGCGCCCGGCGGCGATCCGCAGCGTGTCGTCCTCGGCGACGAACACCGCGTCCGCCGCGTCCGCGTCCAGCGCGTACGACCCCGCGGCCAGTGTGACCGTCGCGTCCCCGCCCGCGATCCGCGGCAGCCACTCCTTCGCCGCCCCCGAGGCGTCCGGCAGCGCGCCGAGCAGCACCGCCACCGCCGCCGTCTCGACGACCGGGCCCGGCACCGCGTGCCGCCCCAACTCCACGTACGACACCGCGAGTTCCACCGGGAGCAGCCCGAGGCCCTCGTGCGCCTCGGGGACCGCGAGCGCGAACACCCCGGCCTCCGCGAGCCGCGCCCACAGCGCCCGCCCAGGACCGAAGTCGCCGCCCGCCCACGCGCGCGCCGCCGACGGGGTGTCCGCCGCGCCCAGCATCCGGTCGAGGGTGCGGCCGAACTCGGCCTGCTCCGGCTCCAGCAGGAACCTCATCAGCGGCGTCCCTTCGGCAGGCCGAGCAGCCGCTCGGCGATGATGTCCCGCTGGATCTCGTTGGTGCCCGCGTAGATGGGCCCCGCGAGGGAGAAGACGTACCCCTCCGCCCACTCCCCGTCCGCCAACTCGCCTTCTGCACCGAGGAGTTCGAGCGCCGTCTCGTGCAGCGCGATGTCGTACTCCGACCAGAACACCTTGTTCAGGCTCGACTCCGCGCCGATCCGCTCGCCGGCCGCGAACCGGGACGCGTGGGCGTACGTGAACAGCTGGTAGGCGCGTGCCCCGATCAGCGCGTCCGCCACCCGGCCCTGGAGCGCCGGGTCCGCGCCGTGCTCCCGCCACAGCCGCGCGAGCCGGTCCGCGGCGGCGAGGAAGCGGCCGGGGGAGCGCAGGGTCAGCCCCCGCTCGTTCCCCGTCGTCGACATGGCGATCCGCCAGCCGTTGCCCGGAGCGCCGATCACGTCCTCGTCCGGTACGAACACCCCGTCCAGGAACAGCTCGGCGAACGCCGGCTTCCCGTCGAGGCGGCCGATCGGCCGGACCGTGACGCCGGGCGCACGCAGGTCGAACATCAGATACGTCAGCCCGTGATGGGGCTTCGCCGCCGCCGGGTCCGTGCGGAAGATGCCGAACGCCCGGTCCGCGAAGGCGGCCCGCGACGACCACGTCTTCTGCCCGTGCAGCAGCCAGCCGCCGTCCGTGCGCACCGCCCGCGAGCGCAGCGACGCCAGGTCCGAGCCCGCCTCCGGCTCCGACCAGGCCTGCGCCCAGATCACCTCGCCGCTCGCCATCGACGGCAGGACCCGGGCCCGCTGCTCGTCCGTGCCGTGGTCGAAGAGGGTCGGCGCCAGCAGGTTGATGCCGTTCTGCGAGACGCGGCCCGGGGCGCCCGCGGCGTAGTACTCCTCCTCGAACACCAGCCACCGGAAGATGTCGACGCCGCGGCCCCCGAACTCCTCGGGCCACGACACCACCGACCAGCGGTCCGCGTGCAGTTCGGCCTCCCACGCGCGGTGCGCGGCGAAGCCCTCCGCGGTCTCCAGGGAGGGCAGCGGCCCGGCCGGTACGTGCGCCGCCAGCCACTCCCGCGCCTCCTCGCGGAAGGCGTCCTCCTGCGGAGTGAAGTCCAGGTTCATCGCGCGCCCGCCTCCTTCATGGCCCGGACGTCCATCCCGCCGAGCGGGTCGGCAGCCGTCTCCGCGTTGTGCGCGTGCGCCAGGTGGTGCAGGCCGAACACCGCGTCCATGCCCGCGTGCAGGCCCTGGAGGTCCTCCGCCTGGTTCACCGCGCGCTTGGCGAGCGCGAGCCCGAGGCGCGGCATCTCGGCGATCCGGCCGGCCAGATCCCGCGTGGCGGCGCCGAGTTCCTCGCGCGGCACCACCCGGTTGACCATCCCGACCTCGTACGCCCGGCGCGCGCTCATCCGCCCGCCCGTGAAGAGGAACTCCTTCGCGATCCGCGGCGGCATCACCCACGGGTGCGCGAAGTACTCGACGCCCGGTATCCCCATCCGTACGACGGGGTCGGCGAAGAACGCGTCCTCGCTCGCCACGATCAGGTCGCACACCCACGCCAGCATCAACCCGCCCGCCACGCACGCCCCTTGGACGGACGCGACGAGCGGCTTCGGCAGCTCGCGCCAGCGCCGGCACATGCCGAGATACACCTCCGACTCGCGCGCGAACCGCGACTCCGCACCCCGCTTGTCGCTGTGGTCCCACCACAGTCCGGCCCGCCGCTCGAACGGCAGGTGCGCGTCGCGCTCCGGCGTCCCGATGTCGTGCCCCGCCGAGAAGTGCTCGCCCGCGCCCGCGAGGACCACGGCCTTGACGCCACCGTCCTCGGCGGCCCGGTAGAAGGCGGAGTCGAGGGCGTACGTCATCGCCGAGTTCTGCGCGTTGCGGTACTGCGGCCGGTTCATCGTCACGTACGCGACCTGGCCCTCGACCTCGTACAGGACGGGCTGCTCTGCGGGCATCGAAAACGTCCTTCCCTAACAAGTGTTTGGTAGGTTAGCTTATGAGCATGCACACCGTCGAGGACTTCCGGATCGGGACAGAGGTGCGCGTATGACGAGGTCCATCGCCCCCGAGTACGTCCCGGGGCACCGGCTGCTCGACGGGCGGACCGCCGTGATCACCGCGGCCGCGGGCGCCGGGATCGGCGGCGCCACCGCGCGCCGCTTCCTGGAGGAGGGCGCCCGCGTCGTCATCAGCGACGCGCACACGCGGCGCCTCAAGGAGAGCGAGCGGGCGCTCGCCGAGGAGTTCGGGGCCGGCCGGATATCCGCGCAAGCCTGCGACGTGACCGACGAGGAGCAGGTGCGGGCGCTGTTCGGCCACGTCGCGGCGGAGCACGGCGGCCTCGACATCGTCGTCAACAACGCCGGTCTGGGCGGGACGTCGGCCCTCGTCGACATGAGCGACGAGCAGTGGAGCCGCGTCCTGGACGTCACGCTCAACGGAACGTTCCGGTGCGTACGGGCCGCCCTGCGCGCCTTCCGCGACACCGGCCGCGGCGGCGTCGTCGTCAACAACGCGTCCGTGATCGGCTGGCGCGCCCAGGCCGGGCAGGCGCACTACGCCGCGGCCAAGGCCGGGGTGATGGCGCTGACCAGGACCGCGGCGATCGAGGCCGCCGCGTACGGCGTACGGGTCAACGCGGTGGCGCCGAGTCTCGCCATGCACCCCCACCTGGTGAAGGTCACGTCGCAGGAGCTCCTCGCCGAGCTGACGGAGAAGGAGGCGTTCGGCCGGTACGCGGAGCCCTGGGAGGTGGCCAACGTGATGGTGTTCCTCGCCTCCCGCTACTCCTCGTACATGACCGGCGAAGTCGTCTCCGTCAGCAGCCAGCACCCATGAGCGCCTCGCCCGAGCGGCGGCGTGAACTCCTCGACACGGCGGCCGACGTGTTCGCGGCGCAGGGCTACGACGCCACCACCGTGCGCCGGATCGCCGACGCGGCGGGGATGCTCGCGGGCAGCCTCTACTACCACTTCGACTCCAAGGACTCGATCGTCGAGGAGATCCTGCGCGGCTTCCTCGACGAACTGGGGGACCGCTACGACACGGTGCTCGCCGCCGGGCTCGGACCGCGCGCGACGATGCGGGCCCTGGTCACCGAATCGTTCCGGGAGATCGACCGGCACGGGTCCGCCGTCGCCATCTTCCAGAAGGAGTCGAAGACGCTCGCGGCCAGGGAGCGGTTCGCGTTCCTCGCCGCGTCACAGCGCAAGTTCGAGCAGACATGGCTGGCCACCCTCCGGGAAGGGGTGGCGGCCGGGGCGTTCCGCGCCGACCTCGACATCCGGCTCACCTACCGGTTCGTCCGCGACACCGTATGGGTGGCCGCGTCCTGGTACCGGCCGGGCGGCCGGTACAGCCCCGAGGACATCGCCCGCGAATACCTGGCGACGGTCCTCGACGGGATAGCCCAACAGCCCTCTTAGCATCGGGAGTTGAAGCACCATGGCCGAGGCCTTCATCGTCGAAGCCGTCCGCACACCCGTCGGGCGCCGCAAGGGCGGACTCAGCGCCGTCCACCCCGCCGACCTGGGCGCCCACGTCCTGAAGTCGCTCGTCACCCGCACCGGCATCGACCCGGCCGCCGTCGAGGACGTCGTCTTCGGCTGCCTCGACACCGTCGGCCCGCAGGCCGGGGACATCGCCCGCACCTGCTGGCTCGCCGCAGGACTGCCCGAGGAGGTGCCGGGCGTCACCGTCGACCGGCAGTGCGGCTCGTCGCAGCAGGCGATCCACTTCGCCGCCCAGGGCGTGCTCTCCGGGACGCAGGACCTCGTCGTCGCGGGCGGCACCCAGAACATGTCGATGATCCCGATCGCCTTCGCCTCCCGGCAGGCCGCCGAACCGCTCGGCCTCACCGAAGGCCCGTACGCCGGCAGTGAGGGCTGGCGCGCCCGCTACGGCGACGCCCCCGTCAACCAGTTCCACGGCGCCGAACTCATCGCCCGGAAGTGGGGCATCACCCGCCAGGACCAGGAGGAATGGGCGCTCCGCTCCCACCAGCGGGCCCTGCGCGCCATCGACGAGGGACGCTTCGCCAAGGAGACCCTCGCGTACGCGGGCGTGAGCGTCGACGAGGGTCCGCGCCGCGACACGACCCTGGAGAAGATGGCCGGGCTGAAGCCGGTCGTCGACGGCGGCACCATCACCGCCGCCTGCTCCTCGCAGGTCTCCGACGGCGCGGCCGCGCTGCTCATCGCCTCCGAGCGGGCCGTACGGGAACACGGGCTGACGCCGCGCGCCCGCATCCACCACCTCTCCGTACGCGGCGAGGACCCCATCCGGATGCTGTCCGCGCCCATCCCCGCGACCGCGTACGCCCTGAAGAAGACCGGCCTCACCATGGACGACATCGACCTGGTCGAGATCAACGAGGCGTTCGCCCCGGTCGTCCTCGCCTGGCTCAAGGAGACCGGTACCGACCCCGAGAAGGTCAACGTCAACGGCGGCGCCATCGCCCTCGGCCACCCGCTCGGCGCCACCGGCACCAAGCTGATGACGACACTGCTGCACGAACTGGAGCGCACCGGCGGCCGGTTCGGCCTCCAGACCATGTGCGAGGGCGGCGGCCAGGCCAACGTCACGATCATCGAGCGCCTGTGACCACGGGGAGTACGGGGATGGGGGAGGGGCAGCTCGCGGGCAAGGTCGCCCTGGTCACCGGTGCGGCCCGCGGCATGGGCGAGGCCATGGCCCGAGAACTCGTGGCGGGCGGGGCGCGGGTCGTGCTCGGTGACGTACGCGTGGAGGAGGGGGAGAAGGTCTCCGCGGACCTGGGCGACGCGGCGCGGTTCGTGCGGCTCGACGTCACCGACGCGGCGTCCTGGGCGGCCGCCGTCGACACCGCCGTCGCGACGTACGGCCGCCTCGACATCCTCGTCAACAACGCCGCGATCCACACGACGTCGCCCATCGTCGACGAGGACCCGGGGCAGCTGCGGCGGCTCCTGGAGGTCGACCTCGTCGGCCCGTTCCTCGGCATCCAGGCCGTCGTCCCCGCCATGCGGGCCGGGGCGGCCGGCGGCTCGATCGTGAACATCTCCTCGCAGGCCGGGCTCGAGGGCATCCGGGGGCACGGCGCGTACGGCGCCGCGAAATGGGGGCTGCGCGGCCTCAGCAGGACCGCCGCCCTCGAACTCGGCGGCGACGGAATCCGCGTCAACGCCGTCTTCCCCGGAGCCGTCGACACGGCCATGACCGCACACCTGGGCACCACCGACCACCCGGCCGCCGCGCTCGGCCGCATCGGACGGCCCGACGAGGTCGCGGCGCTGGTGGCGTTCCTCGCCTCGGACGGCGCCTCCTATCTGACCGGCGCGGAGATCGCCGCGGACGGCGGCGCGTCGGCCGGACGGATGCCGGGGGCCGGGCAGCGCGGCAAGGGGACCGGCCGGTGACCCGGCGCCCGCCGGCGGGGACCACAATGGGCCCGTGCCTACGAAGAAGTCCGTGAACAAGACCCGGCCCGCGACCGGTGCCGCCGCCCCCGAGCGGCGCGGCGAGCTCCTGCACACCGCGGCCGAGGTCTTCGCCGAGCAGGGTTACAACGCCACCACCGTCCGTAAGATCGCGGACCACGCGGGCATGCTCGCCGGCAGCCTCTACTACCACTTCGACTCCAAGGAATCGATGCTGGAGGAGATCCTGCGCACCTTCCTCGACGAGCTGTGGTCCGGCTACGACACCGTGCTCGACGCGGACCTCGGCCCGCGCGAGACCCTGGAGGCCCTGGTCACCGAGTCCTTCCGGGAGATCGACCGGCACCGCCCCGCCGTCGCCATCTACCAGCGCGAGGCCAAGGCCCTCGTCGCCCAGGAGCGCTTCGGGTTCCTCGCCGAGTCGCAGCGCCGCTTCGAGAAGAGCTGGCTGACCACCCTGGAGCGGGGCGTCGCCGACGGTGTCTTCCGCGCCGACCTCGACATCCGGCTCACCTATCGGTTCGTCCGTGACACCGTGTGGGTCGCCGCGTCCTGGTACCGGCCCGGCGGCCAGCACAGTCCCGAGGAGATCGCCCGCCAGTACCTGTCCATGGTGCTGGACGGAATCGCCGCGCGGTGAGGATCGTGCTAAGGTTGTTCGCGTTGCAGTTTTGGTACCCATAGACTTTATGTGCGCCTGACGGGAATGTTCCTCAGGCGCATTATTGTTTTTGCCGGGGAATTTCCGGAATGGGGACTGCTACCTATTCAAGGAGATTTGATATGGCCACCGGTACCGTGAAGTGGTTCAACTCGGAAAAGGGCTTCGGCTTCATCGAGCAGGACGGCGGCGGCGCCGACGTCTTCGCCCACTACTCGAACATCGCCACCTCGGGCTTCCGTGAGCTCCAGGAGGGCCAGAAGGTCACGTTCGACGTGACGCAGGGCCAGAAGGGCCCGCAGGCGGAGAACATCCTCCCCGCCTGACCAGCATCACCGGGCCGGGGTCCGCACCGCTGACGGTGCGGGCCCCGGCTCATGCTGTCCCCGTCCCCGGAAGGCATGCCGCATGGCCAGCTCACCCCGCCCGTCCCGCCGTCGCAGTCCCCGCCCCGCCACCGCAGGCGGCAAGCGCCGCGCCCCCGAGCAGCAGCGCCGGCAGCAGCCCACGCCGCCGCGCGAGTTCACCATGCCGGAGAACACCACTCCCGCGCTGCCTCCGGTCGACACCTTCGCCGAACTCGACATGCCCGCAGCCCTGTTGAAGACGCTGACGGCGCAGGGCGTCACCGCGCCCTTCCCGATCCAGGCCGCGACGCTGCCCAACTCCCTCGCCGGACGAGACCTGCTCGGCCGCGGCCGCACCGGTTCCGGCAAGACCCTCGCTTTCGGGCTTCCGATGCTCGCCCGCACCGCCGGTGCGAAGGCCGAGCCGCGCACCCCGCTGGCCCTCGTGCTCGTCCCCACGCGCGAACTCGCCCAGCAGGTCACCGACGCCCTCACCCCGTACGCCACCTCGCTGCACCTGCGCATGGCCACCGTCGTCGGCGGCATGTCGATCGGCCGCCAGGCCGGTCAGCTGCGCCGCGGCGCCGAGGTCGTCGTCGCCACCCCCGGCCGTCTGAAGGACCTCATCGAGCGCGGTGACTGCGACCTGTCCCAGGTCCGCATCACGGTTCTCGACGAGGCCGACCAGATGGCCGACATGGGCTTCATGCCGCAGGTCACCGCGCTGCTCAAGCAGGTCGAGGCGGGCGGCCAGACGATGCTGTTCTCCGCGACGCTCGACCGGAACGTGGACCGACTCGTACGGCAGTTCCTCACCGACCCCGTCGTGCACTCGGTCGACCCGTCCGCGGGCGCCGTCACCACGATGGAGCACCACGTCCTGCACCTGCTCGACGAGACCGACAAGAAGGCCGTCACGGCGCGCATCGCCGCCCGCGAAGGCCGCGTCATCCTCTTCGTCGACACCAAGCGCTCCGCCGACCGGCTCGCCAAGCGGCTCCTCGCCAACGGTGTGTACGCGGCTCCGCTGCACGGCGGACGCAGCCAGCCGCAGCGCAACCGCACCCTGGAGCAGTTCAAGGACGGCCGGGTCACCGCCCTCGTCGCCACGAACGTCGCCGCGCGCGGCATCCACGTCGACGACCTCGACCTCGTGGTGAACGTGGACCCGCCCACCGAGCACAAGGACTACCTGCACCGCGGCGGCCGTACCGCCCGGGCCGGCGAGTCCGGCAGCGTCGTCACGCTGGTGCTGCCCGAGCAGAAGCGCGACGTGCAGCGCCTGATGCGCGACGCCCAGATCCAGCCCCGTACCACGCAGGTCCGCTCCACGGACGAGGAGCTGGTGACGATCACCGGCGCCCGCGAGCCGTCCGGCGTGGCCGTCGTCATCGCCGTGCCCGAGCCGACCGCACCGGCCGCCGCCGCGAAGCCGCGCCGCTCGCGCCGCTCCCGCGGTGCCGGTTCCGGCAACGGCGGTACGGGCCGTGCGTCCGGCGGCGAGGGCCAGCAGCGCTCCTCGGCAGCCGGGTCCGGCGGCCGCCGCCGCTCCGGCACGGGTGCCGGCGCGGCCGGTGCGAGCGCCGCCGGTGCCGGTGGTGCCCGGCGCGGTCGCGGCCCGCGCGGTCCGCGCAAGGCCGCCGCGTAACACAGCACTCCTGACGGGCGCGGTTCACTCGATGAGCCGCGCCCGCAGCATGTCCACCGTGCACCGGTCGACGCCGAGGCCTTCGGTGACGTACCGCTTGAGGCCGCCGTGGTCGGCGCGGACCTGGTCGAGGGCCGCCGCGAGGTACTCCGTGCGCACCTCCTGGAGCGGGATCAGCAGCTCCGGGTTCCGCATCATCCCTGCCTGTCTCAGGCCCTCGCGCAGCTTCGCGTCGTACGCCGCGCGGAACGTGTTCGACGCCAAGTAGTCGGCCACCGCGTCCCGTTCGGACACACCGAGCAGCCGCAGCAGGACGTACGTCGTCCAGCCGGTGCGGTCCTTGCCGGACGTGCAGTGGAACAGCAGGGCGCCCCGGCCGCCGTACGCGATGTCGTGCAGGGTCGCCGCGAACCGCGCGCGGTTGTCGGCGCTGGTCACGAACATGGGGTAGACGCCGCGCATGAACGCCGCCGCCCGGCCGCCGCCCAGCATCTCTTCCTGCCGCACCGGGTCCTTGGAGCCGATGGCGGCGAGGATCCGCGCGTACAGGCCGTTGTCGGTGACCGGGCGCGCGACGCCGGTGACGCCCGCGGGCAGCCGGTCCGCACCGTCGTACTGGACCTCCAACGGGACGCGGTAGTCGACTACTTGACGGAGCCTCAGTGCGCCGAGCGTCGTCACGTCGCTGTCGGTGAGCTTGCTCAGGGCGTCGGCACGGTAGACCAGGCCGTGGCGGACCCGGCCGCCGCGGCCGGCCCGGGGGCCGCCGATGTCGCGGACGTTCACCGCGCCCTGGAGCGGGATCTGCCGGATCGGCGGGGCGCCGGGCGCGGCGGTGGCGGCGGCCGGGGAGAGTGCCGCGGCCGTCAGCGTGCCGGCGGTGACGGCGAGCACCCGGCGCCGGGAGAGAAGCGCGTTCGTGCGAGTGGCTGGCATGTGTGAACTCCCTTGCGGAAGCGGCCGGTCGGCGGCCTGGGATCACCCTGGTGTCGGCAGGGCGGCGAGCACGTGCCGGGCCTCGGCCAGTACGCGGTCGACGAGCTCCGCGCAGCTGGGCAGGTCGTCGATGACCCCCGCGACCTGGCCCGACGCCATCACGCCGAGGTCGGTGCGGCCCTCGACCATGGAGGCCTTCAGGAGCATCGGGGTGTTCGCGGCGAGCAGGACCTGGCTCCAGGTGAGGTCCTTGCCGTGCTTCATGGCGAGCCCGTCCCTGACCATCCGCGGCCAGGACAGGCCGGACAGCCTGCGGAACCCGGCGGCGCGCCGCACCGCGTGCAGCAGCGCCCGCGAACGGCCCGCGTTCTCCAGGGAGTTCACGAGATCCGTGCGCAGCATGCGGTGCGGCAGACCGTCGACCGCCCGCGTCACGGTGACGTCCTTCACCGACGCCGCGAGGTAGCGGGCCTTCACCGCGTCGGGAACCGTGGAGTCGGAGGTGAGCAGGAACCGCGTCCCCATCGCGACGCCCGCCGCTCCGTAGGCGAGCGCGGCGACCAGGCCGCGTCCGTCGTGGAAGCCGCCCGCGCCGATCACCGGGATGTCCACCGCGTCCACGACCTGCGGCAGCAGCACCGACGTCGCCACCTCGCCGGTGTGGCCGCCGCCCTCGCCGCCCTGCACGATCACCGCGTCCGCGCCCCACGCCGCGACCTTCTCCGCGTGCCGGCGCGCCCCGACCGACGGGATGACGATCACGCCCGCGTCCTTCAGCTCGGCGATCAGCTCGCGCGAGGGGGCGAGCGCGAACGAGGCGACCTTCACGCCCTCGTCCACGATGATCCGGACCCGCTCGCGCGCGTCGCCCGCGTCGGCCCGCAGATTCACCCCGAAGGGCTCGTCGGTACGGGACTTCACCTCCCGTACGGAGGCCCGCAGTTGACCGGCCGTCATGGTGGCGGAGGCGAGGATGCCCAGCGCCCCCGCGTTCGCCGACGCCGAGACGAGCCGGGGACCCGCGACCCAGCCCATCCCGGTCTGGACGATCGGATGGCGCACACCGACCAGCTCGGTCAGGGGCGTGCTGATCGTGAACGCGGCGCCGCTGCTCATGCCGACGGGACCTCCCGCTCCCGCGTCCCCCTGGGGTCGACGACCTCCCGGATCAGCCGCAGCTCCTCGGGCGTCGGCTCCCGGGTGAACGGCACCGCGCCGCCCTCCGGCAGGGCCGGCGCGAAGCCGGTCGCCGCCCGCACCTCGTCGACCGTGACCCCCGCGTGGACGGACGCGAGGCGCATCGTGTGGTCCGGCGTCTCGAAGTCGAGCACCGCCAGATTCGTCACCACGCGCGGGATGCGGTGGTAGCGGGTCGCGGAAGGGCCGGCCGCGGCGGCACTGTCGTAACCCACCCCGCTGATCATGTCGACCTTCTCGACGAAGACCCGCCGACTGTGCTTCGGGACCCAGTAACTCACCGGATTGTTCAGCGTGTTGACGGGTGCGCCGCGCACGCCGAGCAGCTGCCGGTCGGGCCGCTCCCAGGCGCCGATGCACGAGATGTTCTGGTTGCCGAACCGGTCGAGCTGGCTCGCGCCCATCATCACGTGCCGCTTCCCGCCGGTCACCATCGCCAGATGCTGCCGGTACGGGAGCCAGCCCTCGGCCGCGCCGTCGAGCCCGACGAGCGTCGCCTCGCCGTCGGTGAGCAGCAGATCGGGGGCGAAGGTCCGCTTGGCGAGCCGCGCCCCGATGCCCGGGATCAGACCCATGGGGCTCGCCAGCACCTCGCCGTCGTCCCGCCAGGCGTCGGCGCACGCGATCACGCAGTACTCGGCGCGGGTCACCCCGGTGGTGGTGCCGGTCGTCGTGGTCGTCACTTCTGCTCCTCGTGCCAGGCCTGTACGGCGGACTGGTACTGCTTCTCGTCGCCCCCCGGCGGCAGGAAGCGCTCGGCGAACTCGGGCCAGGGCGTGGTCGCGTACAGCTTCTGGAAGGGCTCGTCCCGGTCGTGGTCGGGCACGCAGGAGGTGAAGTGCGCCCCGTTCGGCGTCTCGACGACGCCCGTCACCGCGTACCGCTTGATGAGGAGCGTCTGCGGCACGACGTCGCTCCCGAAGCCCTCGACCAGCCGCTCGCACGACATGTACGCCGCGTCGGCCGCCTCGCAGAACAGGTCGTCGAAGTACGGGTCGGGGCCCAGGTACTGGCCGTTGCCGTGCCGGTCCGCGCGGTTCATGTGCACGAGCGCCGCGTCCAGGCGCAGCGCGGGCATCGCGACGAACGTCTCCCCGTCCGCGTACGGCGAAGTGACCGTCCGCAGGCGGGGGTTGACGCGCATCACGTCCGAGCCCAGGCCCGCCCGCACCGGCAGGAACGGCAGCCGGTTCGCCGCCGCGTGCAGGCCCCACATGAACATCGCCTCGTCCAGCTCCTCCATCGCGAACGCGCCCTGCTGGCGCGCGGCCCGGAAATGCGGTTCGAGCGGGATCGAGTCGAGCGTCGCGAACGGGGCGACCAGCTTGCGGATCCTTCCGGCCGCGGCGAGCAGTCCGACGTCGGGACCGCCGTACGAGACGACGGTCAGGTCCCTCACATCGCTGCGCAGCAACGCCCGTACCAGCGCCATCGGTTTGCGGCGCGAGCCCCAGCCGCCGATACCGACGGTCATCCCGCTGCGCAGCCGCGCGACGACCTCGTCGGCCGTCATCGTCTTGTCGGTCATGGCGGTGCTCGTCGGCCTCTGGTCCGGCATGGTCATGTGCCCTCCTGTCCGAACGTGTCGCGGACCCGGTCGGCGACGCCGCTGAGGTTCGCCTCGAAGGTGAAGCCCTGCTCGAAGCGGTAGCTGCGGTGGACGTCGACCGGATCGATCCCGTTCAGCGCGGCCTTCGCGAGGCGGATGAGATGGCCGTCCTTGCGGGCGATGTCGCGGGCCAACTCCAGTGCCGCCGCACTGAGTTCAGGGCGCGGGACGACCTTCCACACCGAGCCGTGCGCGTGCAGCTCGGCGGCCGTCGCGGTGCGCGAGGTGTAGAACAGGGCGCGCATCAGATGCTGGGGGACCAGGCGGGAGAGATGGGTGGCCGCGCCGAGCGCGCCCCGGTCCAGCTCCGGCAGGCCGAACGTGGCGTCGTCGCTCGCCACGATCGCGTCCGCGTTCCCCACCAGGCCGATGCCGCCGCCCAGACAGAACCCGGCGACGGCCGCCACGACCGGCACCTCGCACTGGTACACCGCCGAGAACGCCTCGTAGCAGCCGCGGTTGGCGCCGAGCAGCGCGCTGTGGCCGCCGCCCGGCGCGGCGGTCTCGCGCTGCATCTCCTTGATGTCCACCCCCGCGCTGAACCCCCGGCTGTCCTCGGCGGCCGTCAGCACCACGCAGCGCACATCCGGGTCGCGACCGGCGGCACGCACCGCGTCCGCCAGGTCGTACCAGCCGCGCACCGGCAGCGCGTTGACCGGAGGGAAGTCCACCGTGACGACGGCGATCCCCTTTTCGGGTGAGGAGGTGGAGACACCCATGGCGCTCAGCTACCTTTCCACCTAACGTTTGTTTGGTGAGCATGACCGTAGCAGGGGACGGGGGTCAGTGGAATGGGTCGGGGAGAGAGCCTGAAGGGGCGGGTCGCTGTGGTGACGGGCGGCACCAGGGGAGTGGGCGCGGGGATCGCGAGCGCCTTCGCGCGGGCCGGGGCGCGCGTCATCGTCTGCGCCCGCAGACCGCCCGAAGTACCGCCGGACGACTGCGAGTTCCGGCCGCTCGACCTGCGGGATCCCACCGCCGTACGGGACTTCTTCGCCGACCTCGACCAGGTCGACGTCCTCGTCAACAACGCGGGCGGGACGCCCTACCGGATGCTCGGCGAGAGCGACGCCGAGCGGCACGCCCGCGTCATCGAGCTGAACCTGACGGCACCGCTGACCGCGTCCCTCGCCGCGCGCGAACACCTCGCCGCCGCCCGCGGATCGATCGTGATGATCGGCAGTGTCAGCGGCACCCGGCCCTCACCGGGCAGCGCGGCATACGGGGCGGCGAAGGCGGGCCTGGAGAACCTGGCACGGTCGATGGCCGTCGAATGGGCCCCCGGGATACGGGTGAACACGCTGGTCCTCGGCATGGTGCGCACCGAACTCTCGTCCCTGCACTACGGGGACGAGGCGGGCATCGCGGCCGTCGGCGCGACGGTGCCGCTGGGGCGGCTCGCCGAACCCCGCGAGATCGGCGAGGCGGCGGTGTTCCTGGCGTCGGACGCCGCCGCGTACATCACCGGGGCGAGCCTGCTCGTGCACGGCGGCGGGGAGCGCCCCGCCTTTCTCGACGCGGCAACGGTCAACAAGGAGGCGTGACATGACGGAGCAGGGTGGGTCGACGGTGGGCGGCGGCGGGCTGTGCGCGGGGCGCGTGGTTGTGGTGACCGGAGCGGGGCGCGGCCTCGGCCGGGCCCATGCGCTCGCCTACGCGGCAGAAGGGGCGAAGGTCGTCGTGAACGACCTGGGGGTGGGGCTCGACGGACAGCCCGCGCCCGACAGCCCGGCGGCCCACGTGGTCGACGAGATACGGGCGTCGGGCGGCGACGCCGTGGCCCACGGAGGTGACATCGCGACGTCCGAGGGCGCCGCCTCGCTCGTCGCCGCGGCCGTCGACACCTTCGGGCGGCTCGACACGCTCGTGAACAACGCCGGGTTCCTGCGCGACCGGATGCTGGTCAACCTCGCCGAGGACGACTGGGACGCTGTGCTGCGGGTCCACCTCAAGGGGCACTTCCTGCCGCTCAAGCACGCCGCCGCCCACTGGCGCGCCGAGGCGAAGGCGGGCCGCACCCCCGTCGCCCGCGTCGTCAACACCTCCTCCGGAGCAGGCCTGTTGGGGTCGGTCGGACAGGGCAACTACAGCGCCGCCAAAGCCGGGATCCTCGGCCTGACGCTGGTCGCCGCCGCCGAGATGGGCCGCTACGGGATACAGGTCAACGCGATCGCACCGGCCGCCCGGACCCGGATGACCGAGGCCACGTTCGCCGAGACGATGGCGGTCCCCGAACCCGGCGCCTTCGACGCGATGGCCCCGGCGAACGTGTCGCCCCTGGTGGTGTGGCTGGGCTCCGGCGCACCGAGTGCCGGGGTCACCGGCCGCGTCTTCGAGGTCGAGGGCGGCCGGATCACGGTGATGGAGGGCTGGCGCCCGGGCCCGACCATCGACAAGGGCGCGCGGTGGACGCCGTCCGGGGCGGGCGAGGCGGCGCGGGAGCTGGTGGAGCGGGCGGGGGTGCCCGGGGCGGTGTACGGGGCTTCTTGAGGAGCCCCGTCGAGACCGGGGCGGGCCGCCGGGTTCCGGCCTGGCGTGAGCGCGTGGGCACCGGGCTGTTCGTGGGGCGCGGGGATGCGCTCGCCGTGCTGGAGCGGGTGCGGCGGGATGCCGGGGGAGGTGTGCCGCAGCGGGTGCGGCGGGGCGCCGGGGAGGTGTGCCGCGGCGGGTGCTCGTCGAAGGGGCCGCCGGGGTCGGCAGGACCGACGCCGCGGCGGGTGCGGCGGGACGCCGGGGGAGGTGTGCCGCGGCGGGTGCTCGTCGAAGGGGCCGCCGGGGTCGGCAGGACCGCAGCTGCCTCGCGCACCCGCCCGCCACCGCTGCCCGGCCCAGCCGTCACCGTCGGCAACGAAGCCCGGCACGCCCCCTCAACTCCGGCGCGGCAGCGTCCACTCCAGCCGGTTCCTGACCCGTACGTCGGTCAGGGCGCGGGCACCGTCCTGCGCCACGTCCCGCGCGTAGTCGCCGGGGGCGGCGCAGGCGAGCAGGCGCGCGAGGGTGTCCACGGCGCGCCCGTCCTGCCGCACGGCGAGCCCGCGCGCCGCCTCCGCGGCCACGTCGTCCCGCGGATCGTCCAACAGCCCGGCCAGCGCGTCCCGCACCGCACGGCCGTCCGCCCCGCTTCCGGCGAGTGCGGCCGCGGCCCACGTCCTGACGTCGGGATCGGCGTCGCGGCAGAGGCCGAGCAGCGCGTCGACCGCGGGGGCGGCCGGGGTGGTGGCACCGCCGGTCAGCCCGCACAGCGCGAGGGCGACGGCCCGCCGGACGCCGGAATCCGGATGCCGGGCGAACCGGACCACTTCCGGGGCGGCGGCGGGGTCGTCGGCCCGGCCCAACGCGCCGATGACGGACCGCAGTTCAGGCCCGCCGCCCCCGGCCCCCGCCGTCCGCGCCGCACCCCGCAGCGCCGGAAACGCCCGGCGGGCGAACGGGCGGGCCCCGTCCGCGCCCGGGGTCCCCAACTGGCCCAGCACGTCCGCAGCGAAGGCGCGCCGCAGCGGGTCCCGGTCCGCGCACCACGCCACCGCCGCACGGAACGTCGGCTCGTCGCCGCGCCGGCGCAGCACCTCCATCGACTCGATCCAGTCGTCGTTGTCCGGGTCCCCGCAGCGCACCGCCCGGTCGGCCAGTTCTGCCGCGGGGGTCGCGATGCCGAGGGAGGACTCCAGAAGTGTGGCGATCGCGGCATGGCCCGTCTGCTGATGGTTGCCGCGCGTCGGGCGTCCCGTCCCGTCGAGCAGTTCGACGACGACCGTCACCCCGCCGTCCTCCCGGAACCGCTGGACCACCGCCTCCAGCGCCTGCGCCCCTTCCGGGGACGTGTCGCCCGCCGCCGACGCCAGCAGCTCCGCCCGCAACCGCTCCGCCACGTCCACCCCCAGCCACCGCCGCGCCTGCGCGAGCGCCTCCTCGCGCCCCGCCGCCCCGTGTTCCAGCAGGGCCCGCACACATCCGGCCGATCCGCGCCGCGCGGCCACCACCAGCGGCAACTCCCCGCTCGGGCCGACGAGTCGGGGGTCCGCGCCGCCGTCGAGCAGGGCCCGCACCACCGGCTCGTGCCCCAACTGCACCGCCCACGTCAGCGCCCGCCAGCCGCCCTGCTCCACCTCGTCGGCCCGCGCCCCGGCCGCGAGCAGCGCCCGCACGACCTCGACGTGCCCGCCGCACGCCGCCCCGCACAACGGCAGGTCCGTACCGCTGCTCAACCGGTCGGGGTCCGCCCCGGCCGCGAGCAGCAGTCGTACGATGCCGGGCGCGTCGCACATCGCCGCCCGGTACAGCGCGCTCTCCCCGTCCGCGTCGCACACCTCGCCCGGGACCCCGGCCCGCAACAGCCGCACCACCGCGTCCTCGTCACCGTCGTGCACCGCCTCGAACAGGCCGGACACCTCCGCCTTCCGCTCGTCTTCCATGCATCGAGCGTCACCCGCTGACCCCCCGAACGCAAAGCAATTCCGGGCAAAAGGGCATCGGCGCTACCAGGGTGGGGCTACGTGTCGCACTCAAGGACCGTGCGGCACAGCCCGCACCGCGCCCGCACCCGCCCCCGCACCGGAACCCGGATCCGCTGATGGCACGTAGGACAGGGGAACGCCACCCGCAGGCCGCCCCGTCCCTGCGGACCGTCCGCCGAGAACGTGTAGGGGCCCGCGGGCGCGGGGCCGCGCGTCCCGTGGTCCTGCGCGTAGCGGCGGTCCTTCGCGTACCGGCGCCGGCCCGCCCAGCCCGCGGCCGTCAGCGGCGGCTGCTGCTCGTCGCGGCGCGCCTGCGCGAGACCCTTCGCGTACGCCGTGTACGCCTGCGCACTCGTGAACCACGTCTCCGGCGCCTCCCCGAACGCCAGCGACCGCTTCGCCAGGACGTACCCGAACTCCTCCGGCGTCAGATAGCCGAGCTTCTGCGACGACGCCCCGTCCTCCCGGTAGGCGTCGAGCAGCAGCCAGCCCGCGCCCAGATAGGTGGCGGCCGTGTCCGTGAGGATCTCGTTGTCCCGCGTGCCCGGGAACTCCAGGCCCAGGCGGTGCAGGTACACGTGCATGACCTCGTGTGCGAGCGCCGCCCCGATGTCCCTGCGATGCGTACGGAACCGGTCGTTCAGCTCGATGAAGTACTCGGGCCCCGCCGCGAGTTCGACGCTCGCCGCGTGCTGCATCTCGCGGAAGCTCACGATCATCCGGGCGTCCGGCAGCCGGTAGTGGCGTACCAGTTCGCGCGCCACCCGCTGCGCCCCCATGTGCAGATCGTCCTGGTCGCAGAACGCCACGTCCGCCGGGGCGACGCTCGTCGCGAAGGTGTGCACGGTGTCGTACGAGAGGCGCTTGTACAGCGCGGTGACCGCCGAGCGGACGGTCTCCAGATGCGGGTAGCCGTGCACCACCGGTCCGCCGTTCGCCACGTGCGCACCCCCAGGGGCCGCCGGGCCGTGTCGCTCCGGGGCCCGCGCCCGGACCCGGCGACTCCCAGAGTACGGCGGGCCCGCCGCCCCCGAACAGCACGCCAGGGCGCAGGGAGCGGTGACGGGAGACAGCCGCTGGTGACCGGGGAGCCGGGGCATTAGTCCAACACCTGCCCCTCCTTTGTCCATGGGCCCCCTCGCCCCACCCGGCGCATCGTGATCGACGCCGTGACCGGCACCGTGACCGGCACCGTGACCGACGCCGTGATCGACGCCCCCAGCCGCCGTGAGAAGGAGTGCGCCGTGCCCGTGCAGCCCACAGGCCAGCAGCAGCCGCCGCAGAACCCGGAGCGTTCACCCGGATCGGGGGCCCCGGACGGCGGCGGGCCCAGTCGCCGCGCGGTCGTCGCCGCGGGCGCCGCCGCCGGGGCGGGCACCGCGCTCGGCCTGACCGGCCGCGCGACCGCCGCCACCCCCACCGCTTCCGACGCCGCCACCGAGGACGCCGTGATCCGCTCCCACGACCTGGACGTCCGTGTCGCCGCCGGCTTCCCGGCCGTCGTCTCCTACACCGACCGCGCCACCGGAGCCGTCCTGCACGCGCAGCCCGACCCGGTCACCACCGTCCTGATCGACGGCACCGCGCACACCCCCGCCGTGACGCGCACCCTGGCCGACGACCACGCCGACTACCGGCTCGTCCTCGCCGGGGGCGCCGCCGTCATCGACGTACGCATCACGGTCGAAGGCCACCGCGTCGACTGGCGCGTCACCGGCCTCACCGACACCGACGCCCTGCGCGTCGGCACCCTCCAGATCCCCGGCCTCGCCCTCCTGTCCGTCCGCAGCGACCAGCCCGGCGCCGCCCTGCTCGCCGCCAAGGTCCAGCTCGACAAGGCCAGGAGCGGCGACACCCTCGTCACGCCGAAGGCCGACAGCCCGGCCGAGGCCGCCACCGGATGCGCGTACGCCGTCGTCGCCCACGACACCCTCGGCGGCGCCATCGAGACCAACACCAGCTACGACAAGCCGACTTCGGCAGCCGGCACCACCTGGGAGAACGGCCGCCTGTGGCGCGAGACCGTCCGCACCGCCGACGGACAGGCCGCGGTCCGCCTCGCCCCCGGCCAGTGGACCCACCGCGCGGCGACCGCCCCCGTCGACGCCACCGAGCCCCTCCCGTACGCGACGGTGATCATCACCGGGGACCGCAACGGCGACGGGACCGTCGACTGGCAGGACGCCGCCACCGCCTTCCGCGACATCGCCCACACCCCCCGCGGCGCCGACGAACAGCACCTGCGCGTCGTCCCGCACATCCCGTTCAACTTCGCCTCGCAGGCGACGAACCCGTTCCTGGCGACCCTCGACAACGTCAAGCGGATCCACCTCGCCACCGACGGCCTGCGCCAGTACACGCTCCTCAAGGGCTACCAGTCCGAGGGCCACGACTCCGCCCACCCCGACTACGCGGGCAACTACAACACGCGCGCGGGCGGCCTCGACGACCTCAACACCCTTCTCCGCAAGGGCAAGGAGTGGAACAGCGACTTCGGCGTCCACGTCAACGCCACCGAGTCCTACCCCGTCGCGAACGCCTTCTCCGAGACCCTCGTCGACAAGACCGACGAACAGTGGGACTGGCTCGACCAGTCCTACCGCATCGACCAGCGCCGCGACCTCGTCTCCGGCGACATCATCAAACGCTTCGCCGACCTGCGCCACGACACCGACGACGGCCTCGACACCCTCTACATCGACGTGTTCCGCGAGTCCGGCTGGACCTCCGACCGCCTCCAGCGCACCTTCCGCGACCAGGGCTGGAACGTCACCACCGAATGGGGCCACGGCTTCGAACGCTCCGCCCTGTGGTCGCACTGGGCCACCGAGACCGACTACGGCCCCGACACCTCGCGCGGCATCAACTCCCAGCTCATCCGCTTCATCCGCCACCACCAGAAGGACGTCTTCGCCGACAAGTGGCCGACCCTCCTCGGCATCGCCCGCATGGGCAACTTCGAGGGCTGGACCGGCAAGACCGACTGGACGTCCTTCTACCGCCTCATCTGGACCGACTCCCTGCCCGCCAAATACCTCCAGGCCCAGCCCGTCAGAACCTGGGGCGAGCACGAGATCACCTTCTACGGGGACACGAAGACGTCCGTCAGCGACGCGACCGGCGCCCGCCGCATCACCACCGACGACCGCCTCGTCTACGACGCCGGCACCTACCTGCTGCCGTGGGAACCGCGCCGCGCCACCGACCCGCCGAAGCTGTACCACTACAACCCCCGGGGCGGCACCAGCAGTTGGACCCTGCCGCGCGGCTGGACGGACCGCACGCACGTCGCCCTGTACCGCCTCACCGACCAGGGCCGCGTCTTCGTCTCGTACGTGGATGTGGACCGCGGATCCGTGACCCTGAAGGCCGACGCCGACCAGCCCTACGTCCTCTACAAGGACCGCGCCGACCTGGACCGCGACCCCGCCTGGGGCGAGGGCACCCCGCTGCACGACCCCGGCTTCAACTCCGGCTCCCTGAAGGGCTGGACGGTCACCGGACCCGCCTCCGTCGAGCGCAACGCCCTCGGCGACCACGAACTCGTCATCTCCTCGGGCCCCGCCGCCTCGGTCGCCCAGCGCCTGACCCGCCTCGCCCCCGGCAGCTACGCGGCCTCCGTCCAGGTCGAGGTCGGCGCCAAGGCGGGGGAGCGGCGCAAGGCATCCCTGGAGGTCCGCACCGCGGACGGCGTCACCGCCGCGAACTGGACCACCACGTCCACCGCCGTCAACCATGTCGCCGCCGACCGCAAGCACGACACCCGCTTCCAGCGCATGACCACGTACTTCACCGTCCCCGAGGGCGGCGGCCCCGTCACCCTCGCCCTGCGCGCCGAGTCCGGCAGGGCCCGCGTCCGCTTCGACAACGTCCGCGTCGTACGGGCCACCGCGCCCGCCCTGCCCCAAGGCACCCTCGCCGACGAGGACTTCGAGCACGTGCCGCAGGGCTGGGGCGTCTTCGTCAAGGGCGACGCGGGCGGCTCCACCGACCCGCGCACCCACATCGCGCAACGCCACGCCCCGTACACCCAGCGCGGCTGGAACGGCAAGGCGATCGACGACGTCATCGACGGCACGCAGTCCCTGAAATCCCGCGGCGAGAACACCGGCCTCGTCTACCGCACGGTCCCGCACACGGTCCGCTTCGCGCCGGGCGTGCGTCATCGCGTCTCCTTCCGCTACGAGAACGAGACGGCCGGCCAGTACGCGTGGATCACCGGGGTCGACAGCCCGGCAGCGAAGGAGCTCTCCCGCGAGGACCTGCCGGTCGCTATCGGGCCGACGGAGTTCTCGTACGAGTTCACGGCGCCGGAGAAGGGAGAGGCCTGGGTGGGTCTGCGTAAAACCGGGGACGACGGTTCTGCGGAGTTCGCCATGGATGCGTTCAGGGTGACGGTGGCCTGACCGGCGCCGGGCGCGCTTGATCGTCTGCCGGGTGTCCCTTGGCGGGCGGCTGCGGGTGCGTCGTGGCTGGTCGCGCAGTTCCCCGCGCCCCTGGAGCATGCGGCTTCGCCGCAGCCCCACGGGGCGCGACCAGCCCCCACCGGCCCGCAGCCGACCGCGTCACCCCAAACTGACCCGAGGTTCCCCGCCTGCCTCAAGTTCCAGCACCCACACCTCGTTCAACCCTTCCCGCAACACCGGCCCCGGCACATACAACGACCCCTGCGGCCCGGCCGCCCAGTACCGGCCCAGGCAGAACCCGTTCACCCACACGAACCCCCGCCCCCACCCGGGAAGGGCCAGCGACGCGTCGCCCGGGCCGGACACCGGGAACGACCCCCGGTACAGGCCCCGTTCCCCACCGGAAGGCACCCCCGACACCAGCCCCGCCACCCGCTCGGCGGAGAACGCGTCCAGGCGCAGCCCCCGCGCCCGCACCCCGTGCAGGAACTGCCGCTCGTGCAGCAGCCCGCCCGTGATGCCCTTCGACTCACCCGTACGCGGGCCGTAGTTGACCCGGCCGAGCGACTCCACCCACAGCTCCACGCGCGCGTGCCCCGCGACATCCCGCGCCAGCTGCGGCTCGGCCTCCGTGAGGACCCCGGCCCGCTCCCCGTCGACGTACACGACCGCGAGATCCCGCAGCCCGGCCGCCCGCAACGGATACGGCTGCCGCGGCCCGGGCACCGTCACCGCGTACCGGACCAGGCCGCGGTCCACGTCCAGCTCCTCGAACGACGGCGGCACCGCGTACTCCGCCTCGGGGCCGCCCAGCGCCTCCAGGACCCCGTCGAGCGCCGTGAAGGCGGTCAGCTCGGCCGTGACCGGCGCCGCGAGCGCCGCCGGCTGTCCGGGCAGCTCCGGCAGCGGACCGTCCGCGTACGCGCCCAGCACCTCCCGGAACAGCCAGAACTTCTCCGTGGGCCGCCCGAACTCGTCGATCGGCGCGTCATAGTCGTACGACGTGACATCCGGCTCCAGCGGCCCGTCGTGCAGCGCGCCCCCGCCCCGGTTCGCGCCCGCCCAGCCCCCGAAACTCGTCCCGCCGTGCGCCATGTACAGGTTCACCGACGCCCCGCACTCCAGGATCTCCCGCAGCGCCCGCGCCGCGTCCCCGGCGTCCCGTACGACATGTTCGGCTCCCCAGTGGTCGAACCAGCCGCACCAGAACTCCATGCACATCAGCGGCCCCTTGGGGCGGTGCTTGCGCAGCGTCGCGAAGCCCTCGCGCGCGTGGGAGCCGAAATTCGCCGTCGCCAAGATCCCCGGAACCGAACCGCCCGTCAGCATGTGGTCCTCGGGACCGTCCGACGTGAACAGCGGCACCGTCACCCCGAGTTCGACGAGAAGGCCGGCAAGAGCGCGCAAGTAGAGGTGGTCCGAGCCGTAACTGCCGTACTCGTTCTCCACCTGCACCATGATCACCGGGCCGCCCCGGTCGATCTGCCGCTCCACGACATGCGGCAGCAGCGCCCCGAACCACCGCTCTACGTAAGACAAGAACTCCGCATCCCTTGTGCGGATCCGCGACCCGAGGGCGCCCGTCACCCAGTGCGGCAGGCCGCCGTTCTCCCACTCGGCACAGATGTAGGGCCCCGGCCGCACGATCGCCCACAGCCCCGCCTCCTGCGCCGCGTCCAGGAAGCGGCCCAGCGCCGCCGCGTCGTGCACCTCACCGGGGCGCGGCTCGTGCAGATTCCACGGCACGTACGTCTCCACGCAGTTCAGGCCCATCGCCCGCAGCATCCGCAGCCGGTGCGGCCACTGCTCCTCGTGCACCCGGAAGTAGTGCAAGGCCCCCGAAAGCAGCCGCACCGGCCGCCCGTCCACCTCGAAGTCGTCCTCGCCCACCCTGAACTCGGCCATCACGTGCTCCTCCATGCCTGATAGGCGCATCACCTACCGGCCGCCACCCTCACCTCTGGCGGACGGCACGGTCCATGGACAAAGATCGGCTGTTGTTGGACGGCTCTTGTCGGCTCCCGCCGGCCGAGGGGCAGGCGCGCGAAACACCACGGGAGGGGACACATGTCCACATACCACACCTGGATGCGCTACTTCACGCCCAGCCCGGTCCACCACCGCCTCGGCCTCGTCTGCCTCGGCGTCGGCCTCCAGCACGGCCTGCTGCCCACCGTCGGACCCCGCACCCTCGACCACCACGTCGCCGTCGTCGTCACCGCCGGCAGCGGCTGGTACCAGGACGCCGAAGGACGCCGCACCCACCTCACCGCCCCCGCCCTGATCTGGCTCACCCCCGGCCGCCCCCACCACTACGGCGCCGACCCCGGCACCGGCTGGGACGAGTGCTTCGTCGACTTCACCGGACCCGCCACCGCCACGTACACCGAACTCGGCTACATCGAACCCGAGCGGCCCGTCGTCGCCCTCTCCGACGCCGCGCAGGCCCGCGCCGCCGTCGGCCGCATCGCCCGCGCCGCCCGCCGCGGCAACCCGCTCCTGGAGGTCGAGACCGGCGCCGCCGTCCACGAACTCCTCGTCGCCCTGCGCCGCGCCCGCGCCGACATGGCCCCCGACGGCGACCCCGTCCTCCAGGCTCTCGCCCGCGACGCCTTCCAGCCGCTGTCCGTCGCCGAACACGCCGCCCGGCACGGCATGACCCCCGCCGAACTGCGCACCGCCGTGCGCCGCGGCGCCGGATGCAGCCCCAAGGACTACCTCCTCGGCATCCGCCTCGGCCGCGCCAAGGAACTCCTCGCCGCCACCGAACTGCCCGTCGCCGCCGTCGCCCGCCGCGTCGGCTACGACGACCCCGCCTACTTCTCCCGCCTGTTCACCCGCCGCGTCGGCACCGCCCCCGTCCGCTTCCGCGAACAACAGGGCCGCGCCGTACCCGGCGGCTGGTCCGACAAGATCCCCGACCCCGACGACCCGCCCATGCTCCACGTAGGGTGATCCGTCATGACCACCAGCACGCCTCAGGACCAGCCGGCCGTCGACCCGGAGGTGCGTGCCGAACTCGGCCGCCTGCGCGACAGCATCGACAACATCGACGCCGCCGTCGTCCACATGCTCGCCGAACGCTTCAAATGCACCCAGCAGGTCGGCCACCTCAAGGCCCAGCACGCCCTGCCCCCGGCCGACCCGGCCCGCGAGTCCCGCCAGATCGAGCGCCTGCGCCAACTCGCCGAGAACGCCAAACTCGACCCGGCCTTCGCGGAGAAGTTCCTCAATTTCATTATTTCCGAGGTCATCCGCCACCACGAACAGATCGCGGCGGGTTCAAGCCCTTCCGGCGATTGAGGAGCGGGGTCCGGGGCGGAGCCCCGCGACCTCCGGGCGAACCCCCTGTCCCGATGTCCGTGCCATCAGGCAGCATGACCCCATGTCCGTACTGACGCGCGACGAAGCGCAGAACCGAGCCCGGCTCATCGACGTCCAGCGGTACACGGTCGACCTCGACCTGACCACCGGCGCCGACACCTTCGACTCCCGCACCGTGATCCGGTTCACCGCCCACACCCCGGGCGACACCTTCGTCGAACTCAAGCCCGCCACCCTGCGCTCCGTCACGCTCGACGGACAGCCCCTCGACCCCGCCGCCCTCGACGGCAACAGGCTGCCGCTCACCGGCCTCACCCCCGGCCCGCACGAACTGCGCCTCGACACCGCCATGCGGTACTCGCACACCGGCGAGGGCATGCACCGCTTCACCGACCCCACCGACGGCGAGACGTACGTCTACACGCAGCTGTTCATGGAAGACGTCCAGCGCGTCTTCGCCGCCTTCGACCAGCCCGACCTCAAGGCCGTCTTCGACCTCACCGTCAAGGCCCCCGAAGGCTGGACCGTCCTCGCCAACGGCGTCACCGAGCACCTGGGGGAGGGGACCTGGCAGGCCGCCACCACCCCCCTCCTGTCCACCTATCTCGTCGCGGTCGCCGCGGGCCCCTGGCACTCCGTGCGCACCGAGCACCGCGGCCTGCCCTTCGGCCTGCACTGCCGCCGCTCGCTGGCGCCCTACCTGGACGCCGACGCCGACGAGATCCTCGACATCACGCGCGCGTGCTTCGACCGCTACCACGAGAAGTTCGAGGAGCCCTACCCCTTCGACTCCTACGATCAGGCGTTCGTCCCCGAGTTCAACGCGGGGGCGATGGAGAACCCCGGCCTCGTCACCTTCCGCGACGAGTTCGTCTACCGCTCCGCCGTCACCGACACCGAGCGCCAGACCCGCGCCATGGTCGTCGCCCACGAGATGGCCCACATGTGGTTCGGCGACCTCGTCACCCTCCAGTGGTGGGACGACATCTGGCTGAACGAGTCGTTCGCCGAGTACATGGGCTACCAGACCCTCACCGAAGCCACCCGCTTCACCGACACCTGGGTCGACTTCGGCGTCGCCCGCAAGGCCTGGGGCTACGACGCCGACCAGCGGCCCTCCACCCACCCCGTCGCCCCCGACGCCGTCCCCGACACGGCCTCCGCCCTGCTCAACTTCGACGGCATCTCCTACGCCAAGGGCGCCTCCGCACTACGGCAGTTGGTGACCTGGCTCGGCGAGAAGGACTTCCTCGCCGGGATCAACACCCACTTCAAGCGCCACAAGTTCGCCAACGCCACCCTCGCCGACTTCATCGACTCCCTCGCCCACCACACCGAGCGCGACGTCCACGCCTGGGCCGACGCCTGGCTGCGCACCACCGGAGTCGACACCCTCACCACCCAGGTCACCGAGGGCACCGACGCCACCTGGACACTCACCGTCGACCGGCAGGGCAGCCGCCCGCACCGCATCGCCGTCGGCCTCTACGACCGCGACCCCGCCGACGGCAGCGCCTTCGTGCTGCGCGAGCGCGTCGACGTCGACGTCCCCGGAGAGCCCCTCACCCTGCGCGGCGCCCGACCCGCCCTGATCGTCCCCAACGACCAGGACCTCACCTACGCCAAGGTCCGCCTCGACGCCGACTCCCAGGAAGCGGCCCTGCGCGGCCTGTCCGGCCTCCCCGGCCCGCTCACCCGCGCCGTCCTGTGGAACGCGCTGCGCGACATGGTCCGCGACGGCCAACTGGCGCCCGCCGCCTACCTGGAGACCGCCGCCGCCCACCTCCCCGCCGAGAGCGACCTCGCCCTCGTCCAGGGCGTCCTCGCCTTCGCCCGCACCCAGGTCGCCGACCGCTACAGCACCCCCGCCGACCGCCCCGCCGCCCTCACCCTGCTCACCGCCCTCGGCGAGGACCTCCTGGCCCGCACCGCCGACGGCACCGACCCCGGCCTGCGCCTGACCGCCGTACGCCACCTCATCGACACCGCCCAGCACGCCGACACCATCCGCGGCTGGTACGACAACGCGGGCATCCCCGACGGCCCCGACCTCGACCCCGAACTGCGCTGGCGCATCCTCGCCCGGATGAGCGTCCTCGGCGCCATCGACGACGCCGTCATCGAGGCCGAACTCGCCCACGACCCCAGCGCCACCGGACAGGAAGGCGCCGCCCGCTGCCGCGCCGCCCTGCCCGACCCGCAGGCCAAACAGGCCGCCTGGGACGCCCTGTTCACCACCGACCCGGGCGGCGAACTGTCCAACTACCTGTTCACCGCCACCGCCCAGGGCTTCTGGCAGCCCGAACAGGCCGACCTGCTGCGCCGCTACGTACCCCGCTACTTCAGCGACGCCCCCGCCCTCGCCGACCGCCGCGGCCCCGCCATCGCCGACGCCGCCGGGCGGTACGCGTTCCCCGCCTACGCCATCGACGCCGAGACCCTGCGCCTGGGCGAACAGTGCCTCGCCGGCGGAGCGCCCAGCCCCGCCCTGCGCCGCAAGCTCGTCGACCAACTCGACGACCTCGCCCGCGCGTTGAAGGTCCAGGAGGCCACCGGCGCGTAACCGCGCGAGCCCGTCACGGGGCGCCGTCCGCCGACCCGGCGGGCGGCGCCCCGCCGCGTTCCCGACCCCCGCCACACCTGATCAGACCCGGCACGAATTGATCAGAACGCGACGGCCCGGGTCCCTCTATCCGGTGGTCTCACCCGAAACCCCCACACGCCGCCCCCCACCGCTCCAGGCTGGTGCACCACGGCCGCACGACCGCCCCGTACGCGCGTACGCCACACGCACGCGCGAGGCCCCCACCGCACCGAAGGACGCCCATGAGCACGCTGCCGCCCCCAGGGCCTGGGCCGAGTTCTCCCTCGGCGTCGCAACGCCCGGCACGCTCCCCCATCCCCGAACCTGCTTCGCAGGATCGGGCGGGAGGGACCCCCTTCGCCGCACCGGACGAACGCCCTGGTGGCTCCGCTACGAGGACGCCCGCCCGGCACACCGGGAGCACGCACCGAGCGCCGCTCCTTCTCCCGAAGGAGAACCCGACCCAGGCCCTGGCCGGAGGCACCCAAGGCCCCCACGCCCTGAGGCCGCTCCTCGACACCGTCCTCGACGCACTCCACGACGGCGCCACCCGCCGCGGCGGCCCCCTCCCCGCCGGAGGCCCCGACACCGTCACCGCCCAACTCCACGCCCACGTGGGCGAGGTGCTCCCCGAGCACGGCACCGGCGCCGACACCGCCCTGCGCACCCTCGTCACCGCCCTCGCCGAAGGCGCCGCCGACCCCGCCGACCCCCTGTGCGCCGCCCACCTGCACTGCCCGCCGCTCGCCGTCGCCACCGCCGCCGACCTCGCCGCCAGCGCCCTCAACCCCTCCATGGACTCCTGGGACCAGGCCCCCGCCGCCTCCGCCCTCGAAGCCCTCGTCACCCGCGCCCTCGCCCACGAGGTCTACGGCGACGCCTCCGGCAGCGACGCCCTGGTCACCACCGGCGGCACCGAAGCCAACCAGCTCGCCGTCCTCCTCGCCCGCGAACACCACCCCCACGCGGGCCCCCTGCGCCTCCTCGTCGGCGCCAACGCCCACCACAGCCTCGCCCGCGCCGCCTGGCTCCTCGGCCTGCCCGACCCCGTCGTCCTGCCCGCCCCCACCGGCACCCTCGACCCCGCCGCCCTCGACGACGCCCTCACCGACGTCCCCGGACCCAAACTCGTCGCCGCCACCGCGGGCACCACCGACGCCGGCCTCATCGACCCCCTCCCCGAGATCGCCGACATCTGCGAACACCACGGCGCCCGCCTCCACATCGACGCCGCCTACGGAGCAGGCCTCCTCTTCAGCACCCGCCACCGCGCCCAGCTCGACGGCCTCACCCGCGCCCACACCGTCACCCTCGACCTCCACAAACTCGGCTGGCAGCCCGTCGCCGCAGGCCTCCTCGCCGTACGCGACCACAGCGACACCCGCGCCCTCACCCACACCGCCGACTACCTCAACGCCGACGACGACACCGAAGCAGGACTCCCCGACCTCCTCGGCCGCTCCCTGCGCACCACCCGGCGCCCCGACATCCTCAAAACCGCCGTCACCCTCAAAGCCCTCGGCCGCACCGGCATCGCCACCCTCGTCGACCACGTCGCCGCCCTCGCCCACCACCTCGCGCGACTCATCGACGCACACCCCCACTTCGACCTCTACGACACCCCCACCCTCACCACCGTCCTGTTCCGGCCCACCGGAGCGAGCGACGACCGCGTCGCCGCCATCCGCCGCGACCTCCTCACCGAAGGCCGCGCCGTCCTCGGCCGCGCCCGCATGGACGGAACGCTCTGGCTCAAAGCCACCCTGCTCAACCCGCACACCGAACCCGGCGACCTCGCCGCACTCCTGAAACTGGTGGAAGGACACACCGCCCGATGAACGCCGCGCCCGCCCCCACCCCCCAGCCCACCGAAGCACCCCGCGACCTCGTCGGCATCGGCATCGGCCCCTTCAACCTCTCCCTCGCCGCCCTCGCCCACCCCCTCACCGAACTCGACACCGCGTTCTACGACCAGCGGCCCGCCTTCCACTGGCACCCCGGCCTCCTCATCGACGGCGCCACCCTCCAAGTCCCCTTCCTCGCCGACCTGGTGACCCTCGCCGACCCCACCAGCAACTGGACGTTCCTCAACTACCTCAAGACCCGCGAGCGCCTCTTCCCCTTCTACTTCGCCGAGCGCTTCCACATCCAGCGCACCGAATACGACGCCTACTGCCGCTGGGTCAGCGAGCACCTCCCCGGACTCCACTTCAACCACCAGGTCGACGCCGTCCGCTGGAACCCCGAACGCACCCTGTTCGAAGTCGACTTCACCCAACTCGACGACCAGGGCGAAGCCGAAGCCCTCGGCCGCACCTACACCAAGAACATCGCCCTCGGCGTCGGCACCGAGCCCTACGTCCCCGACCCCCTCAAGCCCCTCGCCGACGCACCCACCGTGCCCGTCATCCACTCCGCCGACTACCTCACCCACCGCGACCGCCTCCTCGCCGCCGACCACATCACCGTCATCGGCAGCGGCCAGTCCGGCGCCGAGATCTTCCTCGACCTGCTCCGCGCCCGCCCCGCAGGCCACGAGAAGATCCACTGGCTCGCCCGCACCGAAGCGTTCGCCCCCATGGAATACAGCAAACTCGGCCTCGAACACTTCACCCCCGACTACACCCGCTACTTCCACGCCCTCCCCGAAGCCGAACGCGACCGCCTCGTCCCCGCCCAATGGCAACTCCACAAGGGCATCGACGCCGACACCATCGCCGCCATCCACGAAGAGCTCTACCAGCGCACCCTCCACGGCGGCTGGCCCGACGCCACCCTCACCCCCGGCGTCAGCGTCCGCACCGCCGGCCGCGTCGCCGCCACCAAAGTCGAACTCCACCTCGAACACCGCCAGCAGGGCACCCGCTCCCGCCTCACCACCGACGCCGTCGTCCTCGCCACCGGCTACAAGGAACGCCCCCTCGGCCAGATGCTCGCCGGCCTCGACCCCTACCTCCGCCGCGACACCGCCGAACGCCCCCGTATCGACGAGGACTTCCGCCTGGTCCTCGACGAGTCGGTACAAGGAGCGGTCTACGTCCAGAACGCCGAACGCCACACCCACGGCGTCGGCGCCCCCGACCTCGGACTCGCCGCCTGGCGCAGCGCCACCATCCTCAACACCCTCACCGGCAAGGACCCCTACCCCCAGCCTCGCCGCACCGCCTTCACCACCTTCGGCCTCACCGGCCACGAAAACCGCGCCCCCCACACCCCGACCGGGGCAGGAGAGCGCGGCAACCTGATCAAACTCGTCGACTGACCACCCGAGCGATCAGGCGAACACCGGCGTCCCGTCCCGCGTCAACTTCCAGTCCACCGAAGCGAAATCGGCCGGGTCGAGGACGCCCTTCGCCGTCACCCACTCCGCGATCCGCGTCCGGATCTCCGTCGACTCCGCCCACAGCTCCTGCGCCGTCGCCACCCCCGGGAACGCGCCCCCACCGTTCGCCCGGTAGTTGTTCACCGCGAACACGAACTGCGCCGCGTCATCCAGCGCCGCGCCGCCGAACGTCAGATTCTTGATCCGCGAACCCGCCGGCTGTGCGATGTCGATCTCGTACGAAACCCCCGACACATAGTCGTAGTTGTAGTCCGGCCGGTTGCCCGCGTTCGTCAGCTTCTCCACGTCCACCGGCGCACCCGCCGCCGTCTGCACGAAGTACTGAGCCGAGTACTCCAGGTACGCCCGCACCTGCGCACCCGTCATCAACTTCGCTACCAGCGTGTTGTCGTACACATACAGACCCGACAGATCCCGGATCGTCACATCACCCGCCGGGATCTCCGACGTACGCGAGAACGGCGACGCCTGCGAAAGGACCGGAAGCGACGCGTACTGCGTCGACTTCAGCGCCTCCGTCACCACATCGGCCTGCACCTTGTTGATCAGATCGATGATCGGCGCATCCTTGTAGCGCGCCTCCACCGTCGTCAGCGTCGTCGTCGCCCGGCCCACCACCTGGTTCACGTACTTCACGACCAGCGCGTGCTCGTCTGCGAGCAGCTTCGTGATCTTCGGATCGTCCGCCACCGACGCCGAGTTCAGCAGCTTCGACGACGCCGACACCACCGACCAGCGACCCTTGTCCCACTCCAGCTCGAAGTCGAACAACGCAAGACGCTCCGCGTAACACAGCGGCTCCGACAGCACGACCGACTTGCCCGTCTCGTCGTTCGTCACCAGCTGCTGCGGGATCTCCACATGCGCGTGCCCGACCAGGATCGCGTCGATCCCCGGCACCGTCTTCGCCACGTTCGCCGCCGCGTTCTCCACATACGGCAACTGGTCACCCCACGACGACGTCCCCGACGCCCCCGAGTGCGCCGAGATGATCACCACGTCGGCGCCCATCGACCGCAGCTTCGGCACCCACAGCGCGGCCTGCTCCTCAAGCCCCGGGAACTTCAACACGCCCTGCACATACGCCTTGTCCCAGATCGCGATCCCCGGGTTCGTCAGCCCCAGGATCGCCACCTTCACATCCTTGCCGTGCGGCGTCCGCATCGTCTTGATGACGTACGGCCTGAACGCCGGCTTCTCCGTCTTCGCGTCCACCGCGTTCGCACCGAGCAGCGGGAAATTCAGCTGCGACTCGAACTTGCGCAGCGTGTCGATGCCGTAGTTGAACTCGTGATTGCCGAGCGCCGCCGCGTCGTACCCGATCGCGTTCATCGCCTGGGCCATCGGGTGCACCGGACCGTTCTCCGCGGTGATCGGATCCACCCGCGCGAAGTAGTACGTCAGCGGCGTCCCCTGGATCGTGTCACCCGCGTCGATCAGCAGCGTGTTGTGCCGGCCCTTCTCCTCCCGCACCTGCTGCACCAGCGTCGAGATCCGCGACAGACCCTGCGCGTTGCCCGCCGTGTCCTTGTACTCGGCGTCCTTGAAGTAGTCCCAGTTGAAGACGTGACCGTGCAGATCCGTGGTCCCCATCACGGTGAACGAGTACCGCTTCCTCTTCTTGGCCCCGCCCCCCTGCGCGGCCTCGGCCGACGGCGCCACCACGGCACCCGCGAGCGCGACACCCGCCCCGGTCGCGGCGGACTTGCCCAGGAAGGATCTGCGGTTCAACGGCATGGAAAGGCTCCTGACCTTCAAGACGTTCGTACGGAGGAACACAGCACTGCAACGCGCGTAGATTCTGGCCCAGCCGGCCCACCCCGCAACACCCCTTACAGGTTTCGATCTGATGACCTGAGCCCGAACCCGAACGGTGACAAAGTGGGACCCATGACCCACCACACCCCCACTCCGAGCGGCCCCTACGGCACCCCCGAAGCCCCCCGCCTCGCCGTCCGCGGCGAAGCCCACCTCGAAGCCGACCCCGAACTCGCCCGCATCACCGTCACCGTCACCGCCCGCGGCACCGACCGCCGCACCACCCTCGACGACCTCACCCGCCGCAACACCACCACCCTCGACCTCATCAAGTCCTACGGCGACTGCGTCGAAAAGCTCGAGACCGGCACCCTCTCCCTCACCCCCGAATTCGCCCGGCACGGCCGCGGCGAACGCATCCGCACCTACCACGGCACCCTCCACATCACCGCCGAACTCACCGACTTCACCGCCCTCGGTGAACTCGCCACCCGCCTCGCCGACCTCGAACTCACCCGCGTCGACGGCCCTTGGTGGTCCCTGCGCCCCACCTCACCCGTCCACACCACCGCCCGCCGACAAGCCGTCCACGCCGCCGTCCAACGCGCCCGCGCCTACGCCGACGCCCTCGGCACCACCCTCGCCGCCCTCGTCGAACTCTCCGACACCGGCACCGACGACCACGCATGGATGGCCCGCGAAGCCGGCCCCGGCACGACCCGCGCCGCCTACGCCACAGCCGCCCCCGACGACACCGCCCCACCCCTCGACCTCGAACCCCAGCGCCAACATGTACGGGCCCAGGTCGACGCCCGCTTCACCATGAACCCGCCCGCACTCTGACCCCACCGACGGACAAAAATTGCTCATCAGAGCAGAGCCGCGCGCACATTCAAAACTTGGCGACTACTCTCCGCCGCTTGTCAATAACCCTTCATGCAAAGGTTGTTGAGTAGTCACACCAGGCCAATTCTCTACCCGCCGGTAGGGCCTAGGCTCGAACCATGCGCCGAGCAAAAATCGTCTGTACCTTGGGCCCCGCCACCGACTCGTACGAGCAGATCAAGGCACTCGTAGAAGCCGGAATGGACATCGCCCGCTTCAACCTCAGCCACGGCACCTACGCCGAACACGAGGAGCGCTACCAGCGCGTGCGAAAGGCCTCCGACGAGACCGGCCGCAGCGTCGGCATCCTCGCCGACCTTCAAGGCCCGAAGATTCGCCTCGGCCGCTTCAGCGAAGGCCCCGTACTCCTTGAACGCGGCGACGAGTTCACCATCAGCGTCGAAGACGGCATCCAGGGCGACCGCCAGACCTGCGGCACCACCTACGACGGCCTCGCCGCCGACGTCACCCCCGGCGAGCGCATCCTCGTCGACGACGGCAAAGTCAGCCTCGAAGTCACCGGCGTCGACGGCCCCCGCGTCCGCACCCAGGTCATCGAAGGCGGCATGGTCTCCGACCACAAGGGCCTCAACCTCCCCGGCGTCGCCGTCTCCGTCCCCGCCCTCAGCGACAAGGACCAGGCCGACCTCCGCTGGGCCCTGAACATCGGCGCCGACATCATCGCCCTCTCCTTCGTCCGCAGCGGCCGCGACATCGAAGACGTCCACCGCATCATGGACGAAGAAGGCCGCCACCTCCCCGTCATCGCCAAGGTCGAAAAGCCCCAGGCCGTCGACAACATCGAGGACATCGTCGCCGCATTCGACGGCATCATGGTCGCCCGCGGCGACCTCGGCGTCGAAATGCCCCTCGAACAAGTCCCGATCGTTCAAAAGCGCGCCATCAAACTCGCCAAGCGAAACGCCAAACCGGTCATCGTCGCCACCCAAATGCTCGACTCGATGATCGACAACTCCCGCCCCACCAGGGCCGAAGCAAGCGACGTCGCCAACGCCGTCATCGACGGCACGGACGCCGTCATGCTCTCCGGCGAAACCAGCGTCGGCAAATACCCCATCGAGACCGTCAAGACGATGTCCCGCATCGTCGAAGCCGCCGAGGAGGACATCCTCGCCAAGGGCCTCCCGCCGCTCACCGAACGCAACAAACCCCGCACCCAAGGCGGCGCCGTAGCCCGCGCAGCCGCCGAGATGGGCGACTTCCTCGGCGCCAAATTCCTCGTCGCCTTCACCCAGTCCGGAGACACGGTCAAGCGCCTCTCCCGCTACCGCTCCCCGATCCCCCTCCTCGCCTTCACCCCCGTACCGGCCACGCGCTCGCAGCTGAACCTCACCTGGGGCGTCGAAACCTTCCTCGGCCCCCACGTCGACTCCACCGACGCCATGGTCGCCCAGGTAGACGAACAACTCCTCAAGATCGGCCGCTGCAAGAAAGGCGACATCGTCGTCATCACCGCCGGCTCCCCGCCCGGCGTCGCCGGCTCCACCAACCTCGTCCGCGTCCACCACATCGGCGAGGACGACAGCCCCAAGTAGCCGACTACACCAACGCAGTTGGGGCCGCGCCACCCCCGTGGACGCGGCCCCCGGCCTCACGGCGTCACGATCGCGAAGCCCCCATCCGGCTTCTCCACCACAGCCAGCAACTTCTGCAACAACGACGCATCACCCTCGACCTTGATATCGCCGAGCCCCTTACCGCCCAACAAGGCGAGCAACTGCGGCTTCGTCATCGTCAGCGTCACCCCCGCCCCGGCATCCGCCTTCGCATCGCTCCTGTAGGTCAACACCCCGTTCTGCACCGTCAGGTGATAGACGACACCCAGCGCCGGGAAACTCCAGTCCATCCTGATCCGCAGATCCCACGCCTTCGGACCATTGATCCGAATCGCCACGGAGTCGATGAGCTGATCGATACTCAGTGCCATCATCATCGTCGGACTCGCCGTCGTCGACCCACCCGGCCTCACCCCGTCCGTCAGCTCCATGGCCCCCGTCAGATAGAAGTTCCGCCACACCGCGTTCTCCGTGGCATACCCCAACTTCGTGTACACGCGCGCCAGTTCAGCCTTGGCGGCCGTGTAGTCCGGGTCGGCGAACACCACATGGTTCAACAACGTCGCCGCGAACCGCAGATCCCCGTCCTTCACGAACCCCTTGGCCTTCGCGACCGTCGCCGCACGCCCACCCATCGCCTTCACATACCGCTTCGCCTCATCAACCGGCGTGTGCTCCCACAGATGCGCCGGGTTCGCATCGAACCACCCCATGTACCGCTGATAGATCCCCTTTACGTTGTGCGACAGCGACCCGTAATACCCACGATTCGCCCACCCCTCCAACGCCGGAGGCAACTGGATCTCCTCAGCGATCTCCCGCCCCGTCATCCCGATGTTGATCATCCGCAACGTCTGGTCATGCATGTACGCATACAAGTCCCGCTGCTGAGTCAGCAGTTCGGTGATCTCCTCACCGCCCCACGTCGGCCAGTGATGCGAAGCGAACGCCACATCCACCCGACCGCCGAACAGGTCGATCGACTCATTCAGGTAATGCGCCCACTCCCGCGCATCCCGCACCTGCGCACCACGCAACGTGATGATGTTGTGCATCGTGTGCGTCGCGTTCTCCGCCATGCACACGGCCCGCAGCTCCGGGAACACGAAGTTCATCTCGGCCGGCGCCTCCGTACCCGGCGTCATCTGAAACTCGATCTTCACGCCATCGACGACCTCGACCTGCCCCGTCTTCGTGATGCTCTTCGTCGGAGCGATCAGCCCCACCGTCCCGAGCGACACGTTCTGCCCCAGACCACAACCGATCTGCCCCCGCGCCGACTTGGGCAACTGCGCCCCGTACATGTACGACGAGCGTCGCGTCATCGCCGTACCGGCATACACGTTCTCGGAGACAGCGTGCTCCAGGAACCCCTCAGGCGCGATCACCGGCACATCCGCCGACGCCCCATTGGGCAGCACCCCGTACGCGCCACCGAAGTGGTCCACATGCGGATGCGTGTAGATCAGCGCCGTGACCTTCTTGTCTGCGGCGTCACGGTGATCCCGGTACAGCTTCAGGGCGGCGGCGGCCGTCTCGGCGGAGATCAGCGGATCGATGACGATGAGCCCGGTGTCACCCTCGACGATCGTCATGTTCGACAGATCGAGCCCTCGCACCTGATAGATCCGGTCGGTGACCTTGTACAGGCCCTGCTTCGCGGCCAGTTGGGACTGTCGCCACAGGCTCTTGCTCGCCGTGTCCGGGGCCTCGCCCTTCAGGAAGTCGTACGCGTCGTTGTCCCAGACCACCTTGCCGGCCGCGTTCTTGATCACGCCGGGCGTCAGCGCCGCGATGAAGCCCTTGTCGGCGTTGGCGAAATCGGTGGTGTCGTCGAAGTCAAAGTCGCCCTGGTCCGTCGCGCCGGTGCTTCCCTCGACGGCGGACGCGAACGCGGACTCGGGGCTCACGGCTACAGCGGCCGCGGCGGCACCTGCCGCTGCCGCGACGAATCGGCGCCGGTTGATCGGGCTCATGCGTACCTCTTCGGACGACGGTGAGTGTGATCCCGAACATCATCCGAGGCGGGCGGGCAGGTCAAGGCTTCCCGAGGATATTGGGGCAGGTCCCAGGGGGTGGGCGGGGCCGCTGTGACGGGTCATATTGCGGTCAGTGCTTCGGGCCCACGTGGAGATCGAGGAGGGCTACGTCTGCTTTGCGGGCCACGGAGATGTTGTACGGGTTGCCGTGCCGGGTGCAGTGCGTCCACGTGAGGCCGAGCCGGTCGAGCGTGTCGGTGAAGAGCTGCCGGATGCAGTCGGACTTGTTGGTGAAGAAGTACCGGGGGTACTCATAGCGCTTGCGCTCGCCGCCGATGATCTTCTCGGTCCAGTTCGTGATGCGGCAGCCGTCGGAGTGGATCAGGCCCCGGATGAACTCCCACGGGTGGGCGTCGACGATCTCCTGCTGCCAAGGGGCGAGGACGATCTTGCGGTCGTGCTTCTTGCCCGGTCCGTGCTGGGGGAACATGCAAGTCCAGTGCTTGGTGTAGGACTTCACCTCGGTGCAACCGGGCTTCTCGCGTCGGCTTACGGATGGGAGCGGCATCACCGTGCGCATTGCCTGCTCTGCTGCGTCGATCAGACCGACCTGGGTGGCGTTGCAGAAGATGGACAGGTGGTGCTGCTTGGGCTTGGAGATGATGTGCCCGTCTCCGAGATAGAGGCCCAGCAGATACGAGTAGGCGGCGTGATCGAAGGTACGGCCGGTGCACGTCGGGCAGTCCGTGGGCTGCTCGTACGACTCGCCGCGCGCTCGTCGATCTTCGCTGCGCCACCAGCCGATGGTGCCCCGGGGAATGTTCAGGTGCTCTGCAACGACCCGGTTGGGCACGCCCTGCCGCATGAGCGCAACCGCGTGGGCCCGGATGGAGGGGCTGTGCTGATCCATGGCGAACACACTGCGTGACTGATCGTGACGCCGCGCAGCAAAAAGCGGATGTTCACGAGAACGTGAGCATCCGCTTTCGGTGATCAATCTTCGAATCGAAGGAAAAGTGCCCCGAGTCGGATTCGAACCGACGCTGTATGGGTTTTGAATCCACCGCCTCTACCGCTGGGCTACCGGGGCTTCCTCTAAAACAAAGGTTGGCGGCCACCCGCCGTGCCCCTACCTTACCGCAGCTAGGTAGGCTCTTGGGAGCAGTACCCCCGCCCTGCATAACCAAGGAGCGCCCCCGTGACCGCCCCCGAGTCGCCCCAGCCAGTCGACGCCGCCGACGACGACAAGTCGCACGTCCCGCCGCTGACGACCCGTGTCGTCATCGCCGAGGACGAGGCCCTGATCCGCCTCGACCTCAAAGAGATGCTCGAGGAAGAGGGCTACACCGTCGTGGGTGAGGCCGGCGACGGTGAGCAGGCCATCGAGCTGGCCCGCGAGCACAAGCCCGACCTGGTGATCCTCGACGTGAAGATGCCGAAGCTGGATGGCATCAGTGCGGCGGAGAAGATCGCCGAGGAGTCCATCGCGCCGGTGCTGATGCTGACGGCGTTCTCGCAGCGTGACCTGGTCGAGCGGGCTCGTGACGCGGGTGCCATGGCGTATCTGGTGAAGCCGTTCAGCAAGAGCGATGTCGTGCCGGCGATCGAGATGGCCGTGTCCCGGTTCGCTGAGTTGAAGACGCTGGAGAACGAGGTCGCTGACCTCACGCAGCGTCTGGAGACGCGGAAGCTGGTGGACCGGGCGAAGTCGATTCTTCAGACGGAGTACGGGCTGACGGAGCCGGCGGCGTTCCGTTGGATTCAGAAGACGTCGATGGATCGTCGTCTGTCGATGCAGCAGGTCGCCGAGGCGGTCATCGAGGATGCCGCTGAGAAGAAGGCGTCGAAGGGCTGATACCGCCCCCGGAGATGAGATGAGGCCCGCGCCCCTACCAAGGGGCGCGGGCCTCATTCGCGTACGGGCGTACCGGCGGCGTCAGTCCTCGCCGAGGTATGCCTTGCGGACGGACTCGTCGTGGAGGAGGTCCTGTCCTGTCCCGGAGAGGACGATGGAGCCGACTTCCATGACGTGGCCGTGGTCGGCGAGGGAGAGGGCGGCCTGGGCGTTCTGTTCGACGAGGAGGATCGTCGTGCCCTGGGCCTTGAGTTCGACGATGGTCGCCATGATCTTCTGCATCATGATCGGCGAGAGGCCCATGGAGGGTTCGTCGAGCATGAGGAGTTTGGGCTGGGACATCAACGCCCGTCCCATGGCGAGCATTTGCTGCTCGCCGCCTGACAACGTTCCCGCGGCTTGCTTTCGGCGTTCGCCGAGGATGGGGAAGAGGTCGTAGGCGCGCTGCATGTCCTTTTCGATGCCTGCCGTGTCCTTGCGGAGGAAGGCGCCGAGTTGGAGGTTCTCCGCGATGGAGAGGCGGGGGAAGATCCTCCGCCCTTCCGGCGAGTGCGCGAGGCCCATGGCGACGATTTTGTGGGCGGGGACGGTGTTCAGCGGCTGGCCGTTGAACATGATCTTGCCGCTCAGTGGCTTCAGCAGCCCCGACAGCGTGCGCAGCGTCGTCGTCTTGCCGGCGCCGTTGGTGCCGATGAGGGTGACGACCTGGCCTTCTTCGACGCTGAAGGAGATGCCCTTGACGGCTTCGATCTTGCCGTAGGCGACCTTGAGGTCTTCGACTTCGAGGAGTGCGGTCACTTGGTGTCTCCTTCCGCGCCTTCGTAGGGGGTGCCGAGGTAGGCGGCGATGACGCGTTCGTCGCCCTGGACGACGTCGCTGGTGCCTTCGACGAGTTTTTCGCCTTGGACGAGTACGGCGACGCGGTCGCAGAGGTTGAAGATGAACCGCATGTCGTGCTCGATGACGAGGACGGCGACGCCCTTGTCGCGGATGGCGAAGACGAGTTCCTCGGTGGCCCGCGTTTCCTGCGGGTTCATGCCGGCCGTGGGCTCGTCGAGGAGGAGCAGGCCCGGTTCGCTTGCCAGGGCGCGCGCGATTTCGAGCTTGCGCTGTTCGCCGTAGGGGAGGCTGCGGGCGAGGTGGTCTCGTTTGTGGGCGAGGCCGATGAACTCGAGGAGTTCCATGGCGCGTTCTTCGCTGGTGGCTTCGGCTTTGCGGAAGCCGGGGCCGCGGAGGAGGGCTGACCAGAGGCCTTCTTTGGTCCTCGTGTGGCGGCCGACGAGGACGTTTTCCAGGACGGTCATGTTGGCGAAGAGCCGGATGTTCTGGAAGGTGCGGGCCATGCCGGCCTGGGTGACGAGGTGGGGCTTGGGGGGCAGGACGGTGCCCTTGTAGGAGACCTTGCCCTCGGTGGGGATGTAGAGGCCGGTGAGGCAGTTGAAGAAGGTGGTTTTGCCGGCGCCGTTGGGGCCGATGAGGCCGACGATCTCGCCTTCGCTGACGGTGAGATCGACGCCTCGTACGGCGGTGAGGCCGCCGAAGCGCATGGTGACGCCGCTGGCTTCGAGAACGGTGTTGGTCATGGTGGTCACGCACCTGCCTTGGTGGCCTTGGCAGCGCCGATGGTTCCTTCGGGCAGGCTCTGTTGTTCGGGGATGTCGAGTTGGCCGGTCTCGTGGAATTCGAGCTGGCGGCGGCGGTTGGCGATGATCCCCTCGGGGCGGAAGCGCATGAGGAGGACGAGGGCCAGGCCGAAGGCGAGGAGGCTGTAGTTCTGGAGGAACTGGAGCTTCTCGGGGATGAGGTAGAGGAGGCTGGCGCCGAGGAGGGGTCCGCTGACGGTTCCCATGCCGCCGAGGACGACGGCGGCGAGGAGGAAGGCGGAGTTGGGGGGTACGGCGTCGGCGAACTTGTAGGGCTGGGGGTTGACGCTGTAGTTGACGTGCGCCATGACGGTGCCCGCGAGTCCGGCGAGGGAGGCGCCGAGGGCGAAGGCGATGAGTTTGACGCGGAAGCCGTTGATGCCCATGGCGGTGGCGGCGGTTTCGTCCTCGCGGATGGCGATCCAGGCGCGGCCGATGCGGGAGTCGGCGGCGCGGGTGAAGACGAGGACGACGATCGCGGTGACGATCAGCATCAGGAAGAGGTAGTTGGCGAATCGGCCGAGGGTGAAGGAGCCGATGTCGTGGGGGACGCCGAGGTTGAAGCCGAAGATCTCGAGGTCGGGGATCTGGCTGATTCCATTGGGCCCGTTGGTGATGTTGGGGCCTGAGGAGCCGTCCATGTTGTTGACGGCGATGCGGAAGATCTCTCCGAAGCCGAGGGTGACGATGGCGAGGTAGTCGCCGCGCAGTCGCAGGGTGGGTGCGCCGATGAGGACGCCGAAGACGAGGGAGGCGGCCATGCCGGTCAACGCGGCGGCCCAGAAGGGGAATTGGGCGCCGGAGAAGCGGGAGAACTCGGAGCCGGAGACGAGGGCTGCGGCGTAGGCGCCGACGCCGAGGAAGGCGACGTATCCGAGGTCGAGGAGGCCGGTGAGGCCGACGACGATGTTCAGGCCGAGGGCGACGGTGGCGAAGATGAGGATGCTGACGCCGAGGTTGGCGTTGTGGTCGTCGCTCTGGGTGAAGGGGAAGATCGCGGCGGCGAGGAAGGCGAGGCCTGCGGCGAAGCCCTTGTGGCGGCGGCCGATGTCGGCGTAGCGGTCGAGGAGGCCGGCGTGGGTGGCGGCCCAGACGGCGAAGATGATGAGGAGCAGGTAGCCGACGAAGGTTTCGCTGTCGTCGTCGTCGATGCCGATGCCGTACGTGAAGACGATGAGGGCGATGGTGGTGCCGGCGGTGAGGACGAGGCGTTCGGCGAGGGGGCCGAGGCGGTCCGGGCGGGGCTGGTCGGACTTGGTGATGTAGTCCTTGAGCGTGGTGCCGGGCAGGGCGAGGGCGCCGATGACGGGGATCGCGGAGGCGGCCATGGCGATGTAGGCGCCGGGGTCGAGGTTGGCGAGTCCGCCGAGGTCGACGGCGATGGCGATGCCGGTGAACCAGCAGACGGTGAATCCGCTGAGGGTCATGAGGAAGACGGGGGAGGTGGCGCCTGCGGGGTTGAGGGACCGCAGGGGCTTCACGCCGTGGAGGGCGAGCCCGTACAGGAGGGTGAGGAGGCCGGCGACGAGGGCGATGATCTGGAGGCCTGCGGGGTAGCCGTAGACGGTCAGGTCGCCGGGGAATTCGTCGGTCCAGGTCCAGGACATGAAGGTGCTGGCGATGGTGCCGGCGGCGCCGATGAGGATGAGGGCGCGGGCGGTGGCGGCGGGGAGCGGGAGGAGTCCGCGCTCGGGGGCCGTGGCCGTGGTCTTGGTGGTGTCGGTCATGGTGGTCACGCCCTGTCCGCGACGCGTTCGCCGAGTAGGCCTTGTGGCCGTAGGAGGAGGACGAGGATGAGCAGGACGAAGGCCCAGACGGCGGACCAGCCCTGGCCGCCGAGTTGTTCCATGCCGGGGATGTCGGAGATGTAGGCGGTGGCCATGGCTTCGGCGAGGCCGAGGACGAGGCCGCCGAGCATGGCTCCGTAGATGTTGCCGATGCCGCCGAGGACGGCTGCGGTGAAGGCTTTGAGGCCGGCGAGGAAGCCCATGTTGTATTCGACGGCACCGTATTTGACGCCGTAGGCGACGCCGGCGACGGCGGCGAAGAGGCCGCCGATGGCGAAGGCGATGACGATGATGCGGTTGGTGTCGATGCCCATGAGCTGGGCGGTGTCCGGGTCCTGCGCGGTGGCCTGCATGGCGCGGCCGGTGCGGGAGAGGCGGACGAAGAAGGCGAGGGCGGCCATGCAGAGGGGGGCCGCGATGATGAGGAAGATGTCGCCGCTCTGGATCCGGATCGAGCCCAGGTGGTAGGGGCCGAAGGGGAGTTGGGGGAAGACGCGGGCGTTCTCTGCCTTGGGGTAGAGGTTGAAGACGAGTTGCTGGAGGGCCAGGGAGAGGCCGATGGCGGTGATGAGGGGGGCTAGTCGTGGTGCTCCCCTCAGTGGTCGGTAGGCGAACCGTTCCGCTCCGACGGCGATGAGGACGGCGACGAGTGCGCCGCCGATGAGCATCGCCGGCAGGGCTATCCACATGGATATGCCGTCCGGCAGGACGAGGTAGACGGTGAGGGCGCCGAAGCCGCCCGTCATGAAGATCTCGCCGTGGGCGAAGTTGATGAGCTGGACGATGCCGTACACCATCGTGTAGCCGATGGCGATCAGCCCGTACATCGAGCCGAGGAACAGCCCGTTGGCCAGCTGCTGCGGCAGGGTGTTCACCGCATGGCCTCCATGTGGTGGGGAGCGAGCAGGGTATGTGGGTGGGCCGCGCGGTTGACGGTGGTCTGTGCCGCGCGGCCCGGGGTGGTGCGGGGTGTGTCGGTCAGCTCTTGGGCTCGAAGGTGCCGCTCTTGACGGACTTCCACTCGCCCTTGACGACCTGGTAGACGGTCAGCTGCTTGTTGGTGGTGTCGCCGAACTCGTCGAAGGCGACCTTGCCGGAGAGGCCGTCGAAGGAGGTCTTCTGGACGGCGTCGACGACCTGCTGGCGGGCGTCGGCGGGGACCTTTCCGTCCTTCACGACCTGGCCGACGGCCTTGATGATGGCGGTGGCGGCGTCGTAGGAGTAGGCGCCGTAGGTGCCGTAGTCGCCGGGGTACTTCTTGGCCTTGTACGTGTCGACGAAGGTCTTGGCGGCGGGCAGGGTGTCGACGGGGACGCCGATGGAGGTGACGAGGTCACCTTCGGCGGCCTTGCCGGCGGTCTTGATGTAGGTGGGGGTGAACATGCCGTCGCCGCCGAAGAGCGGGATGTCGGCGCCGGCTTCCTTGAGCTGCTTGGTGAGGACCTGCGACTCGTCGTACTGGCCGCCGTAGTAGAGCAGATCGGCGCCGGAGTTCTTGATCTTGGTGACGAGGGTGGAGAAGTCGCGGTCGCCGGTGTTGACGTGGTCGGTGGCGACGACCTTGCCGCCCGCGTCCTTGAATCCGGCGGTGAAGAGCTTGGCGAGGCCCGCGCCGTAGGTCTGCTTGTCGTCGACGACGAAGACCTTCTTCTTCTTGAGCGTGTTGTACGCGTAGTCGGCCGCGAAGCCGCCCTGGAGGGCGTCGGTGGTGGCGGTGCGGAAGTACGTCTTGTAGGCGCGCTTCTTGTCCGTCTGCCAGTTCTTGCCCTGGGTGAGCTCGGGCGCCGTGTTGGACGGGGAGATCTCCACCAGGTTGGCGGTGGCGAAGACCTGCTGCATCTGGGTGGCGACACCGGAGTTGAGGGGGCCGACGACGCCGAGGACGTCCTTGTCGGCGACCAGGGCGGTGGCGTTCTGCTGGCCGGTGGCGGGCTGCGCCTTGTCGTCCTTGGCCACGAGTTTGAAGGTGACACCGGGGACGGTGTTGTTCTTGTTGGCGTCGTCGACGGCGACCTTGGCGCCGTACTGGATGCCGAGGCCCGTGGCGGAGTTGGCGCCGGTCAGGGGGGCGTCGACGCCGATGACCACGGTGGTCTTCTTGTCGCTGCTCGAACCCTTGTTGTCGTCGTCACGCGACCCGCAGGCGGTGAGCGTGAGGGCTCCGGTGGTGAGCACGGTCGTGAGTATGAGCAGAGAACGGTGTCGCACGATCATTCCTCTCCCTGGCGCGGCTCCCGGTCGGGGGCCGTGTGTCTCGCCGGGCCGTACTGGGTCTGGTACAGGGGCCGTGCAAGTGACGCGCCCGGCGGCGCGGTGACTGGCCGTGACTATAAGCGCAGGTCGTGGAGTGGGGAGCGGCGTGGGGGAGGATGTGACGCTCTTGTTATGCCGGGGTGCTCCGGCGGGGGTGCAGTGGGGGCGTTTGGGGCGTATGCATACCGAGTCGCGGTGTTCGCATTTCGAGAACGCCCTGTTCCGCTAAGGGACTTGAGTCGATCTTGGTCGGGGCGGAGTGACCGATTCGATGCGGTCGCAAGGCTTGTGCGGGGGGTGGCGCGGGTGTAAAAGGCGCGCCGCGATCCTTCCTGTGCCGTGTTGCGATGCTGGTAACTGAGTGTTACCGGCGTGTGAGATCGTTTCGGGGGTCGCAGGTGGCGTGGATCCACTGCCACAGGTCGTGGGGGTAGCGGCCTTCGAAGATGAAGCTGTGGGCTTGCTGGGCGCGGCGGTTGCGCAGGGTCAGCTCGACGTAGGGCTGGTTGATGCCGACGGGCATGTGGGCGCAGTCCCGTACGGCGATGCGTACGGTCAGGTGTGCGGGGGCGTCGGGTCGTGCGACGCGGGGCAGTGCGGGGGTCACGGTCGCCATCAACTGCGGTATGCCGGTGTCGAGATGGCGGACCGTCATGGGGTGGTCGCCGGTGACGCTGACGGTGAAGCGGAAGCGGCCGGCGCCCGTGCCGGGGCCGTCGTAGTGCAGCGTGGTGATCTGTGAGGGCCAGGACGCGGGGGCGGGCGGCGGCGGGTCGGGGCGGGTCGCGAGGAAGGTGACGGTGGCTGCTGCCGCGGCGGCGAGGGCGACGGCGGTGCGGCGCCGGCGGGCGGGGAGCGCGGTCCAGCGGTCGGTGACGCGGGGCGCGTCGGTGCCGATCGCCTCGGCGGGCCGCGGCGGGCTGTCGGTGCCGGGGTCGTAGGGCTCGACGGGCCCGATGCCGGTCATGCTCGACGGTAAGCCGGAGCGGTGGGCTCCGCCAACGGGCGCGCGGATCAAGGAAGTTGTGGATGCCCTCTGGTGGGAGGTGGTGCGGCGCGGTGGAATACCCGTGTCCCGCGAGTGAACTCCCTTACCGCGCCCTGGAGGCACGATGGTGAGATCCACCGGCAACAGACGCATCGGCAGGAGACGCACCGGCATCGCCGTGGTGTGCGCGATGGCGGCGGTGCTGGCCGCCCCCTCCGCCCACGCCGCTCAACCCTCCGGCGGGCGCGGCACGTTGGAGATGTCCGGCGGGGAGACGCAACCCGTCTTCTCCCGGGCCGACGCCGTGCTTCAGCAGGTCGACGTCCGGACGGAGGTCGACAGTGACGGGGACGGTGAGCGCGACACCGTCCGGATGCGGATCCTGCGCCCCGAGGAGACCGACACTGCGGGTCTGAAGGTCGCCACGGTCGTGGAGGCGAGCCCGTACTGGGCGGGTGGCAACGATGTCCCCAACCACGGTGTCGACCTCGACGAGGACGGCCTCCCGGTGAGCGGGCGGCATCAACTCGGCGCGAAGAAGCCCGGGTTGACCGGCCCCGCTGTCGCCTACTCCGGCTACTACGACAACTACTTCCTGCCGCGCGGATACGCCGTCGCGCAGGTCGACAGTCTCGGTACCGGCGGCTCCACGGGCTGTCCGACGTCCGGGGGCCGCAACGAGACGCTCGGCGCGAAGGCCGCGATCGACTGGCTGAACGGCCGGGCCAAGGGCTGGGACCTCGACGGCAGGCCGGTCGAGGCGGGCTGGTCCACCGGGAACGCGGCGATGATGGGCATCTCCTACAACGGCACCCTGCCAACGGCCGTCGCCACCACGGGAGTCGAGGGTCTCAAGGCGATCGTGCCGATCTCCGGGATCTCCTCCTGGTACGACTACTACCGGGCGAACGGCGGGGTCGTGGCGCCCGGCACGTTCCAGGGCGAGGACACCGACGTGCTCGCCCGCTACGTGTACTCGCGGGCCGACCGCGAGATCTGCAAGCCGGTCCTCGACGCCCTGGAGCGCGATCAGGACCGGGTGACGGGGGACTGGTCGGCGTACTGGCAGGAGCGCGACTACCTCAAGGACGCCGACAAGATCAAGGCGGCGACGTTCGTCGTGCACGGCCTCAACGACTGGAACGTGAAGACGAAGAACGCGGGCCGGCTGTGGGAGGCGCTGAAGAAGAACCACGTGCCGCGCAAGCTGTGGCTGCACCAGGCCGGGCACGCCAACCCGATGCCGCTGCGCATGGAGGAGTGGCTGCGCCAGGTGCACCACTGGTTCGACCACTACCTGTACGGCATCGACAACGGCATCACGGCAGAGCCCCAAGTCGACGTCGAGCAGGCCGACTTCACCTGGAAGCAGCAGAAGACGTGGCCCGCCGCCGGTACGCGGGATGCGACGCTGCGGCTGAACGCCGACGGTTCGCTGGGGCGCGCCGCGGGACCGGCCACCGTCCAGTCGCTGACGGACGCGGGGCGCACGGTGCCCGCCGAGCAGCTCGTCACGGCCCCGGACGCGGCGAACCCGAACCGGCTCGCGTACACGACGGGACCGCTCAAGAGCGACCTGCGGGTCAACGGTGTCCCGGAGGTCGACGTGCGGGCCTCGCTCGACGGGACGTCGCCGTACGTGGCCGCGCTGCTCGTGGACTACGGCCGGGACACCCGGGCGACGTCGGGCACGGTCACCGACACGTCGCAGCAGGTCTGCTACGGGCAGGGCGTGCCGGGGCTACCCGGTGAGACGGGCTGTGCGTACCGCACGAAGCACGCCACCGCGACGGCCGACTTCAAGATCGTCACGCGGGGCTGGCTGGACGCGCGCAACCGGGTGTCGTACGCGCGCCAGTCCAAGGTCGTCGAGGGCCGCGAGTACCGGCTGAGCTGGGACATGCAGCCGCAGGACTATGTGTTCAAGGCCGGGCACCGGCTCGGCGTGGTGCTGATCTCGACCGACTACGACTACACGCTGCGTCACCCGGCGGGCACGGAGATGACCGTGCGCGCCGGGGTCAGCTCGCTCACTGTGCCGGTGGCGCCTGCGACGTCGTAGGCGCCACCATCGGGGAGTCCTTGAGGACGCAGGTCAGACGGGCCGTGCAGACCCGTCTGTCCTGCTCGTCCGTGATGACGATCTCGTACGTGGCCGTGGTGCGGCCGCGGTGCACGGGCGTGGCCACACCGGTGACGAGGCCGGAGCGGGCGGAGCGGTGGTGGGTGCAGTTCAGGTCGACGCCGACGGCGAGCTTGCCGCTGCCGCCGTGCAGCATCGAGCCGACGGAGCCGAGGGTCTCGGCGAGGACGGCGGAGGCGCCGCCGTGCAGCAGTCCGTAGGGCTGGGTGTTGCCCTCGACGGGCATCGTGGCGACGACGCGGTCGGCGGAGGCCTCCTTGACCTCGATGCCCATCCGGGTGCCGAGGTGCCCGGCGGAGAACAGGGCCGGCAGGTCGACGCCGAGCGTCGCGTACTCGTCGATGACCTCTTGCGGGAACTTCACGTGGTTCTGCTCGCCCATGGGGCCCGGCTCCGTCCGTCGTGCCTTACCTGAGTGTCTGGGTGGCTGAGCAAACGCTCAGTCGGTCTTCGATTGTTCCAGGCGTACGACGACGGACTTGCTGGCGGGGGTGTTGCTGGTGTCCGCCGTGGCGTCCAGCGGAACCAGGACGTTCGTCTCCGGGTAGTAGGCGGCCGCGCAGCCGCGGGCCGTCGGGTAGTGCACGACCCGGAAGCCGGGAGCCCTGCGCTCCACGCCGTCGCTCCACTCGCTCACCAGGTCCACGTACGAGCCGTCGGCGAGGTCGAGGTCCTTGGCGTCGCCGGCGTTGACGAGGACGACCCTGCGGCCGTTCCTGATGCCGCGGTAGCGGTCGTCGAGGCCGTAGATCGTGGTGTTGTACTGGTCGTGCGAGCGCAGCGTCTGGAGCAGCAGCCGGCCCTCGGGCAGGCGCGGGTACTCGACGGGCGCGGCCGTGAAGTTGGCCTTGCCGGTGGCGGTGGGGAAGCGGCGCTCGTCGCGCGGGGCGTGCGGCAGCGCGAAGCCTGCCGGGTTCGCCACGCGCGCGTTGAAGTCCTCGAAGCCGGGGATGACGCGGGCGATGCGGTCGCGGATCGTCGCGTAGTCCTTCTCGAACTCCTCCCAGGGTGTACGGGAGTCGGGGCCGAGGACGCGGCGCGCGAGGCGGGCCACGATCGCGGGCTCGGACAGCAGGTGCCTGCTCGCCGGCTCCAGGCGGCCGCGCGAGGCGTGCACCATGCCCATGGAGTCCTCGACGGTCACGAACTGCTCGCCGCCGCCCTGGAGGTCGCGCTCGGTGCGGCCGAGGGTCGGCAGGATCAGCGCGCGGGCGCCGGTGACCACGTGCGAGCGGTTGAGCTTCGTCGACACATGGACGGTGAGGCGGGCACGGCGCATGGCCGCCTCGGTGACCTCGGTGTCGGGGGACGCCGCCACGAAGTTGCCGCCCATGGCGAAGAAGACCTTCGCCTCGCCGTCGCGCAGGGCGCGGATGGCGCGGACGACGTCGAAGCCGTGCTCGCGCGGCGGCGCGAAGCCGAACTCCTTCTCCAGAGCGTCCAGGAAGGCGGGCGCGGGGCGCTCGAAGATGCCCATCGTGCGGTCGCCCTGCACGTTGCTGTGGCCGCGCACGGGGCACACGCCGGCGCCGGGCCGGCCGATGTTGCCGCGCAGCAGGAGGAAGTTGACCACTTCGCGGATCGTGGGCACGGAGTGCTTGTGCTGGGTCAGGCCCATCGCCCAGCACACGACGGTCCGCTTGGAGGCGAGGACCATCTCCAGGGTCCGCTCGATGTCGGCGCGGGACAGGCCGGTCGCCTTCAGCGTCTCGTCCCAGTCGGCGGCGCGGGCGGCGGCGGCGAACTCCTCGTAGCCATGGGTGTGCTCGGCGATGAACGCGTCGTCCGTGGCGCCTTCGGTGTCGAGGATGAGCTTGTTGAGGAGGCGGAAGAGGGCCTGGTCGCCGCCGAGCCGGATCTGCAGGAACAGGTCCGTGAGGGAGGCGCCCTTGGTGAGGCCCTTCGGCGTCTGCGGGTTCTTGAACTTCTCAAGCCCCGCTTCCGGGAGCGGGTTCACGGAGATGATGCGGGCGCCGCCCGCCTTGGCCTTCTCCAGGGCGGACAGCATGCGCGGATGATTCGTGCCCGGGTTCTGCCCGGCCACGATGATCAGGTCCGCCTTGTAGAGGTCCTCCAGGAGGACGCTGCCCTTGCCGATGCCGATGGTCTCCACGAGCGCCGAACCGGACGACTCATGGCACATGTTCGAGCAGTCGGGCAGGTTGTTCGTGCCGAACTCGCGGGCGAAGAGCTGGTAGAGGAAGGCCGCTTCGTTGCTGGTGCGGCCCGAGGTGTAGTACACGGACTCGTCGGGGGAGTCGAGCGCCGCGAGCTCCTCGCCGATGATGTCGAAGGCCCGCTCCCACGGCACCGGCTCGTAGTGCGTGGCACCCTCGGCCAGATACATGGGGTGGGTCAGGCGGCCCTGCTGGCCCAGCCAGTACCCGGAGCGCGTCGCCAGGTCCGCGACGGGGTGCGCGGCGAAGAACTCGGGGGTGACGCGGCGCAGCGTGGCCTCCTCGGCGACCGCCTTCGCCCCGTTCTCGCAGAACTCCGCCGCGTGCCGGTGCTCCGGCTCGGGCCAGGCGCAGCCCGGGCAGTCGAAGCCTTCCTTCTGGTTGACGCGCAGCAGTGTCAGCGCGGTGCGCTTCACGCCCATCTGCTCGCGGGCCATCTTGAGGCTGTGCTTGACGGCGGGGAGCCCGGCGGCGTGGTGCTGCGGCGCCGCGACCTGCGGTGCGTCCTGAACCGGGTCCGATGCGGGCGGCTTGCTGGCCATGTCGTGCTCCCCTTCGAGCGGTCCTGCGAACGTGCTGTGAGCTGTGTCTCGATCCTCGCACGGGGGTCCGACAGTGCCGCCGGGCGGTCGGGGTGGGAGACAGGAGGTGGTCGCGCGAGCGACTCTTTGGAAGGGTGGGGGTGGGAGACGGGCGGGCTGTCAGTGGGGTCTGGCAGGATCGGGGACGTGGCAGAGAAAGCAGCAAAGACGGCGACCGAGGCAGCAGGCAACAGCACAGGCGGACGCCCCCGCCTGATGCTCATGGACGGGCACTCGCTGGCGTACCGGGCGTTCTTCGCGCTGCCCGCGGAGAACTTCACGACGGCGACGGGCCAGCCGACGAACGCGATCTACGGGTTCGCGTCGATGCTGGCGAACACGCTGCGCGACGAGTCGCCCACCCACTTCGCGGTGGCGTTCGACGTGTCCCGCAAGACGTGGCGCTCCGAGGAGTTCACGGAGTACAAGGCGAACCGGTCGAAGACACCGGACGAGTTCAAGGGGCAGGTCGAGCTGATCGGCGAGCTCCTCGACGCGATGCACACCCCGCGCTTCGCGGTCGACGGCTTCGAGGCCGACGACATCATCGCCACGCTCGCCACCCAGGCCGAGGCCGCCGGGTTCGACGTCCTCATCGTCACCGGCGACCGCGACTCCTTCCAGCTGGTCACGGACCATGTGACGGTCCTGTACCCGACGAAGGGCGTCTCCGAGCTGACGCGCTTCACGCCGGAGAAGGTCCAGGAGAAGTACGGGCTCACCCCCGCCCAGTACCCGGACTACGCGGCGTTGCGCGGCGACCCGTCGGACAACCTGCCGGGCATCCCCGGCGTCGGCGAGAAGACCGCCGCGAAGTGGATCAACCAGTTCGGTTCGTTCGCCGAGCTGGTCGAGCGCGCCGACGAGGTCAAGGGCAAGGCGGGGGCGAACCTGCGGGAGCACCTGGACGCCGTCAAGCTGAACCGCCGCCTCACCGAGATGGTGCGCGACGTCGAGCTGCCCAAGACGGTCGCCGACCTGGAGCGCGCGGCGTACGACCGTACGGCGATCGCGATGATCCTGGACACCCTGGAGATCCGTAACCCGTCGCTGCGCGAGCGCCTGTTCGCCGTCGACCCGGGTGCCGCCGAGGCCGAGGAGACGCCGGCCGAGCCGGGCGTCGACGTGGACGGAAAGGTGCTCGCCACCGGCGAGTTGGCGCCCTGGCTGGCCGAGCACGGCACGGCCGTCCTGGGCCTGGCGAGCGTCGACACGTGGGCGCTCGGCGCCGGTTCGGTGACCGAGGTCGCGCTGGCCGCCGCCGGGGGAGAGGCCGCCTGGTTCGACCCGGCCAAGCTCGACCAGGGCGACGAGCAGGCCTTCGCCGCGTGGCTCGCCGACGCGGACAGGCCCAAGGTGATGCACAACGCCAAGGGCGTCATGCGGGTCTTCGCCGAGCACGGCTGGAGCGTCGCGGGCATCACCATGGACACGGCGCTCGCCGCGTACCTGGTCAAGCCGGGCCGCCGCTCCTTCGCGCTCGACGCGCTGTCCCTGGAGTACCTGGGCCGCGAGCTCGCCCCGGCGGGCGCCGCCGACGGGCAGCTGGCCTTCGGCACGGAGGAGGACGACCAGGCCGAGGCCGACGCCCTCATGGTGCAGGCCCGCGCGATCCTCGACCTGGGCGAGGCGTTCGGCGAGCGACTCAAGGAGGTCGGCGCCGCGGAGCTCCTCACCGACATCGAGCTGCCCACCTCCACGCTCCTGGCGCGTCTGGAGCGGCACGGCATCGCCGCCGACCGCGCCCACCTGGAGTCCATGGAGCAGATGTTCGCGGGCGCCGTCCAGCAGGCCGTGAAGGAGGCCCACGCCTCCGTCGGCCACGAGTTCAACCTCGGCTCCCCGAAGCAGCTCCAGGAAGTCTTCTTCGGCGAGCTCGACCTGCCCAAGACGAAGAAGACGAAGACCGGGTACACGACGGACGCCGACGCGCTCGCCTGGCTGGCGACGCAGACCGACCACGAACTGCCCGTGATCATGCTGCGCCACCGTGAGCAGGCCAAGCTCCGCGTCACCGTCGAGGGCCTGATCAAGACGATCGCCGCCGACGGCCGCATCCACACCACGTTCAACCAGACGGTCGCGGCGACCGGACGCCTGTCCTCGACCGACCCGAACCTCCAGAACATCCCGGTGCGCACCGACGAGGGCCGCGCGATCCGGCGCGGCTTCGTCGTCGGCGAGGGCTTCGAGTCCCTCATGACCGCCGACTACAGCCAGATCGAACTGCGCGTCATGGCCCACCTGTCCGAGGACGAGGGCCTCCTCGAAGCGTTCAACTCCGGCGAGGACCTGCACACCACGGTCGCCTCGCAGGTGTTCGGCGTGGAGCGGTCCGCGGTCGACGCGGAGATGCGCCGCAAGATCAAGGCGATGTCGTACGGCCTGGCCTACGGTCTGTCGGCGTTCGGTCTGTCCGGTCAGCTGAACATCGACCCGGGCGAGGCCCGCGGCCTGATGGACACCTACTTTGAGCGGTTCGGTGGCGTACGGGACTACCTGCGCCGGGTCGTCGACGAGGCGCGGGCCACCGGGTACACGGAGACGATGCTCGGGCGCCGCCGCTACCTGCCCGACCTGAACTCGGACAACCGGCAGCGGCGCGAGATGGCCGAGCGCATGGCGCTGAACGCGCCGATCCAGGGCACCGCCGCGGACATCGTCAAGATCGCGATGCTGAACGTGGACAAGGCGCTCACCGAGGCCGGGCTGAAGTCCCGGATGCTGCTCCAGGTCCACGACGAAATCGTCCTGGAGATCGCGCCGGGGGAGGCCGCGGCGGCGGAGGAGCTGGTGCGGCGGGAGATGTCCGGAGCGGTGGCGCTCCGCGCGCCGCTGGATGTCTCGGTGGGCCTGGGCACCGACTGGGAGTCGGCGGCGCATTAGCCCGGTCAAGCCCCTGCGGCGATTGAGCAGCGGGGTCCGGGGCGGAGCCCCGCGGCCTCGCCGCCGTTGCCGGTTGCGCAGCCATCGCGAACTGCGGCCCGGTGGGGGCTGGTCGCGCAGTCCCCCGCGCCCCTGAGATGCGCACCTTCGGTGCGGCATCTCATGGGGCGCGTCTGGCGCCCTATGGGGCTGCGGCGAAGCCGCATGCTCCAGGGGCGCGGGGAACTGCGCGACCAGCCACGACGAAAGCCGCACCCGGCAACGGCACCCCACCCCCACGGCGTGAAGCCGCGCGCCCGTTCGGCCGACACCCGAGGCCCCGCCGGACGCCGCCCCGGACGATGAACCAATGCCGCACCGACCCCGCCGCAGACGAACCGCCCTCGCCGTACTCGCCGGAACCGCCCTGCTGGCCGCCGCCCCCACCCCGGTCACCGCCACCGCAGCGGACCGCACCCCGAGCTGCCGCGCCCCCAAGAACGCGGCCCTCGCCAAACAAGTGACCCGCGACCTGCGCACCGCTCTGGCCGAGCGCAGCGGCACCGTCTCGGTGGCCCTGTACGACGACCGCACCCGGCTCAGCTGCACCCTCGACGGCGGCACCCGCTACGACTCCGCGTCGATCGTGAAGGTGCTCATGATGGAGGCCACGCTGCGCCGCGCCGCCGGCTGGGGGCGCCCCCTGACCGCGTGGGAGCGTCGCAACCTCCGCCCCATGATCCGCAGTTCGGACAACGCCGCCGCGAGCCGCCTGTGGAACGACCTCGGCCGGCCCTACCTCGCCGCCACCCTGAACCGTGCGGGCACCACCCGCACCACCCTCGGACCGTACGGCTACTGGGGCCTGACCCGCACCACGGCCAACGACCAGCTGCGGCTGCTCGGCGCGCTCACCGGTCCCCGTTCGTTCCTGGGCGCCACCGCGCGCTCGTTCGGCCTTCAGTTGATGAGCGAGGTCAGGAGGGACCAGCGGTGGGGCGTGAGCGCCGGGATGCCGCGGGGCCTGCGCGCGCACCTCAAGAACGGCTGGCTGCCGCGGGCCACGCACGGCTGGCGCATCCACAGCATCGGCGCGTTCACCGGCGGCGGCCGCACCTACCGCATCGCCGTCCTCAGCCATGACAACCCGTCGATGAAGTACGGCGTGCGCACCGTGGAACGCGTCGCGCAGGCCGTCCACCGCGCCCTCAACAAGGGCCGCGCCATCGCCCGCACCGCCACCCCGGACAGCGAGATCAGTGAACGCTCCGACGGCTCGGTTCCGCCGGACGCTCCCGAACTCCCCTACCCCTACGAGTAGTCGGACCCGCAGGGTGCGGTGGTACCCGTCGTGCCCTGACCCTCACCACGACCGCGTACAGGATCAGGCCGAGGACCAGGCCCGCCCCCGCGCCGAAGCACACCGTCGGGATGATCTCCCACGGCTTCCAGGCGAGGCCGGACTCCTCCACGTAGGAGAGCCAGCGCACGACGCGTACGGCGCCGCAGCCGCACGCGCAGCCGCCGATCAGCGCGCACGCCAGCCAGCGCTCGCCCGAGGTCGCGGACGCCGGCCCGGAAGCAGCGGGCGTGCCCCGCAGCGACCGCCACACGAACCAGCCGATGACGGCGAGGGCGATGGCCGAACCCCCGTACTGCGCATACCAGTAGAGCGGTGAACCGGCGATCTTCTCGCCGAGGACGGGCAGTACCCGCATGCCCCACCGGTCGAGGTGCGTGAACGCGTCCCACACCACGTGCGTCAGCGCGCCGAGCGCCGCGGAGACGTACCAGCGCAGCGGCCACCGTCGCCCGAGCGGGCGCGGCCGGGCCACCGACCACACGCGTCCGCGCACCCGGTCCGGCAGCAGGGCGAGCACCGGCTCGCGCACCAGCCGCCAGAGCGCCACCAGGGCGAACGCGATGAGGACGTCCGCCGTGAGGACACCGGCGAACGAGTGCGTGAACGTGCCGAACTCCATCGCCCCGGGCACCGCGCTCGCCGCGAAGTACGTGACGTCCGGCGCGAACGACCCGGCGACGAGCAGCGCGGGCACGAAGGGACCGCGCCCCGAACCGTCCCGGCGTACGAGAGGCAGCACCGCCGCGGCATGACTGATCGTGAACGGCACCGGACCCCCAGAGGCATACGACGGCAGCAAACGGACAAGCGTCGAAGCGTACGGGAACGCGTACATGGCCAACCGGCAAATAACGGTCACGAACAGGTGTCTGCGCGGCGGAAGTTGTCGTAGTGTCGGGCGGGTCCGTGCGCTGGGGAGCGTGCGGGTCCGGACCGCTCCGCAACCCGGGGCCACCGGAGACAGGGCTGGATCAGGCGACAGGGGAGGGCTCGCGGCATGGCTGCGGTTTTCGGCAGGCGGTTGCGCAGGGGTGCGGTGACGGCAGCGGTCGCCGCGGCGGCGGTGGCGGCGCTCTCCGCGTCCCAGGCGCCGGGTGTGACCCCGCAGCAGACGGACAGCGGCCGGTCGGCCGCCGACCGCTCGGACGACGTCCCCGACGCGGCGTCCGACCCCGACTACTACATGGACCTGCCGGACCTCGACAGCCCCACCGACGACCCGACCGCCTCGCCCGGCACCGGAAGCGGCGGCGGCTCGGCCGGCGACACGGACTCCGGCATACCGGCGACCGTCCTCGACGCGTACAAGAAGGCCGAGTCCGAGCTGGAGAAGTCCAAGCCCGGCTGCAACCTGCCGTGGCAGCTGCTCGCCGCGATCGGCAAGGTCGAGTCCGGCCAGGCCGGCGGCGGCAACGTGTACGCGAACGGTGACACGAAGGACCCCATCACGGGCCCGCCCCTCGACGGCAACGGCTTCGCGAAGATCACCGACACCGACGGCGGCTCGTACGACGGCGACACGGTCCACGACCGCGCCGTCGGCCCGATGCAGTTCATCCCCTCCACCTGGGAGTGGGCAGGCCGCGACGGCAACGGCGACGGCAAGAAGGACCCCAACAACGTCTACGACGCCGCCCTCGCCGCCGGTCACTACCTGTGCCGCAACAACTGGGACCTGTCGAACGCCAACGACCTGAACAAGGCGATCCTCAGCTACAACAACTCCTCGGACTACCTCCACAAGGTCCTGACCTGGCTCGAGTTCTACCGCAAGGGCATCCACGAGGTCCCCGACGGCACCGGCCAGCTGCCGAAGTACCCCACCAGCGGGGGCAGCGGTTCGGGTGGCGGTTCCGGTGCGGGCCGTGGCTCCGGCGGCGGCTCGGGCTCGGGCTCGGCGAGCCCGTCCCCGTCGCCCTCGCCGAGCAAGCCCGGCGGCGGCAGCGGCGGCGGCGGTTCCGCGAGCCCCTCGCCGTCCGCCCCGACGACCCCGCCGGCCACCACCACGCCCACCGAGTCCGTCCGGAGCCTCGCCGACGCGGGCACCGGCACGCTCAGCGCGATGGCCGGGGACAGCTTCACCGAGCGGGTCGCCGTCCGCGCGAAGAACGCGGGCGGCACGGGCGTCGCCGACGTCCGGATCCGCTTCACGATCGTCGGCACCACGGACGCCACGTTCTCCGGCGGCACGACCAGCGCCGTCGTCACCACCGGCAGGTCCGGCACGGCCACCGCGCCGGCCCTGCGCGCCGGCGAGAACACCGGGACGTTCACGGTCCGCGCCACCGTCGTCGGCCGCTCGCTGACCGGCCTCGACTACAAGGCGACCGTCACCGCCCGCGCCGCCGACGCGCTGGCCCGCACCAGTGACACGGCGCTCACCTGCGTGGCGGGCGGCACGTTCGCCGACGCCGTCCAGGTGAAGGCCACGTACAAGGGAGCCGTCGCCGACGGTGTCGCCGCGACCGCCACCCTCGTCACGTCCGCCGACGACCCGACGCAGGCCACCAAGGGCCCCTACTTCAAGGCCGCGGACGGCACCACGGTCCGCACGCTCAAGGGCCTCACGACCGGCGCCGACGGCACGCTCACGCTGCCGAAGCTGTACGCGGACGACACCGCCGGCACGTTCCTGCTCCGCATCACCACCACCGGCGGCGCGACCCTGACGGTCGAGCTGAAGGTGACCGCGGCGCCCACCGGCGGCGCGAGCGAGACCCCCACGGAGTCCGCGAGCCCGAGCGCGAGCCCGTCCGCATAAGCAAGTCCCTTTTCCAGCAGCGCACTTGAGCCCCCGGCCGTCGAACGGCCGGGGGCTCTTTTCGGTCGTGTGCGACGTGTTCTCATTCTTCACCGCCGTTGCTACGGTGCACCGACCCAAAGGCTGACGCACCATCAGATCCGCGGAGGTCGGACATGCGTGCCCTCATAGCCGCGGCGATCGGGCTCGCCGCGGCCTTCGCCCTCGTCCTCACCATCACGGCGATGGGCGCGCCCACGGGCGAGACGTCCCCCAAACCCCTGCTCACCACCGTCCCCAGCCACCCCTGAACCCCAGGTAGTCGAGGAGGGCCGCCGAGATGCGCCGCAAGGCCAGCCTGATCCTGCTCGCCTTCGCCGTGTTCTTCACGGCGCTGTCCCCGCTGATGCGCTGGTACGCGTTCCCGCGCCTGGCCAAGATCCCGGCCGGCCAGTACCAGACCGCCGTCCTGGAGGCGAAGAACCCCGTCCTCCTCGACTACGGCTCCATGCGGGCCAAGAAGGTCTCCAAGGTCACCGTCGTCCAGACCCTCAAGGGCAACGTCGAGGAGTCCGACAAGATCGAGCGGAGCGCGGGCCGCGACGTCGTCGTCTGGGACGCGCTGTCGTACATCCAGGGGCCCGACGGCAAGATGGTCTCCAAGGTCCCCGAGCGCTACATCTTCGACGCGCACAGCCAGGAACCCGTCCACGCCACCGGCGAGATGGTCGACGGCGACCAGGTCAAGCGCGAGGGCATCGAGTTCAAGTGGCCCTTCCTGACCGAGAAGCGCGACTACGAGTACTACGACGCGCAGGCCCGCCTCACCCGCCCCATCCACTACAAGGGCACCACCACGTTCCGCGGCGTGAAGGTCTACTACTTCGAGCAGACCATCCCCTGGACGAAGGTGCCGCTGCCCAAGTCGATGCCGGTCAAGGGCATCACGCCGGAGTCGGTCGCGAAGACGGGCACCACCCGCTGGTACACGACCGTCCGCAAGTTCTGGGTCGAGCCGACCACCGGGGCGCCCGTGTACGGCGAGGAGATCCAGAACAACGAGCTGCGCGGCGGCACCCTCCTCGGCGGCCGCGACAAGGTCACCGTCTTCAAGGGCCACGTGAAGATGCGCGAGGACTACATCCGGTCGACCGTCGACCTGGTCGACTCCAACCGCGTCCTGGTCCTTCTGCTGACCTCCTACCTCCCCTGGGGCTTCCTGACCCTCGGCGTCCTGCTGCTCGCGCTCGCGCTGTGGCTGGAGGCGCGCGGGCGCCGGCCGGACGAACCGGAGCCCGCGCCCGACCGGGAGCCGGAACCGGTCATCGCCTGAGCCGGGCGTTCGTGAACCGGGTGGGCTCGGCGGCCGCCGGGTCCTCCGGCCACGGGTGCTTGGGGTAGCGGCCGCGCAGATCGGCCCGCACCGAGCGGTAGCCGTCGCGCCAGAACGAGGCGAGGTCGGCGGTGACCGCGGCGGGCCGCCCGGCAGGGGACAGCAGATGGACGAGCACGGGCACGCCCGCCACCCGCGGCGTCTCCTGCAACCCGAACATCTCCTGCAACTTCACGGCCAGTACCGGCTGTTCGGGATCCGCGTAGTCGACCCGCACCCGCGACCCGCTCGGCACCTCGATGCGCTCCGGCGCCAGCTCGTCGAACCGTACGGCGTCGCCGCTCGCCCACGGCAGCAGCCGCTTGAGCGCCTGCCCCGCGTCGATCCGCCCGAGGTCGGCCCGGCGCCGTGCCCTGCTCAACTCCGGCTCCAGCCACGCGTCGGCCCGCGCGAGCAGCCCCTTGTCGCTCACGTCCGGCCACGGCTCGCCGACCTGCCGCCGCACGAAGGCGAGCCGCCGCCGCAGCCCCTCCGCGTCCCGGTCCCACCGCAGCAGCCCGAGCCCTTCCCGCCGCAGCCCTTCCAGCAGAGCGTCCCGTACGAGGGCGGGCGCGGGCTGCTTCAACGGCCGCACGGCGAGCTCGACGGCCCCGAGCCGGGTCACGTGCCGGGCCACCAACTCCCCGTCGCCCCACGCCACTTCGTCGCCCTCGGAGAACAGTGACGCGGCGGCCCAGCGCGCCGTCCCCTCGTCCACGGCCGCCCCGAGCCGCAGCCGCGCGTGCCCCGCGCCCACGGGCCGGTCGGCGACCGCGATCGCGACCCAGGAGGCGTCCCGCAACGCCGACCCGTCGGACACGTCGGCCCGCGTCCCCGACACCATCAGGTAGGAGCCCTTGTCCTTACGGGCGATCCGCTCGGGGAAGGCGAGCGCGGCGACGACCCCGGCGACGTGATCGTCCCCGCCGGACGTGCCGTGGGCGCCCTGCGGTGCGAGCCCCGTCAGGCGGCGCACCTCCTGGCGCCAGCGCGCCCCGTACGCGTCATTGCCGCGCCGGGCCGAGCGCAGCGCCCCGCCCAGGTCGTCCCCGTACTCGCGCGGCGGCTCCTCGCTCAGCAGGGCCACCACCTCGGCCGCCGCCCGCGCGCCCACCACCGGCGCCGCGTCGAGCAGCGCACGCCCCAGGCGCGGATGCAGTCCGAGCCGCGCGAGGCGGGCGCCCCGCTCAGTCACCCGGCCGGAGCCGGGCTCCACCGCCCCGACCGCGCTCAGCACGGAACGGGCCGCCGCCATCGCGCCGCCCGGCGGGGCGTCGAGGAGCGCGAGCCCCGACGCGTCCGGGTCGCCCCAGCACGCCGCCTGGAGCGCGAACGCCGTCAGGTCGGCCACCTTGATCTCCGGGGAGGGGAACCGCGCGAGCCGCCCGTCCTCCGCCTCGTCCCAGCACCGGTACACGGCCCCCGGCGCCTCGCGCCCGGCCCGCCCCGCCCGCTGCGTCCCGGCCGCCCGCGACGCCCGTACGGTCGTCAGCGCGCTCAGCCCCCGGGCGTGATCCACGCGCGGCTCGCGCGCGAGACCGGCGTCCACGACGACCCGTACCCCCGGCACCGTCAGCGACGACTCCGCGACGGCCGTGGCCAGGACGACCCGCCGCCGCGACCCCGGGGAAAGCACCGCGTCCTGTACGGCGGCCGGCGCGCGGCCGTGCACCTGGAGCACGTCGACATCGCCCAGGTTCCCCAACTGCCCTGCCACCCGGGCGATCTCGCCGACACCCGGCAGGAAACACAGCACATCCCCGGCGCGCTCGCCCAGCGCACGCCGCACCACACCCGCCACATGCGTGAGCAGCGCCGGGTCCACCCGCATCCCGTGCGGCGGCCGCACCGGGCGCGCGGGCGGCGCCCACACCACCTCCACCGGGTACGCGACGCCCTCCGCCTCGACGACGGGCGCGTCGCCGAGCAGCCGTGCCCACCCCTCGGCGTCCGTCGTCGCGGACGCCGCGACCAGCTCCAGATCGGGCCGCAGCGCCTCCCGTACGTCGCACAGGAACGCCGCGACGGTGTCCGCGTCCAGATGCCGCTCGTGGACCTCGTCGAGCAGGACGGCGCCGACGCCGGTCAACTCCTGGTCACGCTGGAGGCGTTGGAGGAGCACGCCGGTCGTGACGACCTCCACGCAGGTGCCGGCGCCCACGACGCGCTCGCCGCGCACCGTGTACCCGACGCTCTCCCCGACCTTCTCGCCGAGCAGCCACGCCATCCGCCGGGCCGCGGCCCGCGCCGCGATCCGCCGCGGCTCGGCGACCACGACACGTCGTGGGGGAGCGCCCGGCGTCAGCAGTCCGGCGAGCGCGAGCGGCACCAGCGTCGTCTTGCCGGTGCCCGGCGGCGCCACGAGCACCGCGACGCCGCCCGCGTCGAGCGCGGAGCGCAGCGCGGGCAGCGCGGAGCGGACGGGCAACTGGTCGAGGAGGTCGCTGCGGATCACGCCCCCAGTCTCCTTCACGCCCGCACGGGCCCCCGGCTACCCTCGCGCCATGCCGCTGCCTGACGAAGACATGACCATCCTGGAGTTCCTCGCGCGGCTCGAAGGCGAAGATCCGGGCAGCCGCCGGGCGGCAGCCGCTGCCCGCCGTCTCAAGAAGGACGTCGCGGAGATCGCCCTCACCACCGCCCAGTCACCGTCGACGGCCTTCGGCCGCGCCCACGAGCTGCTCGCCCACTGCGGGGCACCGCTCGCCACCGACAGTCCGCCCGGCGGCGGCAGCGCCGTGCGAGGCGTCGTCAACAGCGGCTTCGCCACCCTCAACCCGGCCGTCGTCACGATCACCGTCACCCCTCACGAGGAGACAGGCGCCGCCGTCCTTATAAGGGGAGCGGCGAAAGAGGGCCTGATCAAGCAGCGCGCGGGCCGCAAGGGAGCGGAGAAGATCGCGGCCCTGTGGCTGACCGACGACCCCGTCGCACACCGCACGAACTAGGCGCGCTCGCAGACGAAGATCGCCGTCCCAGGGATCAGGTTCCCGCGCAGCGGCGACCAGCCGCCCCACTCCTGCGTGTTCCACGAGGGCCACTCCGGCTCCACGAGGTCCACGAGCCGGAAACCGCCCGCCACGACGTCGCGCACCCGGTCCCCGATCGTGCGGTGGTGCTCCACATATACGGCGCGCCCCTCGTCGTCCTGCTCCACATAAGGAGTGCGGTCGAAGTAGGAGGCGGCCACGCTCAGCCCCTCGGGCCCCGGCTCGTCCGGGAACGCCCAGCGGATCGGATGCGTGACGGAGAAGACGAAGCGGCCGCCGGGCCGCAGCACCCGGTGCACGTCGCGCAGCACGCGGACGGGATCCGCGATGAAGGGGAGCGCGCCATAGGCGGAGCAGGCGAGGTCGAAGGAGCCGTCCTTGAAGGGCAGCGCCCCCGCGTCCGCCTCCACCAGCGGCACCTTGCCGCCGTCGATGCGCAGCGCGTGCTGGAGCTGGCGGTGCGAGAGGTCGAGCGCGACGGGGCGGGCGCCCTGGGCGGCCAGCCAGCGCGAGCACTGCGCGGCACCGGCCCCGATCTCCAGGACGTCCTTGCCGGCCAGCTCCTCGACGGGGCCGAGCAGCTCGGCCTCCACCTCGTCGAGGCCCTCGGGACCCCATACGAAACGGTCGTCGCCGAGGAACGTGCCGTGCTCGACCTGATAGTCGTCCGCGTTCCGGTCCCACCAGCCGCGGTTGGCCCGCGAACTCTCCGTGGTGTCCGCGTCGCGGCGGGTCGCCGTGGAGTCCTCGTCGACCGAAGGGGACGCGTTCGACGGCTCGGGCGCTTGCATTGGTCCGGACTCTTGGATGATCGGCTCCCTGGTACTAATCTGCGGGCACTGCGGCCCGCGTAGCCTCGTGCGACAGGATTTCTGCCGGGTATGCGGTGTTCCGCCCCGGGTGTGCGCCTTCGCGCATTGACCCTGTCCGGCTGCCCCCGTATGCTACAAGTTGCGCTGCGGGCCTGCGCACCTCAGACATAGCAGGCTGTGCTCGCATCTGTTGTATGTCCCCTCGGTTATCGAGGCGCCACCGGTTCCTTCGGGAAGCCCGGATTCGGCGCCTCCTAGGCTGTCCGGCTTCTTCGGTGCGAAACAGGCTCCCGGCGTAGCAGTACCTACGACTTCAATGTCCGCCGGAGCCCTTTCCCACATGACGAGCAGCACCGAGACCACCGCCACCACCCCGCAGGTTGCGGTCAACGACATCGGTAACGAGGAAGCTTTCCTCGCCGCCATCGACGAGACGATCAAGTACTTCAACGATGGCGACATCGTCGACGGCGTCATCGTCAAGGTTGACCGGGACGAGGTCCTCCTCGACATCGGTTACAAGACCGAAGGTGTCATCCCGAGCCGCGAGCTCTCCATCAAGCACGACGTCGACCCGAACGAGGTCGTCGCGGTTGGTGACGAGATCGAGGCCCTGGTTCTCCAGAAGGAGGACAAGGAAGGCCGCCTGATCCTCTCGAAGAAGCGCGCTCAGTACGAGCGTGCCTGGGGCACCATCGAGAAGATCAAGGAAGAGGACGGGATCGTCACCGGTACCGTCATCGAGGTCGTCAAGGGTGGTCTCATCCTCGACATCGGCCTCCGTGGCTTCCTTCCGGCCTCCCTCGTCGAGATGCGCCGCGTCCGCGACCTCCAGCCCTACGTGGGCAAGGAGCTCGAGGCGAAGATCATCGAGCTGGACAAGAACCGCAACAACGTGGTCCTGTCCCGCCGCGCCTGGCTCGAGCAGACGCAGTCCGAGGTTCGCCAGACGTTCCTCACGACCCTCCAGAAGGGTCAGGTCCGCTCCGGCGTCGTGTCCTCGATCGTCAACTTCGGTGCCTTCGTGGACCTGGGTGGCGTCGACGGTCTCGTGCACGTCTCCGAGCTGTCCTGGAAGCACATCGACCACCCGTCCGAGGTTGTCGAGGTCGGCCAGGAAGTCACCGTCGAGGTCCTCGACGTGGACATGGACCGCGAGCGTGTCTCCCTGTCGCTGAAGGCGACGCAGGAGGACCCGTGGCAGCAGTTCGCCCGTACCCACCAGATCGGCCAGGTCGTCCCGGGTAAGGTCACGAAGCTGGTTCCGTTCGGTGCGTTCGTCCGCGTGGACGAGGGCATCGAGGGTCTGGTCCACATCTCCGAGCTGGCCGAGCGCCACGTGGAGATCCCGGAGCAGGTCGTCCAGGTCAACGACGAGATCTTCGTCAAGGTCATCGACATCGACCTCGAGCGCCGCCGCATCAGCCTCTCGCTGAAGCAGGCCAACGAGGCCTTCGGCGCCGACCCGTCGGCCGTCGAGTTCGACCCGACCCTGTACGGCATGGCCGCGTCGTACGACGACCAGGGGAACTACATCTACCCCGAGGGCTTCGACCCCGAGACCAACGACTGGCTCGAGGGCTACGAGACCCAGCGCGAGGCCTGGGAGGGCCAGTACGCCGAGGCGCAGCAGCGCTTCGAGCAGCACCAGGCGCAGGTCATCAAGTCCCGCGAGGCGGACGCCCAGGCCGAGGCCGAGGGTGCCGTCGCCGGCGCCTCCGGTGCGGCTCCGGCCGCCTCCGGTGGCGGTTCGTACTCCTCGGAGTCGGACGACAACTCCGGCGCCCTGGCGTCGGACGAGGCGCTTGCCGCGCTGCGTGAGAAGCTGGCGGGTGGCCAGAGCTGAATCGCTCTGCGCTAACTGGTAGTTGACAGTGGGCCCGCACCCTTTGGGTGCGGGCCCACTGTTGTTTTGTGCGCTCCCATCCCATCGCCGTGGGGGCTGGTGTGTTGTCGCGGGTGCGGAGTTCGTTGTGGTTGCTCGCGCCGTTCCCCGCGCCCCTTCGGGCGCTTAGAAACTTGGTCGATACAACAGTTGCTGCTGTGCCGTAACAGGACGTTGCCACCATCCCCGAATCAGCCAAGATCGCGCACGATCTGAGGGGAGCCGGGCTCATGGCAGCAGGGCAGCAAGGGACCAGTCGGCGGGGGTTTCTGCGGAACGTCGGGCTCACCGGTGGGGCGGGCGCCATGTTCGCCACCATGGGGGCGCTCGGCCTCGCGCCCACCGCGCAGGCGGCGCAGCGTGAACTCCCGTACCGCGCGCCGCGGTCGGGCGACTTCACGCTCAGCGGGCGGGGCGCTGCGAAGGTCGTGATCGTGGGCGGCGGCATCGCCGGGCTCGCGACCGCGTACGAACTGGGCAAGGCCGGGTACGACTGTACGGTCCTGGAGGCCAGGGACCGGACCGGCGGGCGCAACTTCACCGTGCGGGGCGGCGACACGACCGTGGACACGTACGGGAACAAGCAGACGGCGCGGTTCAGCGACGGGCAGTACATGAACGCGGGGCCCGCACGGCTGCCGCAGTGGATGGTGACGCTCGACTACTGTCGCGAACTCGGCGTCCCCATCGAGGTGTTCACCAACACCAACGCCGACGCCTACCTCTTCAACGAGGGCGCGGGGATGACCGGGCCCATGCGCTACCGGACCGCCAAGGCCGACGTGTACGGGTACGTGTCCGAGCTGCTCGCCAAGGCCTCCGACAAGGGCGCCCTGGACAAGGAGCTGACCGCCGCGGACCAGGAGCGGCTCGTCGAATTCCTCAAGGACTTCGGGGAGTTGGGGGACAAGCTCACGTACGAGGGCGGTGAGCGGCGCGGGTACACCACCGTGCCGGCCGCGACCGGGACGCCGGGGGTGCCGCTCGGTGACGTGCCCGCCGCGTCGGAGGTGTTCGCGAGCGGCGTCGGACGGTACTTCTCCTTCGAGTTCGGCTTCGACCAGGCCATGCTGATGTTCCAGCCGGTCGGCGGGATGGATCAGATACCGAAGGCGCTGACCAGGGCGATAGGCGCCCGCAGAGTGCGCACCGGGGCCGTCGTCAGCAAGATCACCGACACCGGGGGCGGGGTCACCGTCACGTACACCCAGGGCGGGCGGACCAGGTCCGTCGAGGCCGACTACTGCGTCGGCGCGCTGCCGCCCAACATCCTCGCCAAGGTCCCGCACAACCTCGGCTCCGGCGTGCAGAGCGCCCTGGAGGCCATCACGCCGCAGTCCGCGGGCAAGATCGGCCTGGAGTACCGGTCCCGCTGGTGGGAGCTGGACCACCGGATCTACGGCGGCATCACCGAGACCGACATGGACCTCAGCCACATCTGGCACCCCAGCTACGGGTTCCACGGCGAGCGCGGCGTCCTGATCGGCTACTACAACTACGACAGGGACGCCGACGCGTACGCGAAGCTCCGCCCGGCCGCGCGGGAGGCGCGGGCCGTCGCGCAGGGCGTGAAGATCTACGGCGAGAAGTACCGCACCGAGCTGGCGTCGTCGTTCTCGCACCACTGGCGGCAGACCCCGCACCTGGAAGGCGCCTGGCACAACACCCCGGGCGGCCCGGACGACCCCCGCTACAAGCCGCTCAACGAGCCCACGGGGCGCGTCTACTTCGCCGGTGACTGGCTCAGCTACACCGACGCCTGGCAGCACGGGGCGTTCACGTCCGCCCGGCGGGCCGTGACCAAGCTGCACGCGCGCGTGATGGCGGCATAAGGCGGAGGGGACGTAAGAGGCTGCTGGGAAAGGGCGCGAGAGACTGGGCGCGGAGCGCTTCCTCAGAAGGGTGGTGGTGGGAGACGGGCGGGCGGGAATGCTCGCGCCCTTTCCGCGCGTTCTGTCTAGGAGTCACCGTAGAAGAGCGAGGAGCGGTCACTGTGCTTGATCCGCAGGAGTTGTACACATGGGAGCCGAAGGGCCTCGCCGTGGTCGACATGGCGCTTGCCCAGGAGTCGGCGGGCCTTGTCATGCTCTATCACTTCGACGGGTACATCGACGCGGGCGAGACCGGCGACCAGATCGTCGACCGGCTGCTCGACTCCCTGCCGCACCAGGTCGTGGCGCGTTTCGACCACGACCGGCTCGTGGACTACCGGGCGCGCCGCCCGCTGCTGACCTTCAAGCGTGACCGCTGGACCGAGTACGAGGTGCCCTCCATCGAGGTGCGGCTCGTGCAGGACGCCACCGGTGCGCCGTTCCTGCTGCTGTCGGGGCCCGAGCCGGACGTCGAGTGGGAGCGTTTCGCGGCAGCCGTCCAGCAGATCGTGGAGCGCCTCGGCGTACGGCTCGCGGTGAACTTCCACGGGATCCCGATGGGCGTCCCGCACACCCGTCCCGTCGGCCTGACGCCGCACGGCAACCGCACGGAGCTGGTCCCCGGCCACCGCAGCCCGTTCGACGAGGCGCAGGTGCCGGGCAGCGCCGAGTCGCTCGTCGAGTACCGCCTCCTGGAGGCCGGGCACGACGTCCTCGGGGTCGCCGCGCACGTCCCGCACTACATCGCGCGTTCCCCGTACCCGGACGCCGCGCTGACCGTCCTGGAGGCGATCACCGGCGCGACCGGCCTGGTCCTGCCGGGCGTCGCGCACGGCCTGCGCACCGAGGCGCACCGCACACAGACCGAGATCGACCGCCAGATCCAGGAGGGCGACGAGGAGCTCGTCGCGCTGGTCCAGGGTCTTGAGCACCAGTACGACGCCGCCGCGGGCGCCGAGTCCCGGGGCAACATGCTGGCGGAGCCGGCGGACATCCCGTCGGCGGAGGAGATCGGCCTCGAGTTCGAGAAGTTCCTGGCGGAGCGGGAAGGCGACGCCTGACCGGCGCCGGACATAGGGGAGGCCCTAAGCTGCCGCTCATGTTGAAGGTGGGGTTGACCGGCGGAATCGGTGCCGGCAAAAGCGAGGTGTCCCGGCTGCTCGTGGAGCGCGGGGCTGTTCTGATCGACGCCGACAAGATCGCGCGAGAGGTCGTCGAGCCCGGCACGCCGGGCCTTGCGGCCGTCGTCGAGGCGTTCGGGGAGCAGGTGCTCGCCCCCGACGGCAGCCTGGACCGGCCGAAGCTCGGCTCGATCGTCTTCGCCGACGCCGACCGGCTCGCCACCCTGAACACGATCGTGCACCCGCTGGTGGGCGCCCGGTCCGCGGAGCTGGAGCGCGCGGCGGGTCCCGACTCCGTCGTCGTCCACGACGTCCCGCTGCTCGCCGAGAACGGCCTCGCCCCGCTCTACGACCTCGTGATCGTCGTCGACGCGTCCCCCGAGACCCAGCTGGACCGGCTGACCCGGCTGCGCGGCATGAGCGAGGAGGACGCGCGGGCCCGGATGGCCGCCCAGGCCACCCGCGACAAGCGCCGCGAGATCGCCGATGTCGTCATCGACAACGACGTGCCGCTGGAGAAGCTCACGGAGCAGGTCGACGCGGTCTGGGCCGAGCTGGTGCGCCGGGCGCGCGCCGCCGACGCGTGATCGTCCTCGCCGCGTGCACCGCGATCGGCGGTCTGATCGCCCTGCTCGCAGGGGCGTACGGGATACGGCGCACCCGCCGCACCCGGACCGCGGGAAACGTGGTGGACGCCCTCGTCAAACCCCCGCAGCCCGGCGCCGAGCGGCCGCTGCTCCAGTTCGAGACGGTCGACGGGCGGGTGATCGAGGTCGCCTCGCCGGTGCCGCCCGGCAAGCGCACACCGCTGACCGCGGGCGCCGTGGTCCGGGTCGCGTACGACGTCGATGACCCGCGCGAGACGGTGGTGCTGGGCGGTGAACGACCGGGAGTCGACCGAGGGTTCATGATCGCCGGAGCGGTCCTCGTCCTGGTGGGCATGGTGCTCGCGGTGGCCCTGAGCTGAGTGTCCCGGGGGTGCGCGGCGGGCAGGAATAGCATCTACGGTCCGCGGTGTTGACGAGAGCGACAGGTCGGCACCAGAAGGGAGTTCGCCGTGCCCGACGCCACCCCGGAGACGCACGTCATCGACTACCGCGCCGCCGAGCAGCTCCTTGCCGCACGCGATCCGCGCGGCGCGGTGAAGCTGCTCGACGACGTGATCGCCGCCCATCCCGAGCACACGGCTGCCCGCCTCCTGCGTGCCCGTGCCTTCTTCGCCGCGGCCCAACTGCGCGCCGCCGAGCTGGAGTTCTCCATCGTCCTCGAGCGCGAGCCGGACAACGCGTTCGCGCACTTCGCGCTGGCCAGGACGTACGAGCGCGGGGCGCGGCCCGACCAGGCCCGCCGGCACTTCCGGCTCGCCGCCGCGCTCGACCCGCAGCCCGAGTACCTGGCGGCGGCCCGCTTCGACTCGTAGGCCGTCGTGGGCCCCTCAGGGAGCCTTTCGATACGGTGGGACGTCGCGGCCCGGCTGGTAGTGGGGGCCCTGGCGGATGTGGCGGAGGATCATGAACAGGTCGACCGTCGTGACCAGCCACAGCACACCGCAGGCCAGCGCCCACCACGGCCGGTGCGCCAGCAGGAAGGCGACCGTGCCGAAGACGGTCCACACCAGGCCGAACAGCGCGAGTCCGAGCCGCAGACGCAGGGGGCTACGAGCGGTGACCGGCTCGTCACCGGTGCGCACCAGATGCATGTGCATGGTCACCATCCCCTCTGCGCGAAGAGGCTCCCTCTCCAGGGTGCCACGACCGAGGGAGAGGGTGTGCCCCGACGACGTGTCCCGGCGCAGCCTCGCCGATCCAGGAGGGCGCTGAAGGTCTTGGCTGGGCCCGCGGGCTCGTGCCGTGGTGGCCGACCCGGCACTTCCGCGGCGACCTCTACCGGCTGGGGCGGCTCCAGTTCGAGCGGGCGCGGCTCGACCGGCGTACGGGCACGGCGGCCGTCGGCGCCGGGGCGGGGGCCGGTCCCCGGCGCGCCCTGCCTCGGCGTGCACATCCCCGACTTCCGCGGACCGATGACGCCCGAGGCGTGCGACGACTCGATCGGGCGCGCCGCGGCGTCCTTCGCACGGCACTTCCCCGAGGAGCCGATGCGGGTGGCCGTGTGCCAGTCGTGGCTCCTGGACCGGCAGTTGAGGCAGTACCCGCCGGCCGACTCCAACATCGTCCGCTTCCAGGACCGCTTCCGTATCGCGTACGTCTCCGAGGAGGCTCCCGATGCCGGGGCGGTGAGCCGGGAACTGCGGTGCGGGGGCCGTGCGTTCCCTGTCCATGAGCCTAGAGATGCGAGCGGGATACGAAGGGACGGGGCCGGGCGCGATCACGCCCGACGGCTGTGCGGTCGAGCTGTACTCGAGAATGCCCGAAGAGGGCGAGTCGGAGATCGTCGCGGGAGCCGTGCCCGCGGGCGCGACCCTGCTCGAACTCGGCTGCGGGGTGGGCCGGGTGACGCACCCGCTGATCGAGCGCGGCTTCAAGGTGACGGCGGTGGACGAGTCGCCGGAGATGCTGGAGCGGGTGCGCGGGGCGCGGACCGTGCGCAGCACCATCGAGGGCCTCGACCTCGGCGAGACGTTCGACGTGGTGATGCTCGCGTCGATCCTGGTCCACACGGGGGACGCGGCGGTGCGGCGCGGCATGCTGGACGCCTGCCGGCGCCATGTCGCCGAGAACGGCTGTGTGTTGATCCAGCGCGAGGGCGAGGGCGCGCACGACAACCTGCCGCGGGAGGTCACCATCCCGGACACCTGCACCATCCGCAAGCTGCACTCGGAGCCGGTCGGTGACGGAGTCCGCTCGGTCAAGGTGGAGTACGAGTTCCCCGACGCGGTGTGGACGCAGACCTACCGGGTCCGCCCGCTCACCGAGTCGGAGTTCGAACAGGCCCTGGCGGAGGCCGGGTTGAGGATCGACCGGGTGCTCACCGACGACGGGCGGTGGGTGCGCGCGGTGCCTGCGTAATTCCCGTGGAAGCTCGCCGGGACCGATGAGTTCGGCGGCGGTGTCCGGTCTACCTCTGTGACAGCACATCCTGCAGATACGTCACCGAGGAGTCCCCATGACGAACATCGCCGCCCCCGTCGCTCCGGCCGCCCCGGCCCGCTCCCGCGCCGCCCGCATCACGCTGCGCACGGTGACCGTCGCGCTCGCCCTGTTCTTCGCGTTCGCGAGCGCCCTGCCCAAGCTGCTCGCGGTCTCCGCGGCGGTCGACTCGTTCGACACGATCGGCTGGGGTGCGCCGGGCATGTACGCGATCGGCATCCTCGAACTCGCCGGGGCGATCGGCCTGCTGGTGCCCGTGCTCTCCGGTGTCACGCCGATCGCGCTCAGTGCCCTGATGGTCGGCGCGTGCGTCACCCAGATCGTCTCCTTCGGCGGGGAGAACGCGGCGACGCCGCTGATCCTCATCGTCCCCCTGGCCGTCCTGGCCTGGACCCGCCGCGCTCACAACCGCGACCTGGTCGCCCTGGTGAGGCGCGGAGCCTGAGGGTGCGCCGAGTGCGACCGCCCCCGAGCCGGCCAGTACCTGGCCGGCTCGCAGGCATGGGTGCAGATGCGGGATCTCAGGGCTGCCCGGCGTCGGGGCCCTGCCCAAAGACGCCGCGCAGCCGCTCCAGTTCACGGCGGTCGCGCTTCGTCGGACGGCCCGTGCCCCGGTCGCGGATGCCGACCGGGGCCACGACCTCGCGCGGCGGGGGCGGCGGGCTGTTGTCGACGTAGGCCTCGACCGCGACGGGGGCGCCGACCCGCTTGCGCAGCAGCCGTTTGACGACCACCAAGCGCTCGGGGAGCCCGGGTTGGCGCAGCCGTACCTCGTCGCCGACGCGCAGCGCCTGCGCCGGCTTCGCGCTCGTACCGTTGACCTTGACGTGCCCGCCCTTGCAGGCCGCGGCGCCCGCCGAGCGCGTCTTGACCAGGCGCACGGACCAGATCCAGACGTCGACGCGCACACTGTCGCCGCCACCCGGAGCCGCCGGCCCGCGCGGCGCCTGTGAAGTCTCCGATGCCATGCGCCGAGCCTAATGCGGATCCCCTCCCCGATGTCGTGCCGCTCGGCGAGCCCTGGTCCGACACCTCTCACCCCACACGGATAATCCGGGCGAAACCCCCCGTATCCGATGTGATCGATTCCGATGCGATCGATGCATTCGACAGTGAGAGGCGTGGACGTCATGGCCGCGATGGACCGGGACCCGGACAACGACCCGAACGACCTCCAGGGCGCAGTGGACCGACTGATGGACGGGCTGGTGTCCGACCTGGAGCGGCTCGCCGCCATCCCGTCCGTCGCGTTCCCCGGCTTCCCGGCCGGGCCGGTCCAGGAGGCGCACGACCTGCTCGTCGGCCTCCTGCGCGACGTCGGAGTCGAGCGCGTCGAGCGGATCGACCTGCCCGACACCGCGCCCGTCATCTTCGGCGAGATCCCGCCGCCGAGCCCCGACGCCCCGACCGTCCTGCTCTACTCGCACTACGACGTCCAGCCGCCCGGCGACGAGAGCCTGTGGGACTCGCCGCCCTTCGAGCCGACCCCGGTCGAGGGCGGCCTGCGCGCCCGCGGCATCGCCGACGACAAGTCCAACGTCATCGCCCACCTCGGCATGCTCCGCGCCTTCGGCGGCCGCCCGCCCGTCGGCGTCAAGATCGTCTTCGAGGGGCAGGAGGAGTACGGCAGCCCCTTCGACGGCTACCCGCCCACCGACCCGGACCGGTTCGCCTGCGACGCCATGGTCATCGCCGACCTCGGGAACCTGCGCCCCGGCACCCCCACCCTCACCACCGGGCTGCGCGGCGCCGCCGAGGTCACCGTCGAGGTCCGCACCCTCCAGGAGCCGCGTCACAGCGGCGAGTTCGGCGGCGCCGCCCCCGACGCGCTGCTCACCCTCCTCAAGGCCCTCGCCACCCTCCACGACGTCCACGGCGACGTCGCCGTCGAGGGGCTGCGCCGCGAGGAGTGGACCGGCGCCGGCTACACCGAGGACGAGTTCCGCGACCTCGCCGGTGTCACCGAGGGCCTCCCGCTGCTCGGCAGCGGCAGCCTCGGCGAGCGCCTGTGGTCGGGCCCCGCGATCACCGTCATCGGCGTCGACGCCCCCACCGTCGAAGGCGCCGCGTCCGCCGTCGTCCCGTACGCCCGCGCCAAGCTGAACCTCCGCTTCCACCCGCGGCAGGACCCGAACGAGGCCCAGGACCACCTCGTCCGCCATCTGCGCGCCCTCAGGCCCTTCGGCATCCCGCTCACCGTCACCCCCGGCGACACGGGGCCCGGCTACGAGGCGGCCACCGGCGGCCCCGCCTACCGTGCCGCCCGCGCCGCGCTCAAGGAAGCGTGGGGCAGCGAGGCCTCGTACGTCGCGACCGGCGGCTCCATCCCCCTGGTCAACGGGCTCGCCCAGGCCGCGCCGAACGCCGAGGTGCTGCTCTTCGGCGCCCAGGACAACCTCTGCAACCTGCACGCCCCCAACGAACGCGTCCTGTTCTCCGAACTGCGCGCCACCGTCGTCGCGATGTGCGCCTTCGTGCGCGAGTACGCGGCCGACTTCCGGAAGGCGAACGCGTCGTGAGCACCGACGTCGACACGGCGCGGGACCCTCAACAGCCGCCCGCCAGGAAGAAGTTCACGTTCCCCAGCGCCCTGACCGTCCTCGCCGTCGTCACGATCGCGGTGTGGATCCTCGCCTTCCTGATCCCGTCGGGGACGTACGACAGGAACGGCGACGGCGCCCCGGTCGAGGGGACGTACCACCGCGTCGGCTCGGGCCAGTCCTTCGTGGACCGGCTCAACGACCTGTTCCTCTCCCCGGTCAACGGCCTCTACGGCATCCAGGACCCGAAGACCTCCCTCGTCGGCCCCGACAACTCCGGTGACCTGTACGGCAGTGCGGGCGTCTTCCTGTTCGTGCTGGCCATCGGCGCGTTCATCACCGTCGTCTTCGCGACCGGCGCCCTCGACCGCGGCATCGGCCGCCTCGCGCACCGCCTGCGCGAGCGCGGCGCGCTGCTCATCGCGGGCGTGATGGTCGTCTTCTCGGTCCTCGGCACGGTCGAGGGATTCGCCGAGGAGACCCTCGGGTTCTACGGCCTGATCGTGCCGCTCATGCTCGCGCTCGGCTACGACCGGATGACCGCTGTCGGCGCGATCATCCTCGGCGCCGGCGTCGGTGTGCTCTGCTCGACGGTCAACCCGTTCGCGACCGGCGTCGCCTCCTCCGCCGCCGACATCTCCCTCGGCGACGGCATCGCGCTGCGCTTCGCGATGTGGATCGTGCTGACCGCGGTCACGGTCGCGTACGTCATCCGCTACGCGAAGCGCGTACAGAGGAATCCGGCACGCTCGCTCTCCGGGTTCCTGCCCGGTGACCAGGACCGTGACCAGGCCGCGTCCGACGCCGCCGAGGTCCCCGAACTGACCGCGCTGCACAAGGCGGTCCTCGTCGTCACCGCGCTCGTCTTCGTCTTCATGATCTTCTCGGTCGTGCCGTGGGCGAGCGCCCTGACCGGGGACGCCGACGCGACCCCGTACGGCTTCGAACTCGACTGGTCCTTCCCGCAGTTGGCGGCGCTGTTCCTGTGCGCGGCGGTGCTCGTCGGGCTCGTCGCGCGGATGGGCGAGCAGAGGATCAGCTCGACGATCATCCAGGGCGCGGCCGACTTCATCTCGCCCGCGCTGGTCATCCTCCTCGCCCGCGGCGTCACCGTGATCATGAACAACTCGAAGATCACCGACACCGTCCTGCACGCGATCGAGGGCGTCGTGAAAGGCACCTCGTCCGGCGTCTTCGCGATCATCGTCTTCGTCGTGAACCTGCCGCTCGCCTTCCTCATCCCGTCCACCTCCGGCCACGCCACCCTCGCCATGCCGATCCTCGCGCCGCTCGCCGACTTCGCGGGCGTCTCGCGCGCGGTCGTCGTCACCGCCTGGCAGTCGGCCAGCGGCTGGATGAACCTGTGGGTGCCGACCACCGCCGTCACCATCGGCGGCGTCGCCCTCGCCAAGGTCGGCTACGACAAGTACCTGCGGTTCGTGTGGCCGCTGCTCGCGATCCTGTTCCTGCTGATCTGCGCGTTCGTGGCGCTGGGCGCGGCCTTCACGTGACCCCCTACCGTGGGGACGATGGACGGTCTCGGAGAACTCGACGAGCGCATCAGCCACTGCCGGGCCTGCCCCCGGCTGGTCGACTGGCGTGAGGAGGTCGCCCGCACCAAGCGGGCGGCCTTCGCCGACCAGACCTACTGGGGCAGGCCCGTTCCCGGCTTCGGCCCGCACGACGCGTCGCTCCTGATCATCGGCCTCGCGCCCGCCGCGCACGGCGGCAACCGCACCGGCCGCATGTTCACCGGGGACCGCTCCGGTGACGTGCTCTTCCGGGCCCTGTACGACATCGGGCTCGCCTCCCGGCCCGACGCGGTGGGCGCCGACGACGGACTGACCCTGTACGGCGTCCGCGTCACGGCTCCCGTGCACTGCGCGCCGCCCGCCAACAAGCCGACCCCGGCCGAGCGCGACACCTGCCGCCCCTGGCTCGTCCAGGAACTGAACCTGCTCCGGCCGACCCTGCGCGCGGTCGTGGTGCTCGGCGCGTTCGGCTGGCAGGCGGCGCTGCCCGCGTTCGCCGCCGCGGGCTGGCCGGTGCCGCGCCCCCGCCCGGTCTTCGCGCACGGCGCCCGCGCCGATCTCGACGGGCTCGGCCTGTACGGCTGCTACCACGTCAGCCAGCGCAACACCTTCACGGGACGGCTCACTCCCGAGATGCTGCGCACGACCCTGAGCACGGCGGCGCGCGCGGCCGGCCTCCAGGTGGCCCCGAACGGAGCAGCAGATCAGGAGCGTACGGACGAGTCTTCCTAGCGTGAGAGGGTGACGATGCCTACGACGACAGCGCCGCCCACGAGCAGGCCACCGGCCGCGGCGTACGTGAACCTCGTGATGGCCACGGTCGGCTTCACGCTCACCTTCTGGGCGTGGAACCTCATCGCCCCGCTCGGCAGCGCCTTCGGCGACAGCCTGGGACTCAGCTCGTTCGAGCAGTCGTTCCTCGTCGCCGTGCCGGTGATCGTCGGTTCGCTCGGCCGCATCCCGGCCGGCGCCCTCACCGACCGCTACGGCGCCAAGCTGATGTTCCCGCTGGTGACCGCGTTGACGATCATCCCGGTGCTGCTCGTGCCGCTGGCCCGCGACTCCTACCTCGCGATGATCCTCGTGGGCTTCCTGCTCGGCCTCGGCGGCACCACGTTCGCCATCGGCATCCCCCTGGTGAACTCCTGGTTCCCGCCCGCCAAGCGCGGCGCGGCCCTCGGCATCTTCGGCATGGGCATGGGCGGTGTCGCCCTGTCCGGCTACTTCACGCCGCGCATCGCCAAGCACGGTGAGAACCTGCCGTTCTACATCGTGGCGATCGCCCTCGCCGCGTACGTCGTCGTCTCCTGGTTCCTGCTCAGCGACCACCCGGACCGGCTGATCCCGACCACCTCGCTCGGGCAGCGGCTCGGCAGCGCGGGCAAGCTGCGCGTGACGTGGGAGCTGTCCGCGCTGTACGCGATCGGCTTCGGCGGCATCGTCGCCTACGGCACGTACCTGCCGACGTATCTGAAGACCTGGTACGAGCTCGACCCCGTCGACGCGGGCACCAAGGCCGCCGGGTTCGCGCTCGTCACGGTCATCTTCCGGCCGCTCGGCGGCTGGCTGTCCGACCGCGTCCACCCGGCGATCATCACGGCCGGGGCCCTCGCCGTCGTGGCGGTGTTCGCCATCGTGCAGGCCTTCGAACCCTCGCTCGCGCCCGGCGGCACGATCGACCTCCTGGTCATGGCGGCCGGCCTCGGCACCGCGAGCGGCAGCGTCTTCGCCCTCGTCTCGCAGGTCACGCCACAGCCGCAGGTCGGCTCGGTGACCGGCATCGTCGGCGCGATGGGCGGCCTCGGCGGCTTCGTCCCGCCGCTGGTGATGGGCGCGATCTACAGCGCCAAGGGGTCGTACTCCATCGGCTTCATGCTCCTGTCGGACCTGGCGCTCGCCGGCTGCGTGTACGCGTACGGGCGGATGCGGACCGTGAAAGCCGAGTGAGACCGGGCGGGTCCGCGGCATAGGCTCGCCCGATGCCTCTGTACCCGGACATCGAACCGTACGACCAAGGCCGTCTCGACGTCGGCGACGGCAACCGGATCCACTGGGAGACCTGCGGCAACCCGCACGGCAAGCCGGCGCTCGCGCTGCACGGCGGGCCCGGATCCGGCGCCTCGCCCTTCATGCGGCGGCTCTTCGACCCCGAGCGGTACCGCATCGTCCTGCTCGACCAGCGCGGCGCGGGCCGCTCCACGCCGTCGGCGCGCGCGTACGACACCGACATGAGCGTCAACACGCTCCCGCACCTGATCGCCGACCTGGAGCTCCTGCGCACGCACCTCGGGATCGAGCGCTGGCTGGTGTGGGGCGTCTCCTTCGGGTCCGTGCTCGCGCTGCGGTACGCGCAGACGCACCGCGACGCCGTCACCGCGCTGGTCCTCACGGGCCTGGCCACCGGCAGCCGCGCCGAGGTGGAGCTGATGACGCGCGGGCTCGGGAAGGTGTTCCCCGAGGCGTTCGCGGCGTTCCTCGACGCGCTGCCCGAGGACGAGCGTGACGGTGACCTGACGGCGGCGTACAACCGGCTTCTGGAGTCGCCGGATCCCGCGGTGCGCGAGCGGGCCGCGCTCGCCTGGACCGACTGGGAGACCGCGGTCGCCTCGCAGCCGCCGCGCTCCGTTGCCCGCTACCAGGACCCGGGGTTCCGCTACGGATTCGCGCGGACGGTCACGCACTACTGGTCCCAGGACCACTTCCTCGGCGGCCCGGAGACGGTGCTGCGCGACGCGGACCGGCTCAAGGGCATCCCCGGCGTCATCGTCCAGGGCACCCTGGACTTCCAGAATCTGGTGGGCCTGCCGTGGCGGCTCGCGCAGGCCTGGCCGGACGCGCGGCTGGTGAGCGTGGACGACGTCGGGCACAACGCGGGCGCCCCCGGCATGACGGACCGGCTCGTCGCCGCCACCGACTTCTTCAGCGGCCCCGGCGCCGCCTGACCCGCTCGCCCTGGGGCTCGATGAACTGCAACTCCAGGGCGACCGGCGCCGGTGCGACCCCGGGGCCGCCGGCCTCGGCCCACGCCAGGATCTCGTCCGTCGCGTCGTCGCCCAGGGACCAGCCGATCCACGCCGCCCTGCCGCCGCGGGCGCGGCCCTGGGCGGACGGCTGGAGCACGACCACGTTCGCCTGGTCGCAGGGCCCGAGGCAGTCGCTGACCCGCACGGCGAACCGGCCGCCGGAGGCCTGTGCCGCCGTCCGCAGCCGCTCCAGCTGCCAGTCGTGGTCGTAGCCGGGGTACTTGCGGGCGTCGCCGCAGCAGCAGCCGCGGCAGACGACGAGGGTGCAGGGGCGGGTGCGGGCGGCGCCTATCAGGGTGGGCACGAGTCTCCTGGGAAGAGGTGGCTGACCGTGGAACGGTAGTTGGTCCGTACGTGGGCCAGCGCCACCGCCCTCGCCCGCTCCGGGTCGCCCGCGGCCACGGCGTCGTACAACTCCCGGTGTTCGGCGAGCTGTTGGGGCCATTCCTCGTTGCGCCTGGTCATCCAGCGCAGCCGCCCGTCGACCGGCTGCATCACCGTGCTGAGCAGGCTGTTGCCCGCCATGGCCAGGAGCCGGTCGTGGAAGCGGGTGTTGACGTCCGTGATGGTCTCGGCGTCGTCGCCGCGCGTGGCGCGGGCCGCGAGGTCGAGGAGCTCCTCCAGATGCGCGAGGTCGTCCCGCGTCGCCCGCTCGGCGGCGAGCCCGGCCGCGTAGACCTCCAACGCCTCGCGCAGTTCGAAGAGTTCGGTGACGTCGGTGCGCGTCAGGGTGCGGACCACCGCCCTGCGCGGCGTCTCGAACGTCACGAACCCCTCGGCGAGCAGTGCGCGGATCGCCTCGCGCACCGGGACCCGCGACACCCCGAACCGGTCCGCGAGCTCCCGCTCGACCAGCCGGTCGCCGGGGCGCAGACGGCCGCCGATGATGTCCTGCCGCAGCGTGCCGAGGACGCGTTCGCGTACCGCGCCCAGAGGTTCCACCGTCGTCATGCCCCCATCTTCGCCGATGCGCCCGGGTGTTCGGGCCCGGGGTGTTTTACCGAGCCGTAACCGCACGGACATTGCCGAGTGCCGTCGGGAGCGGGAACATGACCGCTGTTTGGTATACCAAACAGCCGCTGCGACGCCGTACGTGCCGCATGTCCCCGTCCCCTGGGAGGCTCACCCATGTCTGTCGCCGAACCCGTGCAGACGCAAAACAGCCACGCCTTCGTCCCCGACCCGCGCCTGGTCAACGAGGACCTCGCCCCCGCCGGCGAACGCAAGTGGAAGGTCTTCGACCTCTTCGCGCTGTGGATGTCCGACGTCCACAACCTCGGCAACTACACGTTCGCCGCGGGCCTGTTGGTGCTCGGCCTCAACGCCTGGCAGATCTTCACCGCCCTGCTCATCGGCTTCGTGCTCATCTACGCGGGCTGCAACGCGATGGGCCGCATAGGCCAGCGCCACGGCGTCCCGTTCCCGGTCGTCAGCCGCATCAGCTTCGGCGTCTGGGGAGCCAACATCCCCGCGCTCGTCCGCGCCGTGATCGCCATCATGTGGTACGGAATCCAGACATATCTGGCCTCCGTGGCGGTGAACGTCATGGTGCTCGCCGCCTTCCCCGGCATGGAGTCCTGGACCCACCACTCGTTCCTCGGCCTGCACGCGCTCGGCTGGGCGTCCTTCCTGACCCTCTGGCTGATCCAGTCCCTGATCATCACGCAGGGCATGGAGTCGGTCCGCAAGTTCCAGGACTTCTGCGGCCCGGCGATCTGGGTCGTGATGCTCGCCCTGGCCGTCTGGATCTGGGCGAAGGCGGGGTGGACGATCTCCCTGACCACGACGCCGCACCCGGTGTCGACCGGCGAGCAGTTCCGCCAGTGGTTCGGCGCGATCGGCCTGATCCTCGCCACGTACGGCACGCTGATGCTCAACTTCTGCGACTTCTCCCGCTTCGCGCCGGACTACAAGACCGTGCGCCGCGGCAACTTCTGGGGCCTGCCCGTCAACTCCACGGCGTTCGTGGTCCTCTCCGTCGTGGTGACCGCAGGCAGCCTGGAGGTCTTCGGCGAGGCCATCACCGACCCGGCGCTGCTCGTCGCGAAGATCGGCAACACCTGGGTCCTCGTCTTCGGAGCGCTGACCTTCGCCATCGCCACGATGGGCGTCAACATCGTCGCCAACTTCGTCTCACCCGCGTACGACCTGGCCAACGTCTGGCCGCAGAAGATCACGTTCAAGGTCGGCGGCGCGATCTCGACGGTGGCGGCGCTCGTCGTCACCCCGTGGAACCTGTACTCGAACCCGAACGTCGTCAACTACTTCCTGGGCGGCCTCGGCGCCTTCCTCGGCCCCCTCTTCGGGATCATCATGCTCGACTACTTCTGGGTGAAGCGGGGCCGGATCGACGACGCGGCCCTCTTCGACGCGACGCCGGGATCCCCCTACTACTACCGGCGCGGCGTGAACCCGAAGGCGCTCGCGGCATTCGTACCGTCGGCGTCCCTCGCGGTCGTCCTCGCCCTCGTCCCGTACTTCGACCAGGTCGCCGCCTACTCGTGGTTCATCGGGACGGCGGTGGCGGCCGGCCTGTACGGGCTGATCTGCCGCTCGGAGCGTACGGCGACCGATGTGGCCTCTTCCGTGGCCGCGACGGAGGTCTGACGCACTGTGAGCACCATGAGCCGCACGCACATCCTCGTCACCAACTGCAACACCACGCTCGCCATGACGGACGAGATCACGGCGGGCGCGCGGGCCGCGGCGTCGCCGGGCACGACGATCACGGGGCTGACGCCGGCGTGGGGCGTCGAATCCGCGGAGGGGTGGCTCGACAGCTACCTCTCGGCGGCGGCGGTCCTCGACGCCCTGCGCACCTACGACGGCGAGCCGTACGACGCGGTCGTCATGGCCGGCTTCGGCGAGCACGGCCGGGAAGGCGCACGGGAGTTGGTGGGCGTCCCGGTCGTCGACATCACGGAGGCGGCGGCCCACCTCGCCTGTCTCCTGGGCCGCAGGTACGGGGTCGTCACCACCCTCGACCGCTCCTGCGGCCAGATCGAGGACAGCCTCCTGACCGCGGGCGTCGGCGCGCACTGCGCGGCGGTGGCGGGCACGGGCCTCGGCGTCCTCGAACTCGACGACCCGGCACGGGTGGAAGAAGCCTTCGTGACCGCCGCGCGGAAGGTCCTCGCGGCGGGCGCGGAGGTCCTCGTCCTCGGCTGCGCGGGCATGACGGGCCTGGAACGGACGGTCTCCGCGCGCCTCGGCGTCCCCGTCGTCGACGGCGTCGCGGCGGCGGTCCGTCTGGCCGAGTCGCTGGTGGGCCTCGGCCTCGGGACGAGCCGGGTGGGCGGCTACGCGCGGCCGGAACAGAAGGGGAGGGTGTGGGGCCGGACCGCGGCCCTGGCACGGCCGAACGAGTGCACCCCGGGGTAACCCGACCCGTCGCGCACGGCTGGGCCCGGGGGCTGCGCCCATCATCCGACAATGCCCCTGCCTTACGTACCCTTCCTGCGGCCGCTGCTGGGGGCCGCACTGGCGGCGTTCCTGACCCTCGGCGCCGCTCCCGCTCCCGGGGCGTCGGCCCCCGCGACCGTCTTCTGGGTCGACCCGCACACGGCGGCGGCCCGGCAGGCGGCCGCGTACCGCAAGCAGCACCGCTGGGCCGACGCCCGCCTGATCGACCGCATCGCCACCCGCCCCCAGGCGGCCTGGCTCAACAACCCGAACCCCGGCCCCGCCGTCCGCGCCGTCACCACGGCGGCGGCCCGCGCCCGCCGCACCGTGGTCCTGGTGGCCTACCACATCCCGCACCGGGACTGCGGGGCGTACTCCTCGGGCGGCGCGCGCGACGCCGCGGCCTACCGCGCGTACGTCAACTCCTTCGCGGCGGGCCTGGGTTCACGGGGCGCGTACGTGATCCTTGAGCCGGACGCGGTGGCGTCGACGGTGGCGGGCTGCGCCGGCGCCAACACCCGCGAGCGCTACGCCCTCCTCTCCTACGCCGTCCACCGCCTCAAGCGCCAGCCGCACACCCGCGTCTACCTGGACGCGGGCAACGCGACCTGGATCCCCGACGTACGGCGCCTGGTCGGCCCCCTGCGGTCGTCGGGCGTGGACGCGGCGGACGGCGTCGCCCTGAACGTCTCCAACTACCGTACGAACAAAGAGACTTCGGCCTACGGCCACCGCCTGGTGTCAGCTCTTGGTGGTTCCGGTGGTGCTCCCCGCCTCCACTTCGTCATCGACACCAGCCGCAACGGCAACGGCCCCTGGCACGGCCCCGACGCCTGGTGCAACCCTCCGGGTCGAGCCCTCGGCACCCCGCCGACGACCCGCACCGGCGACCCGGCCCTGGACGCGTACCTGTGGGTGAAACGCCCGGGCGAGTCGGACGGGACGTGCCGGGGCGGGCCGTCGGCGGGGCGGTGGTGGGCGGGGCGGGCTTTGGAGTTGGCGCGGAACGCTGAGGGGTGAGCCTGGACTGAGGCTCACTGGCGAGGAGGGAGAGCGGCGCGGGCGGCCCTGAAGGCGGCAGGGCCGACATCGCTGAAGGTGGGCCGACGGCTGCTGTTACCGAGGGAAGCGCCGCCGAGCGCGCAGTCGGCGCAGAGGCCGGTTTCCTGGCCGAAGGGCAGTGGGTCGCGGCATTCCGGGCAATCGACGATGTGACGCCATTGCCGTTTGCGCGCCGGTCGCTTGCGCTCAAGGCGGTCGGCGATCAGGTGCTCGGGCGAGTAGACCTTCGCAGGCAGCCCGGCGGTGACGGCATCGGTGATGTCCGTGACGCCAGCGCCTCGGTCGAGCCAGTCGGCCACGGCCGGAGCGAGACGCTTGACGGCGCGGTCGGTGAGCCTGAGCCGGGGGGCGACCGAGGCGAGACGGCAGAGGATGCGGGTGGCCTCGGCGGTGTGGCGCTGCTGGCCGCCGGGTTCGTCTACGTCGCCGGAATCCCCCTGCGGCTCCACGGCCTCGGCGGGAGGGTGGGGAGGGTTCTTTCCCCTGTCCTTTGATGGATTGCTTTCCCTAAGGGGCGTGCCCGCCGCCCCGGTGGTCTGGGGTGTGGTTCCCGTAGGTGTGGGAACCGGAGCGGGTTGGAGGGCGAGGTACGGGAGTTCGTACACGTCGACGGTGGAATGGATGCGACGGGCCGTGGGCGTGTGATGCGTGGTGGTGACCCAGTAGCCGAACTGGCGGAGTTCTTCGACCGCCTTGGAGACGGTGCGTCGGCTCTGCCGGAAGTTGTCGGACAGAGTGCGTACGTTGATCTTCGCGCCGTTCGGCATGGACAGGACGTAGGCGAGGATGCCGCGCGCGGTGTGGGAGATGCGGGGATCCTGCATCGCCTTGTTGTCGATGATCACGAACTCACGCTCGTGCGTGGGGATACGATGGATCTGCATGGGGAGTTTTGGCTCCTTGTGCCGGACCCCGGGGTGTTGCGAGCACCGCCGGGGTCACCTGTGTATTGGGTTGTGGGCCGCCGCCTTGAGGGCGGGAGCAGGGCCGAGAGTCGCACAACTGGTTTGTGTTGGCTGAAAGTTCGGTGGAGTGTCCCCCGAACGAGTGTCGTATCGGGTCCGTCATCTCTTGCGGCTGCGGGCGTTGGCCTCGGCTACGCGGGCACTGAGTGTCGCGGTACGAGTCATGATCTCCATGTGGTCGGGGGCGGCGTCCCACTCACGTCCGCCCCCCAACGGTCGGAGCTGTACGTGCGGCCCCTCGTAGCCCATGACTACGCCGATACGCCCGAAGGCAGTGTCGTGAACGGTCGCGCCGATCGCGGGCCTGGGACAGCTGGGCGGGGTCATACGTCGACCGCCTTCACGATCGCCGCGGCGAGTGCGTGGGCCACGGGGGCGGAGCAGACGCCTAGGTGGACGAGGGCGTAGGGGGCGGTCGACTCGTTGTCGTCGTCCCAGGGGGTGCGGACGTCCATGGTGGGGAGCTGGATGCCGGCCCGTGTGAGGGCGGAGGCGAGGGCGTCTCGGGCTTCGGCGGCTTCTTGGACTTTTGGGTTTGGGGTGGGGTTCGTCATGGGTGTGCTGGCTCCTTGAGCGTTGGGTGACTCCAGATTCTTGATTTCTCGCTATATGTCATGAGACGCGCAACTACTGTGCGTAGTACGCGTGTTATGAGGATGGGCTGACGGAACGGTGGCGACACCGAGGCCGACTGGTGTTTCCCCGACGGGGCGCGGTAGTTCCACAAATTCCACAGCCATACGTGATGGAGGGGAGCGGGCGTGCCTCAACGGCGAGTGATCACGGGCCGCAGCCAGGAGCCGCGTCAGCGGTTCGCCGAGGAGCTGCGGCGACGACGGACCAAACGCGGCCAGAGCCTGCGGGAGTTGGGTGAGCGTCTGGGCTGGGACTGGTCGTTGTTCGGCAAGATGGAGAAGGGGGAGACGCTCGGCGGGCCGGAGGTCGTCGAGGCTCTGGACCAGCACTACGGGACGGCGGGCATGCTGCTGGTGCTGTGGGAGCTGGCGATGGGGGACAAGTCGCAGTTCAAAGAGCGGTATCGGCGGTACATGCAGTTGGAGGCGGAGGCGGTGAGCTTGTGGCATCTGGCGATGGGGGTAGTGCCCGGTTTGCTTCAAACTGCCGCATATGCAGGGGAGTTGCTTTTGTCTGGCGGCCTCAGGGGCGATGAGCTGGACAGGCAGGTTGATGCCCGTATGGGACGGGCGAAGTACTGGAAAGGGAACTGGCGCCCCCATTCCGGAGCATCATGTCCGAGGCGGTACTGCGCACGCCGCTGAAGGATGCGGAAACGTGGCGGGAACAACTGGGCCACCTCTTGGCAGCGACGAAGAGGGGGAATGTCACGGTGCAGGTACTGCCGTTCAACGTTGGGGTGCACGGCCTGATGAACGGCAGCACCATGTTCCTGCGACTGCAGGACGGGCGTACCGTGGCCTATACGGAAGGTGGCTACCAGGGGCAACTCATCGAAGAAACCGCACCTGTTGAGCGGCTGCAGCTCACGTACGATGCGGTGCGCGACCTGGCGCTGTCCCCAGCTGAGTCGCGAGAGTTCATCCTGCGCATCCTGGAGGAAGTCCCGTGCGATCCCTCGACTTGAGCGCTACCACGTGGCGCAAGAGCAGCTACAGCAATCAGGATGGCGGTGAGTGTGTTGAGGTGTCAGACGATTTCGCTGCGACAGTCCCCGTGCGAGACAGCAAGAACACGCTCGGCCCGGTGCTCATCTTCGAGGCCGGCGGGTGGGCGTCGTTCGTGGCCGCTCTCAAGGAAGATCAGCTGAGCTGCTGAGGGCGCCGCCCGTGATGTAGTGGTGATTCCCAAGCGAGGACCACCACTACGGTGCAGCCGAAAGCTACGAGTCGAGGACCTTGGCGATGGCCAGCGCGATGCGCTCGATCCAGTTGATCGCGTCGGTCACGTCGGCTTCGCTGATCGGGCGGCGGCGCTTGAGCTCGCCGTCCTCCAGATCCGCCTCGTGGGCGATCTTGTTGCGACGGTTCGTGATCTGAAGAAGCTGGCGCTTGACGGCCTTGGCATCCATCGCCGTACGGCCGCGGTTCCATTCGTTGAGCTGGACGGCGGCCTTGCCCCAGACATCCTGCTCCGTGACGAGCTTCAGGGCCTCGGTGATCTTGTAGGGGTTCTGGAGGGACGCGGAGGCCCACTTGCTGCGGACGTGTTCGGCGACGGCGTCAGCAAGTGTGAGATCACCGCGCCTGACTTCCTCGACGCGCCCCAACGGCAGCTCGAACCTGGTGAGTTGATGAGGCATTGCCGGGCTGTCATCCGCGGCCAGCTCGGTGACCCTGGCGTACAGCTCCTCGTGGAACCAGTGATCGATGGCACTGACGGCCTGGACCCAGGCGGCGCGGTAGAAGTCGCCGATGTCGATGACAGGTGACTGGAAGTGGTCGAGGGCCTCGCCCGCCTTGACCATCTTGCGGGCGTATTCGAGGTTCGTGGCGAACGCCCGGAACTGCCGCGTCTGGGGCTGGGGAATGGTCACCTGGTACCCCCGTACCGTCGCACTCTTGCAACTTGTTGAATCAACTGGTTCTTGCCAAGGAACAATTCAAGATTCGTTGTGCGGGGAGGGGCGAGTCAAGGCGATAGGTCAGGTAGTGGCTTGATCACGTTGGTGGCGCCCCGCCTGAGCGGGACGCCACCGGGAGAGAGGGCTTTCAGCTCTCGCTGAGTTCGCTGGCTTCGTCGATCGTCACTTCGCCCCCGAGGGCTTCGGCGATCGCCGCGAACTCGCTCAGTGCAGCCTGGAGATCCTCGACGATCTCCTGGGCGATCACCTCGGGCGGGAGAAGGCTGTCGGCGTCGTCGAGCGCCGGGTCCTTCATCCACGTGATGTCGAGGTTCACCTTGTCGCGGGCGATCAACTCGTCGTAGGTGAACGGCTTGAACCGTTCGGTCTCTACGCGCTCGGAACGCGGCTTGTCGGGGGCGTATGCCTCCACGAACTCGTCCAGGTCGGCGCGGCGCAGCGCCTTCGTCTTGAGGGTGAAGTGCTTGCCCGTGCGGAAGTCGTAGACCCAGGTCTTGGTGGTGTGCGGCTTGCCGTCGGCGCGCGGGGTCTTCTTGTCGAAGAAGAGGACGTTGGCCTTGACGCCGCCCGCGTAGAAGATGCCGGTGGGCAGGCGCAGGATCGTGTGCAGGTCGAACTCGTGGAGCAGACGGCGCCGGATCTTCTCGCCTGCGCCGCCCTCGAAGAGGACGTTGTCGGGGAGGACGACTGCGGCGCGGCCGTCGATCGCGGTCAGCGACATGATGTGCTGGACGAAGTTGAGCTGCTTGTTCGTGGTGGTGGCGCGGAAGTCGTCACGGTCGTAGGAGATGTCCTCCTTCTCGGCCTTGCCGTCTGTGCCGATGACGGTGATCGCCGACTTCTTGCCGAAGGGTGGGTTGGCGAGAACCAGGGTGGCGTGACGCTTCGGCTTCTTGGCGAGGGCGTCCTTGCCACCTTCGATGAGGCTGGGCCCGTCGCTGGTTCCGATGCCGTGGAGGAGCAGATTCATCGCGGCGAGGCGGGCGGTGCCGGTCACCAACTCGGTGCCGAAGATATTGTCCTTGCCGAGCGAGAGGCGCTGTTCGCGAGTGAGGTTCTTGGTGTGGTGCTCGCGGATGTAGGTCTGGGCGGCGATGAGGAATCCGCCGGTTCCGCAGGCGGGGTCCGTAATCGTGTCATCCGGTGTCGGCCGGGTGCACTCGACCATGGCGTCGATCAGAGCGCGCGGGGTGAAGTACTGGCCGGCGCCGGTCTTGGTGTCCTCGGCGCCCTTGGCGAGGAGCCCTTCGTAGGCATCGCCCTTGAGGTCGGTTCCGGCGAGGGTCCAGTCCTGCTTTCCAATCAGATCGATGACGAGCTTTTCGAGGAGAGCGGGCTCGGTGATGCGGTTCTGGGCCTTGGCAAAGATTGTGCCGAGGGTGGTCCCAGGGTTTTCGGCGAGCTTGCCCAGGATCTCGCGGTAGTGGGCTTCAAGAGCCACCCCCTTCTTGGAGACGAGTGACTGCCAGTCGTAGCCCTCTGGGACGATCTCCGCCAAGTCGCTTTCTGCGAACGGATCGTTGATGATCTCGTCCACCATTTTGAGGAAGAGCAGATACGAGAGCTGCTCAACGTACTCAATGGTCGAGAGGCCGTTGTCCCGGAGAACGTTGCAGTAGTTCCATAGCTTAGCTACTAGAGTGTTGGTCTGGGCGGCAGCCTGTGGGGACTTGCTGGCGGACGCGGCGGTGTCGGTCTCAGCGGGGATGTGCGGGGCGCTCACAGCTCGAACTCCTGTTGAACGGCGGTCTGGGAGACGGGGGTTGAGGAGGCGGCCGGGGGTGGGACACCGTCGGAGGTGGCTACGTTCTTGTGCCGCTTGGATGCTGGCGCGGGGCGGGTGCGCCTCTGTTTCGCCTGTGTGGCGCGTTCAATCTTGATACGAGTGAGGAGTTCAGACGAAGGTTCGTCGCCGGAGTCTTGGGGGACGAGCTTGCCAGTGAAGGCATACCGGAGTACCGAAGCTCTCAAAGACCTAGCACGGGTGATTGAATTTACGAGCTGAGGTGCTAGGCGGTCAATTCGATCGAACTCTTCGTGCACCTCGGTCACCACTTTTTGCTGAACATCAAGCGGCGGAACTGGGATCAATGTATTTTCGATAGTCGTTTGATCGATTTTCGGCATTGATCCAGCCAGTCCTTTGGCTGACGATCGGAAGTAGGTCCTAGTGGTTTTACTCTGTAGGGCGAGGGCGGTAAATGCAGGAAGGAGATGCGAGTTAACTCGCACTCTAATTAGGAGGTCAGGGTAGATGGCCCATTCTCTTGGTCCATTGTAGAGCGCTGATGTGCCGACAAGTTCTGGCGTGTTGGATCGTTGGATCAGGATGTCTCCAGGCTCCAGCCAAAGGTTGGCGATTCGGTTCGGGATTGCCGAGGTGATTTTGGTGTTCTCGTTAGTGAACTTGGACATTGTTACTGCTGTGAGAGTGAGGGTGCGGATTCCCGAGGTGTCGGTGGTGGCCCGAGCCGAGTGGCCGTTTCGGAGAGGTTCGCGAAGTAGGTCGCCGAGTGCCAGGGAGGGGTACCCGCTGCACCGGTCGAGAGCCGTCTGGAGTGAAGAATCTTTCAGACGTTTTAGGCGCTTTGTTGAGGCTGATACAAGTTCTGAACCGGCGTCCAGGCGGGAGAGATGATCTTCGAGGGCTTCGACGATGCGGTGTTGCTCTGAGAGAGGTGGGACTGGTAGGCGGTGTCCACGCACTACCGCTCCACTGACAGCTGAGAATGTGCTGCCAGTCGCTCTTGAGGCAAGCTGATACGCAGTTCCCCTGATCGCGTGCAGCAAGAATTTCTGTGAAATCCCTTCGCGGGCGCGAATCGCAGCCAGTCCCCTACCGATTGCGCATTGGTAAGGGGCGATATTCGTGGGGCCGACAGGAGCTCGAACGGAAAGGAGGATATCTCCAGGTTCGGCAATCTTGGAGGCTGCTGTGGTCCACTTTCGGACCGCTGGGTACAGTTCTCCAAATTCAGCCTTACCCTGAAAAAAGGGAAGCCCAGACCCATTAGTGTTGTAGGTTGTTCCCGGTGGGGACTGTCCGAGAGTGACGTCCGCGATCTCGTCTAGGCGAGCCATAGACCATGAATTTGGGATTCTTTTCTCGTTCAAGCCAGTTCTCGATTCAACTCATTCAAAAGTTCCAGCGCGCTCTCGCGCCCGTCAAACGCCGCCATGAAACCGCGACCGCCACCCCGCTGCACGAACGGCTCGCCGGACAGTTCCTTCGGCTCTATGCCGATCTCGCTCGCAACCACGTCGCGGATGCACTCCAGCCACCATCGCTGCTCGTCCGAGAAGTGCACGCCCGCCTGTTCCTGGCGGAGTAGCCAACCCGCGAAGCGCTCCTCCACCGTGCTTCGGTAGGGCTTCAACTCGTCGTCGACGCCTAGTTCGTAGCGGATTAGGGCGATCAGGTCCTCCGGGCCAGCGTCCTTGTTCGGGGTTTCCGCTGCCCGCTGCACGTCTTCGTAGGACGACCACAGTTCCTGCGGTGTGAGGCGGTTCTTCCGGAGCATGCCGGAGAGTTCCTTCATCGCGGCCCGCGCCTCCGTCGGCGACACTGTACGGTGGCTGCCCAACGCGATGTTGATCGCGGCGATCTTGTCGCGGTCCTCCTCGAGTAGCTTGCTCCACTTGGAGATTCGCTCAAGGGCCCGCTTCTCTCGCGGAACTTCTTCGATCTCCGTGACAGCGACGGCTGTCGTCTCGTCGTAGAGCAAGTCCTTGTCGCGACGGATCGTGATGATCTGCTCGCGCAGCAGCGGGTTTTCCGTCAGCGGAGCGATTGCCTGCTCGATCAGCCTGCGCGCGGCCCCGGAGCCCTGCTCGTCCGTGACTCGCTCCTGACGGTCGGGGTCGGCCGCATCGACGAGCTTCCGGGCGATCTCGGAAAGCGTGGAGCCGCCCGCTGCGTCAGTCAGCAACTCTCTTTCCTCGTCGTTGAGTTGACGGTTCAGGCGTGCCAGCCGCCCCGCCAGGATCTCGGCCTCGCCCGCGCTGATCGACTTCGTCCCCGCCTTGTCGAGCAGCTTCGCCAGAGACACCTGGCGATCGCCGGCCGGGACCATCGGACGGGCGTCGACCAGCGGCGACTTCGTGACGCCGACCGCGTCGATAATGATGAACCGATCCTTGCGTACGTTCTCGTCGGCGTCCGGGGTGACCTCGCGGAGTTCCGTCTGGTCGATGGTGCGGGCGCCGCGGCCCTTCATCTGCTCGAAAAGGACCGCGCTGCGCACCGACCGAAGGAAGATCACGCATTCCAGGGCGCGGACATCCGTACCCGTCGCGATCATGTCGACCGTGACGGCGATGCGTAGAGACGGCGAGTTGCGCAGGTCGTTGATCAGGTCGTCGGGGTTCTCGCCGTTCTGGCGGCTCTTGTACGTGATCTTCTTGGCGAAGGCGTCCCCGCGGCCGAAGACCTCCTTTGACAGGCGCAAGACGTCCTCCGCGTGATCTTCCCCAACAGCGAAGATCAGTGTCTTGGGGAGGTCCTTGCGTCCGGGGAACCAGCGCTGCCAGTTGTTCTTGTACGTCTGAAGTACTGCGCGGATCTCGTCGACCGCGATCACCGAGCGGCCAATCTGCTGCGTCGAATACGTGAAGTCGTCCGGGAGTTCCTCGTAGCGCTGAGCCCGCGTCTTGCGGTCCTTGATGCGCACCGTCGTGCCGGACTCGATGGTCGCGGCGCCCTTCTCCCGGATGTCGGTGTTGAGACGCACGATGTCGAAGATAACGTTCACATCGTCCGCCACCGCCTGCTCGTACGTGTACTCCGAGACCAGGTTCTGGCCGAAGAAGCCGAGTGTCTGCGCTGTCGGGGTTGCGGTCAGGCCCACCAAGTGCGCGTCGAAGTACTCCAGCACGCCCCGCCACAGCCCATAGATGGAGCGGTGGCACTCGTCGACGACGATCAGATCGAAAGACTCCGGTGAGACGTCCGAGCGGTAGCCGATCTCGATGGGCTCGTCCGCCGCGTAGCTCTCCTCGTCATAGGCGGTCGCGTCTGCCTGCTCGTCGAGGGAGTCGTCGTCCGAGAGCTGTTCACCGCTCAGGAGCGAGTACATCTTCTGGATCGTGGAGATCACCACGGACGACGCGTCCTGGAGGCCCGCCGCGCCGAGTCGGTCCACGTTGTAGAGATCGGAGAACTTCCGGCCGTCGTCCGGCGTCGTGTAGTTGCGGAACTCGGAGAGCGCCTGCTTGCCAAGGTTGTTCCGGTCGACGAGGAACAACACCCGCTTGGCGCCCGCGTGCTTGAGAAGCCGGTACGTCTCCGTGACCGCCGTGAACGTCTTGCCCGCACCGGTGGCCATCTGGATCAGCGCGCGGGGCTGATCCCTCGCCAGGGAGTCCTCAAGGCCCGAGATCGCGTCCACCTGCGCGAGGCGCAGGCCGTGCGATTCCAGGATCGGCATCTTGCGCAGACCTGCCCGGAAGGTGGGCGCCGCCGGGTTCTCTTCGGCTCTCTTCATCCAGGCCTCGACGGTCTCGGGCTTGTGGAAGGAGAAGACCTCGCGTGAACGGGCGTCCGGGTCAAGGCGGTTGATGAACCAGGTCTCCGTGCCCGTAGTGGCGTAGCGGAAGGCGAAGGGCTCGTCCGCACGCCAGACCGCGAGGCTGTGTTCCTTGAGGACGCCTGATGCGTAGCGGTCGTTCTGGGCGAGCGCTCCACTGAGGTGGTCGCCTTCGCGCTTGGCCTCGATGACACCGGCGATCTTGCCGTCGACGTACAGGACGTAGTCGGCCCTGCCTGTGGCCAGGGTGAACTCGCGAACCGCCACACCGGTGCCCGCGCCTGGGTTGAGTTCGTCGCGGTCCTGGATGATCCACCCGGCGGCGCGCAGCATCGAGTCGATCTTCTCGCGTGCCTGCACCTCGTTGAGAGGCGCCGGGCGTTGCGCGCGGTGGATGATGGCGTCGCGGGCCGCGACGTTGACTCGGCGTGGGTTGGTGCGCTCGGTGTCGTACTGCGTTCGCTGAGCTGCACGCAGCGTTTCGATCTCGGCCAGCAACTGCTGGTTCCGCGCGGCGAATTCGGCCTTCGCGGTCTCCGCGGACCGCATCATCGACTCGGCCTCGGCGCGGGCCTGCTGTTCCGCGGCGAGCTGGCTCGTACTCTCGCTCAGGCGGACGCGGGACTGGGTCAGGGCCTCCCGGTGACCCTTGAGTGCTTCCTGGAGCTGTGCCAGCTCTGCCGGGTCTGCGACCTGAGGTACCGAGGGTGGTACGAATGCTGCGACGGTCCGCTTCCCGGAGATGGTGCGGTGGAAGAAGACGCCGAGTTCGTAACAGGTGCGGATGGCGTTGAGCGCCTTGGTGGTGTCGAAGAGATGAGCGTGCGCCGCCTGGTTCCGGTCCTTGCGGAGCTGGTCGAAAGCGTTCCGGACCGCAGGGGTGAGGGCGCCGATGCGGGTCAGGGCGTTGAGGCGGTCGATCTGGCGGTCGCCCTCGACACGTGTGGCGGTTCTGGTGACCAGCTCCTCAGCGAGGACCTCGCCGAACTGGCCGGCCTGGACCTGGGCGGCGTTCGGGTTGGTGAAGACCGTCAGTTCCGCTTGCGCTCCGTACAGAGCCAGTAGCGGTTGGTACTGGTACAGCACCCCGAAGTTCGGAGATCTCTTCGCCAGATCGCTGAGCTGCCTGTCCACTGCACCCTCTCGCTTCCTCGCCGCCACTTGCCCAAAACACCAGCTTACGCAAGGGGTGGGTGCGGCGGGCGAGATCGGCAGGAGCGGGCTGCGCATCCCCCTCACAAGGCGTGACCTCTGCAGCGAGTGCCCTGTTATGCACACAGCGTCAATCCGGGAGGGGCTGATGAGAGCGCTCTACGAGTTCGAGATCGAACCCGAAGTGCGGGGGTGGCTGGAGGGCCTTTCGGACTCCGACTTCAAGCGTGTCGATGAGGTTGCGGGGCTGCTCGCGGAGTTCGGGCCAGAACTGCCGGGGCCATGGGCGGATCACCTGGAGGGGCCCGTCAGAGAATTGCGGCTTCGGTTCAGGGACATCGCACCGCGGATCACCTACTGGATCACACCCTGTGGAACCGTCGTGTTGCTGACCGTCTTCCGCAAGACTCGCCAGCACGAGCACGCGCAGATTGAGAGGGCCGTCCGGGCCCAGAAGATCTGTGAGAACGAGCATCATGGTCCTACGACCCAGACCTTTGAGAGGAACGTGTGATGGCCGGATCCCAGCACGCACGGTGGATTCCGTCGGGGCCTGACACGGACGATCCCGAGCGGCTCGCTATCCGGGAAGCCATGGCGTTCGGGAAGGCGCTATACGACCGGCGTACGGATTTGGGGCTGAGTACAGCTGAGCTTGCGGAGCGTCTGAGCGTGACGGAGGACGAGGTCGCCTGTATGGAAGAGGGCGGGACTCAACCCACGCTCGATCTGTTGCGGCGTTTGGCGGGCGCGTTGGAGGCCGATGTCCGGCTCACCTCGGGGCATGAACTGGGATCACTCCTTTTTGAGGCGCATGTGGCGTGAGCCGAATAATCGGCGGCGGTGCGGTTCCTGGCGTCGATAGCGTGACCCCATGTCCGACCCGCACCGCACCGACGCCGCCTTCCTCGACCGTGTCGCCGACGCCCTCGCCGCCCTCCCCGGCGCCCACGCCGTCTCTCTGGGAGGATCCCGTGCCCAGGGCACGCACGGCCCCGACAGCGACTGGGACACTGCGGTCTACTACCGGGGCGGCGAAGAGCTGTTCACCGCGCAGGCCGTACGCGAGATCGGGTGGGAAGGGGAGGCCTCCGAGATCGGGGGGTGGGGTGGCGGGGTGTTCAACGGTGGGGGATGGTTCACCGTCGAGGGGCGGCGCGTCGATGTGCACTACCGCGATCTCGACGTCGTGGAGCGGGAGTTGGCGGAAGCCGGGGCCGGGCGGTTCCGGATCGAGCCGTTGATGTTTCACCTCGCCGGGATCCCGTCCTACCTCGTCGTCGCCGAGCTCGCCGTCAATCGCGTGCTGCGCGGCACCGCACCCGAGCCCGACGGGTATCCCGTCGCCCTGCGCGAGGCCGCGCCCGGCGAGTGGTGGGGGCGGGCCGAGGCGACGCTGGCGTATGCGCGGGGCGGGTTCGCGGTGAAGGGGGCGCGGACGGAGGTGCTCGGGGCCGTCGCCGTCGCCACCCTGTCCGCCGCGCATGCCGTGCTCGCCGCCCGGGGCGAGTGGGTGACCAACGAGAAGCGGCTTGTGGAGCGGGCCGGGCTGCGGGGCGTCGACGGGCTCGTGGCGGACCCGGGGATCGGGCTCGGCGAACTCGTCGACCAGGCACGGGAGTTGATGGCCAAGGCCGTCGAGGGCGCCCGTCAGGGGGTCTGAAGCGGGTACGAGCGGGCGTCCCGCCAGGGCGTCCCTCGGCCGTCCGACACGATCAGGTGGACCTCGGTGACCTCCGCGTGCAGCGGGAGGTGCGGGGTGAAGTCCGATGGCGGGATCTCGTCCGTGCCCGCGCCGCTCGCCAGCGTCAGATGCGGGTCGAGACCCTCGTCGCCGAAGACGCCGCGGTACGGGACCGCCCGCGGCCAGCGTTCGCGCAGAGCCTTCGTGAGGGCGCGGAACGGGTCCGCGGGGGTGGGGGACAGGTAGAGGACGCCCGGCCAGCGGTGCAGCTCCCGGAAGGTCAGCGGGATGGACGGGGCCGAGGCGAACAGAGCGCGCAGGGCCCGGTCCGTGTCGGGCGTGAACTCGTGCAGCGGGACGAAGGGGTAGAGGAGCGTCACGTGGGCGCGCGTTCCCGTGCGGACCAACGCGTCCGCCTCGGGGATGTGGATCGTCAGGGCCGTGTCGCCGGGGGCGTCCGGCCAGCCGGATTCAGTGGACTCAGTGGGCACGGTCAAGTGTCACATCGCTGTCGTCACATTGCGGAAATACGGGCGTTCCCTCCCCTCCATGAACTCTGGTTACGGTGGAGGAACCGCGACCCGTTCAGGTCTGGCCGATGTCGTCCGGCACCATCGCGTACGACAGGAGCTCGCTCGTGCCCCGTCCCCGTTCCCTCCCGCCCTGGCTCGGACACGCGCTGCGCGCCCAGCGCGCCCCCGTCCCCTGGCCCGCCGTCGTGCGGGGCGCGCTCGCCGCAGGGCCCCTGCTGCTTGTCGCCGTGCTCGCCGGGCGGCCCTCCAGCGGGGTGCTGCTCGCCCTCGGCGCCATGCTCGCCGGGGTCAACGACCGGCCGGGGACCCGGCTCGCCGCCCTGACCCGCCTCGGCGCGCCCGCTCTCGCCGGCGGCGTGGGGATGGCGGCGGGAAGCGCGCTGCACGGCGGGGCCGTGCTCGTCGTCGCCGTGTTCGCCGGGCTCGGGCTCGTGGGCGGGGCGTTCAGCGCGGTCGGGCCCGTCGCGTCCGCCTGCGGTACGCAGCTTCTGGTGACCGTCGCCATCGGCGCCGGGATGCCGCTGCCGGAGGCCGGATGGCAGCGGGGCGTCCTCTTCGTGGGCGGTGCCGCGTGGCTCATCGTGCTGCGGGTCGCGCTGCCCTCGCCGGCCCGGCGTACGCGTGGGCTCGGTTACCTGTACGACGGTGAACGCGTCGCCGTCGCCGCCGTGTACGACGCCGTGGCCCGGCTCATCGACGCCGCGGGCCGCACCGACGCCCGCCCCCGCCGCGCCGCTCTGACCGCCGCCCTCGACCAGGCCCAGGACGCCCTGCGAGGCCCCCTGCGCGGGGACGGTGCCGCGGCCCGCAGGCTGCAAGCCCTGTACGCCGCCGCGCTGCCCCTCGCCGAGGCCGCCACCGCGCTGGCCTGGGCCGGAAAGCCCGTCCCCGCGCGGGCCGCCGAGGGGCCGCGGCTGCTCGCCGCCGCCGTGCGGACCGGAGCGCCGGTGGGGTCGCTGCCCGCGCCCGCCCGGTGCGACGCGGGGCTGCGCGCGCTCGACGAGGCCCTGCTGCGCGCCGCCGAGGTCTTCGACGGGGGCTGCGCGCCCGCCCCGCCGCGGTCGGGGAGCTCCGCGAAGAGCGCGCTGCGCAAGGCAGTCGGGCCCGCCGGGCGTGAGTACGGGGCCCGCGTCGGACTCTCCTTCGGCGCCAGCGCCGCCGTGGCCCAGGCCCTGCACCCCGTGCACTGGTACTGGCTGCCCGCCACCGCCGTCTTCCTGGTCAAGCCCGATCTCGGGCCGCTCGCCTCGCGCGTCCTGTGCCGGGCGGCGGGGACCGTCGCGGGCGCCGCCGCCTTCGCGGCGCTGTCCTGCCTGCTCGCACCCGACGGGCTGATCGTGCTGGTCGCCCTGTGCGGCGCCCTGATCCCCGTGTCCACCCGGCACTTCGCCGCGCAGACCGCCGTGATCACCGTGCTCGTGCTGTCCCTCGTCATGGTCGGCGGGGAGCCGCAGGCGTCCGTCAGCCGGATCACGGAGACGCTGCTCGCCTGCGCCATCGTGCTGGTCGCCGGGCATCTGCCCTGGCCGGGCGCGCACGGCGGAGGCGGCGTACGGGTACGGCTCGCCGTCGCACGCGAGGCCGCCCACGCCTACGTACGGCATGTGCTGAGCGAGGACACCGGGAGCGACGCCCGGGCCCGGCGGTGGGCGCTGCGGCGCGAGGCGTACCGGACGCTGGCCCAGGCGCGGGCCGCCGTGGACCTCGCCGCCGCCGAACTCCCCGTCGTCGCCCGGCACTCGGTCGGCGCGCGGCATGTCACCGTCGTCCTGGAACGGCTCGTGGACACGACCACCGCGTGCGCCGTCCAGGTCGACGACACCGGGCGGGTACCGGAGCAGCACGCCGAGCGGATCGGCGTGCTGCTCGCGGAACTCGCCGCTTAGAACAGCCGTTACGGCCGGGGCAGTTCACACCCCGGCGCCGACAGGTCGATCTTGTTGCCGATCCCGACGCACGGCACGATCCCGTACGTCTGCTGCGCGTAGTTGATGCCCTCGCGGACGGTGACCGTGCCGTTCTCGTCGACCTCGCACGGGTTGTTGTCCGTGCACCGCTCGCCGCTCTCGTTCCCGGTGTTGTTGACCGCGACGACCTTGCCGGTCGTCCGGTCGACGACCGGGGAGCCGGAGGTGCCGCCGATCGTGTCGCAGGCCGAGGTGTAGCGGACCGAGTCCTTCCAGGTCCAGTCGCCCTCCTTGAGGCGGTACGCGAAACCGTCGATCGAGCAGGTGTAGATCCGCTTCCAGTAGCCGGAGACCACGCTGATCGCGGTGCCCTGGACCGGGTGGGCGGCCGAGAGCTCCAGGGCCTTGATGCCGTACGCGCTCTCGATCTGCGCGTACGTGCTGGTCAGTTCGTACAGCGAGACGTCCGTGTCGGTCATCGTGCCGTACGCCACCTTGCTCGCCCGCAGCGTCGCGACCTTGCTGCCCGCCGAGTTGAGCAGGCTGAACGTACGCGTCGACGGCTGGTCGACCACGACCTCGCCGGGGCCCGGGAAGCCGGACTCCAGGCAGTGGCCGTTGGACATGACCAGGGCCGGGTCGGTGGACTGCGAGTTGGGGACGCGGACGACCGATCCCGAGCAGTTGCTGAGCGCGACCGTTCCGGCGAAGTTCACCGCCTTGACCTTGGTGCCGGCAGTGGCTTTGACAGTTGCTGATGGTGCGTCAAGAGCGGTGGCCGGTGCGGCCGTTGCTCCTATGAGGACGACGCCGAGGAGCGCGCCGACGAGAGACTTCTTCATGTGGGGGGCCTCTCTCACGTTTCTCATGCTGCCTGTTTGGCATGAGCATTGTGATGCTGTACGGCTCAGCGGACAACAGGGCGCACTGAGCGAACGGAGAGAGGTTCCGGGGAAGTGGCTGAATCAGGGCCCCAGTTCGATCCACACCGGCGCGTGGTCCGAGCCCGCTGCGTCCCGCCGCTCGGCCGGGTCGTCGCCGATCGACGGGACCGGACGCAGCTGTGCCGTCGCCTCGTGCGGGATACCGGTCCCGGCCCGCCGGACGCGGCCGACCAGCTCGTGCGTGACGAAGACGTGGTCGATCAGCTCGCGGCGGCCCGCGTACACGCGCGAGTAGCGCTGGTCCTCCGGGATGAGCGGGGCCACGTTCCACAGCCGCTTCGCGTCCCCCTTGTCCGGGCGGTCGAAGCCCGGCGTGCCGATCTCCGAACCGGGCGGGCCCTGCACCATCTGGGTGGTCGCGGCGTGCGGCTCGTCGTTGAAGTCGCCGAGGACGACGACCCGTTCGCGCCGGCCGTCCTCGCCGATGAGGGTGTCGGCGACGGCCCGCACCCCCGCCGCCTCCGCCGCGCGGCGCTGGAGTGCGTAGGCCGCGTACCGGGCCCGCTCGCCCTCGTCGCGCGGGACGAACCGGCCGCCCGGGTAGCTGAGCAGCTTCGACTTGAGATGGCAGACGGCGGCGGTCAGCCAGGTCACCCGGGTCGCGAAGTTCACCGCGAGCACGCCCCGGCCGGCCCGTTCCGTCGTACGGCCACTGTCGTCGACCTGCGCCGGGCGCACGGCGTCCGGGAACGCGGGCGTGTCCTCGACGACGCGTACGACGATGTCGCTGAGGAAGCCCACCCGGATGCCCCGCTCGTCGGGGAACTCCGAGAGCCGCACGTGGTACCGCCCGTCCAGCATCCCCACCAGGTCCTCGAGCGCCGCCGGGTCGCCGACCTCCTGGAGGCCGAGCAGCGTGGGGTGCAACCGGTCGATGGTGGCGGCCAGAGCGGCGAGCTTCGCCTCGTACGTGGCCTTGTCGCGGGGGCCGTAGGGACTGCCGGGGCGGTAGAGGTTCTCCAGGTTCCAGGTGCCGACGAGCATGGTGCGCTCCGTCCTCGGGCCGGCCCGGGCGGGCCGGGGGCGCCAGAGTGCCAGTGGCTTCGCCCGGGGGACAGGGGACGGGGTGGATGCACGGTGCGGGTCCCCGTGCCGGCGGACGCGCGGATCCGCCGAGGGGCGTACGCGGCGTCGCCCGGGCCGGGCCCGACTCCGAAAGACGGCCCCGAAAGACGACTCCGAAAGACGACTCCGAGAGGCGGCCCCGGGAGACGGCCGCGAAGAATCTTCGGCCGTAGCGATGAGTTCCGCTGCCGCCCCCGGTCACCCCTCCAGAGACCCGATCCGAGGAGGAACCATGGGGCTGCCGAAGGTGGTCACGCGCGAGGAGTGGCGCGCCGCCCGCGAGGAGCTGCTCGCCCTGGAGAAGGCGGCGACCCGTGCGCGCGACGCCCTGAACACCCGGCGGCGCGAGCTGCCCATGGTGGAGGTCGACAAGCTGTACGTCTTCGAAGGGCCCGACGGCAAGAGCGAGTTGGCTGACCTCTTCGAAGGACGCGCCCAACTCGTCGTCTACCACTTCATGTTCGACCCCGAGTGGGACGCGGGCTGCACCAGCTGCTCCGGCTTCCTCGACCAGATCGGGCACCTGGCCCATCTGCGGGCCCGAGGCACGGCGTTCGCCGCCGTCTCGCGCGCGCCGTTCACCAGGATCCTGCCGTTCAAGGCCCGCATGGGCTGGACCGTGCCCTGGTACTCCTCGCACCTGAGCGATTTCAACCAGGACTTCGGGGCGACCGTCCGCGCCGACGACGGCACGCTCCAGGAGCGGCCCGCGATCAGCTGCTTCCTGCGCGAGGGCGAGCGGGTCTTCCACACGTACTCGACGTTCGACCGCGGCCTCGACAACCTCGGCTTCACCTCCAACCTCCTCGACCTCACCGCACTCGGCCGGCAGGAGGAATGGGAGAAACCAGAGGGACGCGCGTCGTCTCTCGGGGCCCCTGCGGGCAGCGCGCGGGTGCGGTATCACGACGAATACGTCGACTGACGTCCGCACCCGACGCTCTGACCTCGTATCAAGTCGGTGTCATTCTCGTCACGTTGCGAGTCCGAACCCGCCCTGTCAGCGTTCTCCCTCATATAGCTCCGGACCGGCACCGGCCGGCGGGGTGGAACAACAGCACGATCACGGGGGCAGGGACGGACAATGATCAACGGACGAGTGGTACTGCAACGCTTCCCGGCCGGAGGCCCTCGCGGCTCCTGGCCCGCGGAGGAGTTCGCCGACCGGCTGCGCACACAGGGCCAGCTGGCCGAGGTCGTCATGGACTTGGCGACGGACGCGTTCCTGGTGATCGTGCGGGAGGCCGCGCCGGATCCGGTGGCGTGAGGCCGCTGCCGGGCAACCGCCGGGTGAACTGGTCGGCCTGGAGCGCGTACAGCTCCGCGTAGAGCCCGCCGGAGGCGAGCAGTTCCTCCGGCGACCCCGACTCCACCAGGCGGCCCTTCTCCAGGACGTGCACGAGATCCGCGTGCCGCACGGACGCGAGCCGGTGCGTGATCAGGATGACCGTCTGGCCGGTGCCCGCCAACGCCCTTATCTTCTCGAAGACTTCGAGCTCGGCCCGCGCGTCGAGCGCCGCCGTCGGCTCGTCCACGATGAGGATGCGGCCCTTGCGGTACGCGGCCCGCGCGATGCCGAGCCGCTGCCACTGCCCGCCGGACAGCTCGTGGCCGCGCTGAACGCGCGGGCGAGCAGCGTGTCGAGGCCGCGCGGCAGGTCCCGTACGACATCGCCCGCGCCCGCCTGCGTCACGGCGTCCGTGATCCGCGCGTCGGTCGGCTCGAACGCGGCGCGGCCGATGCCGACGTTCACGCGCGCCGTGAACGGCCACCGCTTGAAGTCCTGCGCCACCATCGCGACCCGCTCGGCGAGTTCGACCCGGTCGGCGCTCGCCGCGTCGACACCGTCCCACAGGATCCGGCCGCTCTGCGGCGCGTACAGACCGGCGAGCAGCTTCACCAGGGTCGTCTCGCCGGAGCCGTTCTCGCCGACGAGGGCGACGATGCGGCCGGTCGGCACGGAGAGCGTCACGTCGTCGAGCGCCGGCCGGGCCGCGCCGCCGGCGGCCGTGCTGCCCGGGTAGGTGAAGGTGACGTGCTCGAACCTGATCTCCCGCGGTTCGGCGGGGAGTTGGTCGCCGCCCCGCGGTATCTCGCGCCGCGCCGCCTCCGCGTGGAGCCGCTCCAGGTCGCCGACGAACAGGGCGTCCTCGTGCAGCGCGTTGACCTCCAGGACCAGCGTGTCCAGACTCTGCGACCCGGTGCGGATCGCGATCACCGCCGTACCGGCGACCGACAGGGCCATCGCGCCGGTCAGCAGGAGCAGACCGAGCGTCGCGTACGTCGCCGCCGTCGCGAGCCCCGTCCAGGCCGCCGCGACCAGACCCGTACGCGCCGCGAGCCGGGCGAGCCGGGCCTGCTCGGCCTCCTGGGTCTCCGACATCGACCGGAAGTGGCGCAGCAGGAACGGCCCCACGCCGTGCACACGGATCTCCGGCGCCGCGTCCGTGTCGATGAGCAGGCCGCTGATCAGCCGTCCCGCCCGCGCGTGCTGCACCCACACGTGGAACGAGCGGTAGCGGTGCCGCGCCATCGTCAGCGCGCTCCACGCGCTCGGCAGCGTCATCGTGACGAGGAGGGGGAGCAGCGCCGGATGCAGCACCGTCAGCACGCTCGCCGCCGCGACCAGCGAGATCATCGCGTTCACGACCCGGGTGGCGATGGCGATCATGCGGCGCGCCGACGACGCCCCGTACTGCGCGGTGTCGAGCAGCTTGTGGAACGCGTCGTCCTCGATCGCCGCCAGTTCCACGGCCGCCGCACGCTCCAAGTACCGTTCCGTGGCGAGGCGTTCGACCTTCGGTTCGAGCCTGCCCGTCGCGTACGTCGACGCCGCGCGCAGCAGCGCTCCCACCAGCAGGACCGCCGACATCGCGATCAGCGCGGGCGCCGCGCCGTGCAGCCGGTCCGCCATCGTGCCGCCCGAGACGAGCCGGGCCAGCACGCTGTTCACTGCGAGCAGGCCCACCGCCTGGGCGAGGCCGCGCCCCGTCTCGGCGGCCAGGACGATGCCCGCCGCCCGCCGGTCCGCGTCCCGCGCCAGCCGGAAGCTCGACGCGAGGAGTGCGGGCAGCCGCCGCACCATCGCCCGGAAGTCGAGCTGGAGGAACGCGTCCTCGTGCTGCGACCAGCCCATGTCGTAACGCAGCGGCCCGCCGAACAGCAGCTCCTCGGACTCCGAGGTCACCGGCCCGCCCGGTGCCGTCGCTTCCTGCGGCTGGTTCGGTTCCGCGTCCTTCTCCCGCCTGATCCGTCCCATCGGACGACCTCCCCCGTGCGTCACCACCACGGGCGCCCGCCCGAGTACGCACTCTTCAGAGAGACCTGAAGCGCGCGTCCTGGCAAGGGGGCCGGGCCGGGACCGACAGGCTCCGGACAACCTTGGCGGTGACGCGGGTCAGGCGCGGGACGCCGACCAGGCCGGCGTCGTCCCCGTCACCCGGCACAGCGCCAGATAGAGGGGGATGGGCGGGGTGTAGGGGACCGATCCCTCGGGGCAGTGGATGAGGTCGGGGGCGCGGTGCGCGTCGGGCACCACGGCGCCCGCCGTGTAGCGCGCGGGCGCGGGCCACTCCAGGGAGACGTCCGATTCCGAGGGGACCAGCCACCACCAGTGCGCGCCGTCCGCGTACACGCACCCCATGCGCGGCAGCCGGGCGGTCATGGCGCGGGCGAACGCCTCGGGCACGGCCACGGCGTCACAGCCCAGCGGGGCCGTCATTCCGGCGGGCACATCCAGGCGCACGGGGGAGTGCGGGCGTGGGGCGCGCCGCCGGGCCAGCCCGACCAGCGAGTCCAGGTGCATCGTCCGCGTCGTCACCACGCCCATCCGTTCCCGCTCAGCACGCTAGTCGTTCTCCGTCCGCCCGGCCGGGGCGGCCCTTCACCAGGCCCATCCCGCTCCGTCGGACGCCTCGGGCACGGGCCCGGGGCCCGGTGCCGCCTGCGCGTCGCGCGGCAGCTCGGCCCAGACCACCAGGCCGGGACCGGTCTCCTGCGCTCCCCATGCCGACGACATGGCCGCCACGAGAAGGAGCCCCCTGCCGTGCTCCTCCTCGGGCGCGATCCGGCCCGCGGTCCGGGTGTCACCGGGGATGCAGCCCTCGTCGCGGACCGCTATCCGCACGCGTTCACCCGCGGCGTCGCGCAGATCGTGCAGCTCGCAGTGGATACGTCTGCTGGCGGTGTGCACGATCGCGTTCGTGACCAGCTCGGACACGACGAGGGCCGCCGCGTCACAGGTGTCCTCGCACGCGCCCCAGCCGCTGAGGTGGGCACGCGTCATACGCCGGGCCTGTGCGGCGGATCCCGGGTGGGGAGCCAGTTCGAAGCTGCTGCGGCGGACCGGAGCTTCGGGCGGGGTACCCGAACGGTCACCGAGCGTAGCCTCGCCGGCTTCTGTTCCTAAGGGCGCGGACGGAGTCACGCTTGCCACTATCGCCCCGTCGTGAACACTTGGCAAGAGCCACTCTGAAAAGTGCAGAGTGCAGTGTGCCTCTCGGAGCGGGCATGGCACACTGCTCGCAACAGCTCGTCGCGCGGCGCCCATTGGGGGTGGACCGCGGGGAACAGGCCGGTGGACGACCCTCTCCGGATCTTCTCCCGCGGCTGGATTCGGACACTCGGACCTCGGTCCGACTAGTGGGAGGTAGGGGGCGTGAGCGAACCGCGGTCCGCGCCGACGGTCGGCCAGGTCGTACTGGGTCGGCGCCTCCAGGACCTGCGCGAGGGCGCAGGACTCAAGCGCGAGGACGCGGCGAAAGTACTCCGTGTTACCGCCGCGACGGTCCGCCGCATGGAGACCGCCGAGGTCGCGCTCAAGATCCCGTACCTCCAGCTGCTCCTGAAGTCCTACGGTGTCGCCGACGACGAGGCCGACGCCTTCGTGCAGCTCGCGGAGGAGGCGAACAAGCCGGGGTGGTGGCAGCGGTTCCACGACATCCTCCCCGGCTGGTTCTCGATGTACGTGAGCCTGGAGGGCGCCGCGTCGCTCATCAGGACGTACGAGCCGCACTTCGTCCCCGGCCTGCTCCAGACCGAGGAGTACGCGCGCGGCGTGCTCGCCTCCGGCGCGATCGGCCGCGCGCTCGCCGACGACCCGGACGTCGTCGACCGGCACGTCGCCCTGCGCATGCGGCGCCAGGCCCTGCTCACCCGTAAGGACGCGCCCCGCATCTGGGTCGTCATGGACGAGACCGCGCTGCGCCGCCCCGTCGGCGACGCGGAGGTGATGCGCGCGCAGATCGACCGGCTGCTCGAGGCGATGGAGCTGCCGAACGTCACGCTTCAGGTCGCGGAGTTCGCGTCCGGGCCGCACCCCGGCACGTACGGCCCCTTCGTCCTGTTCCGATTTGCCATGTCAGAACTGCCGGACATGGTCTACAGCGAGTACCTGACCGGCGCCGTCTATCTCGACGCGCGCCCCGAGGTGGCCACCCACCTGGAAGTCATGGACCGCATGGCGGCGCATGCCGCGACGGCGCAACGCACAAAGGAGATCCTCCGCGATCTTCGCAAGGAGCTGTGAATGGACTCGATCAAGGACCGAATACGAGGCGTCGACGGCGAGCCGATCTACAACGGCATGCCGGCGCGCGAACTCGGCACGGACGGCTGGCACAAGCCGTGGAGCGGCGGCAACGGAGGCAACTGCCTCGAAGCCATGAAGCTCGCCGACGGCCGCGTGGCCGTCCGGCAGTCCTCGGACCCCGACGGCCCGGCCCTCATCTACACCCCGGGGGAGATCACCGCGTTCATCGAGGGGGCCAAGTCCGGAGCGGCGGACTTCCTGCTGTCGTGACCCGGTGACGGTCGTGGGCGCACGGGCCCGGGGCAGGTCAGGTCAGGGCGAGGACGAACGACGCCGCGGCGGCGATCGCGGCGCCGCCCCGTATGTGGTTCCACAGCACCCACTCGCTCAGATACGTACGCCACTGCGCCGCGCCGCGCTCGGACTCCTCGTCACCGGCGAGCCTGGCGAGCGCCTCGTTGCGCGGGATGTTCGCCACGACCGTCACCCCGAACGACCCCACCAGATACAGCACACATCCCAACAGCAGCTCCACGGTGCCCTGTTCGGGCCAGAGCACGAACGTCACCACGGCGATCACCGCGCACAGCACGGCCGCGCCCAGGAAGACGATCATGAACGCGGGGTTCACCGCCGCCACGTTGATGGAGTTCATCGCGGCGATCCCGCGCGCGGCGGGCAGCGCCCCGAGCCCGCGCATCACGAACGTGGAGAACGCGACGAACACCCCCGCCGCGACACCGCACCACAGCGCCCCGAGCGCGACGAGCACGAAATACGGTCCCTCGATCATCCCAGCCCCCTCATCCCGACCCCCTAGGTCTGCAAGGGATCATGCCTCAACGGGCTGATCCCGGGCAGCAGTTCGCATCAGACGAACGCTCCGCCCTCACGCGACGGCCGTCCGCCACGTGTCCAGCACGGTCGCCACCCCTGCCGCCACCCGCGACCGCGCCTCCCCTCTCGGCACCCCCTCCATCAGCAACCGGTCGTACGGCGTGTCCACATGCCGCACCGCCGCCCGTACCGCCGCGGTCACCGCTCCTTCCGTCAGCGCCCGCCCCGCCGCGCTCCGCCCCACCCGCCCGCTCCCGCGCAGCCCCGCGTGCCCGGCGATCGCGACGGCCCGCTGCGCCGGGCAGCCGGGGAACAGCCGCCGTATCTCCGCGGCGAACGCCGCCACGAACCGCTCGTCCTGCACCGCCCGCCGCGCCGCGTCCCTGGCCCGCCGCCGGGCCCGCGCCTCCGCGTCCGCCAGACACCGCACCTCGGCCCTGGCCAGCGCCGCCTCCTCGACGAGCACCCCCTGCCGCTCGTACCGCCCGCGCCGCCGATGGAACCGCACCACGACCGCCGACAGCGCGCTCTCCTCACGGGCCCGCCGGGTCAACGCCGTGTCGCCGCGCGGCAGATACACCAGGTGCCCCAGGTCCGCACAGTCCAGACAGCGCGGCTGCCCGTCCTCGATCACCACCAGCGACAGCGGCCCGACCCGGCACGCGGCACACCGTCTGCGCCTGACCGGCTGGAAGACGAGCGGACCGCGGGCGGTGCGGGACGAGGCGACGACGCTGCTCATACGGACGTCATGCCCGCCCGGCCCGGCCGACGACCCCCTCCGGCCCCGTCCCGCGCCCCGGCATCATGGACCGTGTGCGACTCGAAGCGATCACCTGGGAACGGCTCGGCGACGCCCTCGCTGAGCGCCTGCTCGATCTGAAGCCGGCCGACGGCGGCCCCTGGCCCAAGGTCGCCTTCGACGGCGCCCCGGCCGCCCGTCCCGGCGACCTCGCCGCCCGTGTCGCCGACGCCCTGCGCCTGCGCGGCCGCACGTCTCTGGTCGTCGGCACGGAGGGCTTCCTGCGTCCCGCCTCGCTCCGGTTCGAGTACGGGCGTCAGGACGTCGAGGCGTATTACGGCGGCTGGTTCGACACCGGCGCCCTGTGGCGCGAGGTGTTCGGCCCCCTCGAACCGGACGGCACGGGGCGGGTCCTGCCCGACCTGTGGGACCCGGTCACCGACCGCGCCACCCGCAGCCCGTATGCCCAACTCCCGCCCGGGGGAGCGCTGTTGCTGCACGGCCCGCTGCTCCTCAATCACTGGTTCCCCTTCGATCTGACCGTCCACGTCCAGCTCTCCCCGGGCGCCCTGCGACGCCGTACCCCCGAGGACGAGCAGTGGACGCTGCCGGCCTTCGCCCGCTACGACACCGAGACCGGTCCCGCCGCTGCCGCCGACGTCGTCGTCCGCGCCGACGACCCGCGCCACCCGGCCTGGAGCGGCTGACATGCGCCCTGTGGGCACCGCGGTGAGAATGAGGAACGGCGCCGGGAACACCCCACCCCCCACCCATCCCGGCAACGGGAGGTACCCATGACCACCGCCGCGGACATCATGCACCCCGGTGCACGCTGGATCCCCGCCCACGAGACCCTGGACCGCGCCGCCCAGCTGATGCGCGAACTGAACGTCGGCGCGCTGCCCATCAGCGACGAGAACGAGCGCCTCTGCGGCATCCTCACCGACCGCGACATCGTCGTCGGATGCGTGGCCATGGGCCACGACCCGGCCAAGGTCACCGCCGGCGAGATGGCCAAGGGCACACCCCGCTGGATCGACGCGGGCGCCGACGTCGACGCCGTCCTGCACGAGATGCAGGACCACCAGATCCGCCGTCTGCCGGTCATCGAGAACAAGCGGCTCGTCGGCATGATCAGCGAGGCCGACCTGGCCACTCATCTGTCCGAGGACCAGATCGCGTCCTGGGTGGAGAGCGTCTACGCCAAGGGCTGACCCGGACCTTTCACGGCCTGTGGCCCGCTCTCACAGCCAGCCGTTGCGCTTGAAGCCGCGGTAGACCATGAAACAGATGACAGCCATGCCGGACAGCACGAGCGGATAACCGAACCGCCAGTGCAACTCCGGCATGTTGTCGAAGTTCATGCCGTAGACACCGCAGCCCATCGTGGGCACCGCGACGATCGCGGCCCATGCCGTGATCTTGCGCATGTCCTCGTTCTGCGCGACCGTCACCTGCGCGAGATGCGCTTGCAGGATCGAGTTCAGCAGTTCGTCGAAGGCCGCTATCTGCTCGGCCGCGCGCAGCAGGTGGTCCGAGACGTCACGGAAGTACGCCTGTATCTGGGGCGGTACGGCGGGCAGCGGCCGGCCGGACAGCTCCTGTATCGGCCGGGCCAGCGGCACCACCGCCCGCTTCAGCTCCAGGAGTTCACGCTTGAGCTGGTAGATGCGGCCGGGGTCGGCGCGCGCCCCGTTCTGCGCGAACACGTCCGCCTCGACCTCGTCGATGTCCGACTGGACCTCGTCGATCACCGTCAGGTAGTCGTCCACCACGTTGTCCGCGATCGCGTGCAGCACCGCCGCGGGGCCCTGGGCTAGCTGCTCCGGCTCCGCCTCCAGTTGCTCGCGCACCGGCCCGAGCGAGCCGTGCAGCCCGTGCCGCACCGTGATCACGAAGTCGTGCCCGACGAACACCATGATCTCGCCGGTCTCCACCACCTCGCTGGTCGCGGTGAGTTCGGCGTGCTCGACGTAGCAGACCGTCTTCAGGACCGCGAACAGCGTCTGCCCGTACCGTTCGACCTTCGGCCGCTGATGGGCGTGGATCGCGTCCTCCACCGCGAGCGGATGCAGGTCGAACAGCTCGGCGATGTCCGCGAACTCCAACTCCGACGGCTCGTGCAGGCCGAGCCAGACGAAACCGTCCTCGGTCTTGCGCACCCGGCGCACCGCCTCGACGAGATCGCGTCCGCCCGACTCGCGCACGCCCTCGCGATACGTCACACAGTTCACCACCGCCGACCCGAGCGGGGAGCGCGCCGGGTGACTCAGATCGACCTTGGGCCGCCGCCGCGCCAGCCGCGCCACCTTCCGCAGCCCGCCCACCTTGCGCAGGCTGCCGACCTTCCGCAGGTTGCCCGCCATCGACATGCTCGGCTCCTCGCGCCGTGTCCGTACACAGTCGTGCCCGACGGTCACCCGGTTCGTGCGGGCGACCTGGCGAGCCAGTCTGCCAGCGAACCCTGACATCGTGTCGAGCCCTGTGGGAACGGAGCATTCCGCTCCGGTGGTGCCGATGTCCGTGCGGGTATCTGTGCGGGTATCCGTGCCGGTGTGCGTGCGGGTGTCCGTGCTGGTGTGCGTGCGGGTGTCCGTGCTGGTCTGCGTGCGGGTGTCCGTGCTGGTCTGCGTGCGGGTGTCCGTGCTGGTCTGCGTGCGGGTGTCCGTGTCCCTTCCGCTTTCCGTCGAGAGCGGCCCGAGCTGCGCAAATGCCCGGTATCGGAGGGGTGGGCTGGGATGATCGGGCCATGACGCAATCCGGCGGCCACGCCTATCTCCTCGACAACCGTCAGGCCGAGGCGGGGCGGCGCTTCAACGCCCTCTCGACCCTCTTCGACCCCACGACGTTCCGGCACATCGAGCAGCTCGGCATCGGTTCCGGGTGGCGCTGCTGGGAGGTCGGCGCCGGCGGGAACTCGGTGGTGGACTGGCTGGCGCGCAAGGTCGGCCCGACCGGCCGGGTCCTGGCAACCGACATCGACACGTCCTGGCAGACCAGCGCGCCGCGCACCCCCGTGGAAGTGCGCCGGCACGACGTGGGCGTCGACGATCCGCCGGTCGAGGGCTTCGACCTGGTCCACGCCCGGCTCGTCCTGGTCCATGTCCCGGACAGGGAGCGGGCGTTGGCGTCGATGATCCGTGCCCTGCGCCCCGGCGGCCGACTGCTGATCGAGGACGCCGACCCCGCCCTCCAGCCGCTGCTCTGCCCCGACGAGTCCGGCCCCGCGCAGCAGTTGGCCAACCGGCTGCGCCACGGCTTCCGCTCCCTGCTCGCCGACCGCGGCGCCGACCTCTCGTACGGCCGCAAACTCCCGCGGCTGCTGCGCGAGGCGGGCCTGCAACGCGTGGAGGCGGACGCGTACTTCCCCCTGACGTCCCCGGCCTGCACGGCCCTGGAGACGGCGACCGTCGAGCAGATCCGCGGGCCCCTGGTGGAGGCGGGCCTGGCCACGGACGAGGACATCGACCGCCACCTGGCGAACGTGGCCGAGGGCACGATGGACCTGGCGACGTCCCCCTTGATCTCGGCGTGGGGCCGCAAGCCCTGACGGGCGACCTACTTTTTGAGGGGGCCCGGGTGGCCTTTTCGTAAGGGGCGCGGGCGGCTTTCAAGAGGCGCGGGAAACTGCGCGCCCGGCCCCCACCCACCCGCACGCGCCGCACCTTCGGGGCCCAGGGGCGCAGTCCCGGTTTCGGGAAGGGGCGGGTCCGGGGCACCTCTCCACACCCTCCTCGCGCGGTCACGATGGGCCCCGCCCCGGCGGCCGCCCCCCGACCACCCCCACGGCGCTGCTCCCCGCCCGGCACCCCTCCACCACGGCCTCCCGCCACCCGGCTCCCCGCAGCCGCGCGGCGAGCAGCGCCCCGGTGAACGCGTCCCCGGCCCCCGTCGAGTCCCGGACCACCACCTCCGAGGCCCCGGGCACGGCGACCCGCTCCCGCACCACCCCACCCCGCGCCGCACAAGCCCCCGCCGCCCCGTCCTTCACCACGACCACAGGAAACCGGCCGCTCAACTTCGCCCCCGCGTCCTCGGCCCCCGCCGCCCCGCTCAACAGCACCGCCTCGTCCCGGCTCGGCGCCAGCAGCGTCACCCCGTCCGCGAGCGCCAGGAACACCTCGGTTCCCAGCTCCCGCAGAAACCCCGCCGACGCCGGATCGACGCTCACCGGCACCCCGCGCGCGCGTGCGTCGCGCAGCGCCTGCGACACCAACTCCCGCCCTGTGGCGGAGAAGAACAGATACCCGGACAGGTGCAGCCACCCCACCCCGTCCAGATGCGCGGCCGACCAGTCCTCCGGCCCGATCCGCAGCGCCGCCCCGCTGTCCGTCAGGAACGTCCGCTCGGCCCCGGCCGCCCCGTCGACCAGGCAGATCACCGTTCCGGTCGGCGCCTGCGCGTCCACGACGAGACGCGGCCGCACCCCGGCCCGCACCAGAGCGTCCTCGTGCCACCGCGCGGACTCCGCCCCCACCCGTCCCAGGAGCGCGACGTCCCGGCATCCCGCGTACGCCGCCCAGCACGCCACGTTGGCGCCCGCCCCACCCGGCACCGTACGGATGGCGGCCGCCGTGTCGGTCCCCGCCGCCAACGGCCCGCGATGACGCGCGACGACATCCGTGACGACGTCGCCGACCACGAGCAGCCCCCTGCCGCCCGCGCGCGTCACGCCTCGGCCAGGGCCGCCGCGATCCGCCCGGCGAGGCGCACGTTGCCGCGCACGGCCGCCAGGTTGGCCTCCAGCGAGGCGCCCTCGGTGTGCCGCGCCAAGTAGTCGAGCAGGAACGGCGTCACGGCCTGCCCGCCGACGCCCCGCTCCGCGCACTCCCGCAGCCCGTTCTCCAGCACGCGCGCGTGCAGCGCCGGATCGAGCTGCTCCTCCTCCGGTACGGGATTGGCGACGATCAGCGCCGAGTCCGGGCCGCCCAGTTCGTCCTGAGCCCGCATCACCTCCGCCACCTCGGCGGGCGTGTCCAGCGTCCAGTCCACCGGCTCACCGGAGTCGGAGAGGTAGAACCCCGGGAAGCGCTCCGTCCCGAACCCCGCGACGGCCACCCCCAACGTCTCCAGGCGCTGCAAGGTCGCCGGCACGTCCAGGATCGACTTCACCCCCGCGCACACCACCGTGATCCGGGTCCGCGCGAGCAGCCCCAGATCCGCCGACTCGTCCTGCGTCTGCGTCCACCCCCGATGCACACCGCCGAGCCCACCGGTCGCGAACACCCGTATCCCCACGGACTCCGCGAGCTGCGCGGTGGCCGACACGGTCGTGGCGCCGCTCGCGCCCTTCGCCGCGGCGAGCGGCAGATCGCGGTGGCTCAGCTTGCGGATCCCGTCCTCGGTCGCGATCCGCTCCAACTGCTGCTTGTCGAGGCCGACATGGGGCCGCCCGTCCAGGACGGCGATCGTCGCCGGTACCGCGTCCTCGGCGCGCACGAGCTTCTCCAGCTCCATGGCGACCCGCAGATTCCGGGGCCGCGGCAGCCCGTGAGCGATGATCGTCGACTCCAGCGCCACCACCGGACGCCCGTCACGCAGCGCTTCCCGTACCTCGTCCGCCACGACCACCATGCGTACGCCTTCCGCCGGTTGGAACCTCGGGAACTCGTCCCTGTCATCACTGGCGGTCAGGTGTCCCACTCAAACACGCGACATGGAAGACGGAAACGGGGCTCCACGCGCGCGTGGAGCCCCGTCCCCCGGCAGCCTCGTCTCACACAGGGCGTACGCCGCTCAGCGCGCCGTGCGGATCGAGGACATACTTCCTGCTCGCACCCTGGTCGAACTCCGCGTATCCGCGCGGCGCGTCCTCCAGGCCGATCACCGTCGCGTTCACGGCCTTCGCGATGTGCACACGCTCGTGCAGGATCGCCATCATCAGACCCCGGTGGTACGTCATGACGGGGCACTGGCCGGTCGTGAGCCGGTGGCTCTTGGCCCAGCCGAGCCCGAGCCGCACCTTGAGTGTCCCGGTGCGGGCGTCCTGGTCGACGCCGCCCGGATCGTCCGTGACGTACAGGCCGGGGATGCCGAGCGCCCCGCCCGCGGCCGTGAGGCCCATCAGCGAGTTGAGGACGGTCGCGGGTGCCTCGGGGGAGTCAGGGCCGTGCGCCCGGGCCTCGAAGCCGACCGCGTCGACGGCCGCGTCCACCTCGGGCACCCCGAGGATCTCGGCGACCTGGTCCTCGACCGTGCCCCGCGTCAGGTCGACGGTCTCGCAGCCGAAACTCCGTGCCTGCGCGAGCCGTTCGGGGTTCAGGTCCCCGACGATCACCACGGCCGCGCCCAGGAGCTGCGCGGAGGCGGCTGCCGCGAGCCCGACCGGCCCCGCTCCGGCCACGTACACCGTCGAGCCGACCGTGGTGCCCGCGGTCACCGCTCCGTGGAAGCCGGTCGGGAAGATGTCCGACAGCATCGTCAGGTCGAGGAGCTTCTCGCGTGCCTGGTCCGCGTCGGGGAACCGCAGCACGTTGAAGTCCGCGTACGGGATCATGACGTACTCGGCCTGCCCGCCGACCCAGCCACCCATGTCGACATAGCCATAAGCCGCGCCGGGGCGAGCGGGGTTGACGTTCAGGCAGATGCCGGTCTTGCGCTCCTTGCAGTTGCGGCAGCGCCCGCAGGCGATGTTGAACGGCACCGAGACGATGTCCCCGACGCCCAGGAACTCGACGTCCGGGCCCTTCTCGACGATCTCGCCGGTGATCTCGTGGCCGAGCACCAGGCCCTCGGGCGCCGTCGTCCGGCCGCGCACCATGTGCTGGTCGCTGCCGCAGATGTTGGTGGCGAGCACCTTGAGGATCACGCCGTGCCGGCACACCCGGCCGACGTTCGCGGACGCCACCCCCGGGCCGTCCTTCAGTTCAAGCGTGGGGTGGTCGATGGTCCTCACCTCGACCGCACCCGGCTTGAGATACGCCACTGCCCTGTTTCCGCTCATGCGTGATCGCCGTCCCTTCGGCTCCATGACTCGTCCAACGGCGGATGCTCCGGCTGTGCGCACGGTGGAGTCTGCTACCGAAACGGCTCGCTGAGGAGCCCCGCCGGGCCAGGTTGTTGAAGCGGGAACGGCGTACGTTTCAGCGGCGGCGGACCCGGCCGCGGTCGAGCAGCGCGACACCGAACGCCGCGAGGCCGATCTGGATCAGCCACTCCGTCCAGTCCACGCCCCGGGTCTGTGCGACGTCGAAGCCCGCGGCGATCGCCGTGCCGAGCAGGGCCGCCACGAAGCCGACCACGATCGTCGCCACGATCCCGATGCGCTGCCGGCCGGGCAGCACCAGCCGCCCGATCACGCCGATGACGACGCCGACCACGATCGCGCTGAATATGCCGGAGATCTCCATGTCCCTGCGCACCTCTTGTCTGCCCTCGCCCGCCCTTGTTCGCTCTGGGCGACGTGTCTTCCGTCTTCCCCTCGACGGGCCGTCCAGTCGGCGGGCCGCAGACCTTACGGGCCGTCCAGTGAGAGCGGAGGCGCAGGTCAACTACCGTGACCGGCCATGACCACGAACGTTCAGACCGCAGCCCCCGACGCAGCCTCCTTCGCCGTCCGCGTCCCGGACGTGACCCTTGAGCCGGAACCGCTCGACCCCGCCCAGATCGTCTCCGGGGACCCGGTCGTCACCGGCGCGGTGCTGTGGGAGTCGGCCGACGGCAAGCAGCTGCGCGGCATCTGGCAGATCACCCCCGGCGTCGTCACCGACACCGAGGCGAACGAGCTCTTCGTGGTCGTCAGCGGTCGTGCCACCGTCGAGGTCGAGGGCGGCGACACCCTGGAGCTCGGCCCCGGAACCGCCGCCGTGCTGCGCGAGGGCGACCGCACGACGTGGACCGTGCACGAGACCCTGCGCAAGGCCTACCACATCACGCTGAGCTGAACTCCTTCGTCTGTCATGCCTGTTGGGCCCGCCCCCGGGTGAACAGGGCCAGCGCGCCCAGCGGCACCAGCAGGCAGGCCGCCGCCAGGTTCAGCCACGCGTAGCTCGCCGTCGCCACGACCAGGCCCGCGGTGGCGCCGCCGATGCCCGCCGCCAGACTTGTCGTCAGATCGGACAGGCCCTGCGCGGCGGCCCGCGCGGCCTGCGGCACGGAGTCGGTGAGCAGCGCGGAGCCCGCGACGAGCCCCGCCGACCAGCCGAGCCCGAGGACGAACAGGCCGGCGGCGCTGCGCGCGTGGCTGCCGCCCGCCGTCCCGGCCAGCATCGCCGCGCAGGCGAGCAGCCCCACGGCGAGCCCGATCACCGTCAGCCGCCCGAACCGGTCGGCGAGCCGGCCCATCACCGGCGAGAACGCGTACATCCCGGCGATGTGCCCGCTGATGACGAGCCCGATCAACTCGATGTCCGCGCCGTGGTGTTCGAGATCCACCGGCGTCATCGACATGACCGAGACCATCGCGGTGTGCGACACGGCGACCGTCACCAGCGCGAGCCGGGCCCGCGGCGACGCGGACACCGCCGCGAACCCCGCGCGCAGCGAGCGCGCCGCGGGTGACTGCTCCTCGGCGGGAGCCATCGCCCGCGCCGTCAGCAGCGGATCAGGACGCAGCAGTACGTGCACGAGGACCGCGGACATCAGAAACACCCCGGCCGCCCAGACGAACGGTCCGGACTCCTCGGGTATGCCGAGCCCGGCGACGCTCCGGCCGGCGGGCGCGGCTATGTTCGGCCCGAGGACGGCGCCGATCGTGGTGGCCCACACGACGGTGGAGATGGCGCGGGCCCGCCGGTCCGGTGCGGCCAGGTCGGCCGCCGCGTACCGGGCCTGGAGATTGGCCGACGACGCCGCTCCGAACCCCGCGAGCCCGATCAGGAGCAGCGGAAAGCTCCCGGCTGCGGCGCCGAGCACGGTCACCACGGCCCCCACCGTGCCGATCAGATAGGCGAGCACGAGCCCGGCCCGCCGCCCCCGCGCGTTCATCAGCGCGGCCAGCGGTACCGACAGGATCGCCGTCCCGGCCACACTCGCCGTGGACGCGAGCCCGGACAGCGCCTCGTCCCCGCTGACCTTCTTGGCGAGCACGGCCGCCAGCGCGATCCCCGTGGCGGTCCCGAGCCCGCCGAGTATCTGCGAGGCGACCAGCACCCGCTGCGTACGCCGCTGCAGCGCCTCGACCCGGCCGTCGTCCGAGGACGCGTCCTCGACGCGCTCGGAACGCACGTCACCAGCACTCACCGCACGACCCCCACCCCGTAAGTGACCTCACACCGCCCAGGGACCTTCTCAGAACAACGGCTCGGGCAGAACCCCCTCCAGCGCCAGGAGCTTGCGTTTCGTCTCGAGGCCGCCGCCGAATCCGCCGATCCCGCCGTCGCTCTCCACGACCCGGTGGCACGGCACCACGACGGGCAGCGGATTCGCGCCCATCGCCATGCCGACCGCCTGTGCGGCCCCCGGCTGCCCGACCCGCCGGGCCAGATCCCCGTAGCCCACGACCGCTCCGTACGACACCCCGGCCGCCAGCGTGCGCAGCACCTCACGGTTGAACCCGGAGCTGAGGGACCAGTCGAGCGGGAGGTCGAAGTCCCGCCGCCGGCCCGCGAAGTACTCGCCGAGCTGGCGTATCGCCTCGGCCAGCAGCGGCGCGTCCGGCGCCTCGACCGGCTCGGTCCCGAAGCGGGAGCCGAGCCGGACGAGCGCCTTGTCCCGTACCGCGTCGGTCGCGTGGAAGCCGACGTACACCAGACCGTCGTCCGTCGCGGCGAGCAGCAGCGGCCCGATGTCGCTGCTCACGACGGTCCACACGACCCGTCGCGCGTCCTCGTTCTGCCCAGTGGCGTTCATGCCGACCACCGTACGGCCGGGCACTGACAACGCCCGGTGCGCGCTCAGTCGTCGAGGGCCTCGCGCACCACGTCCGGGGTGTTGGTGATGATCCCGTCGACGCCGAACCCGGCAACGCGCTGCGCGGCCGCCGCGTCGTTGACCGTCCAGGTGTAGGTCTCGAGCGGCTTGTCGTGCGGGCCCTTGAGCGCGTGCACCGCGTCGACGTAGGCCGCGGAGATCGTCGTGTGGGACGGGTTGATCTGGTCGGCGAACTCCGCGTACGCGGGCAGGTCGGCGACGGCCGGGGTGCCCAGGAACCCGGTCGTGAGGTCCGGGCGCTGCGCGTGGACGCTGCGGATGCTGTCGGCGCTGAAGCTCTGCACGACCAGCCGGTGCTTCACGTGCCCGTGCCGCAGCCAGCCGTCCGCGCGCAGCTGCCGCAGGATCTGTGCCTCGATGCCCGGGTAGAGCTCGGGCGCCTTGATCTCCATGAGCAGCTTCTGGTGGTTGTGCTCCACGCGGTTCAGGTACTGGTGGAGCGTCGGGATCCGGGCGCCGGTGAACTCGGCGCCCTTCCAGCTGCCCGCGTCCAGCTCGGCGATCTCCGCGGCGGTGAAGTCCCGCACGTTCCAGGGCGCGCGGTCGGGATAGAGCTGCTCGACGTTCGTGGTGCGGGCCAGCGTGGTGTCGTGGATGACCACCAATGCGCCGTCCTTGGTGCGCTGCACGTCGTTCTCGACCCAGTCGATGCCGAGGTCGTCGGCCCTGTCGACGGCTTCCAGGGTGTTCTCGGGGGCGTAGGCGGAGGCGCCGCGGTGCGCGACGACCACCGGTCTGTCGTGCGCGGGGGCGGCCTGTGCGGCAGTGGGCAGGACCAGGACACCGATGATGACGGAGCCCGTCACCGAGGCGAGTGCGGCTGCTGCGCGTGCGTACACGTCTGCTCCTCATGCGTCGTGAGACCACGGACGCCACGAGCCTGTCAGCCGGGGGCCAACAGAAAACAGGCGAAGGATGGTCACAGGTTGAACGGAGTTATCCAACTGCGACCGACCCCGTGCAGGTAGCGAGGATTCTTTGCCGGAAAATCGTTCGGGCGTTCCTGCGTGAGCTTTAATCTCAGCCTCAACCGTGGCTGACTTGGTGGCCGTTGACGGGGGAGCGAGCAGGGCATCTCAGGCATAACAGGGCGGAAGGGCTGCGTCGCATGCAGGGCACGGTCGACGGTTTCAGTTACGGACTCGTCACCCCGGTAGTGGCGTACCTCATGGCCTTCTTGGGTGGTGCGCTCGGCCTCCGGTGCACCACCAGATCGCTTCTTGTGGTCAACACGTGGCGGGTCGGCTGGCTCGCGCTCGGCTCCGCGGCGATCGGCTCCGGGATCTGGACGATGCACTTCGTCGCGATGATGGGCTTCACCGTCAAGGGAGTGCCCATCCACTACGACCAGGCCACCACGTTCGCGAGTCTCGGTGTCGCCATCGTCATGGTCGGGATCGGCGTCTTCATCGTCGGCTACAAGGGGGCGACCGGCCCGGCCCTGTTCACCGGGGGCACGATCACCGGCCTGGGCGTCGCATCCATGCACTACCTGGGAATGGCCGGAATGCGCCTTCACGGGACAATCGAGTACAACACGTTCATCGTGGGGGCCTCCGTGGTGATCGCCATGGTGGCGGCGACCGCGGCCCTGTGGGCGGCCGTCCAGGTGCGCGGCATCATGTGGAGCCTCGGCGCGAGCCTCATCATGGGGCTCGCGGTCTCCGGCATGCACTACATGGGCATGGCGGCCGTCAGCGTCGAGCTGCACGGCAGCACCAGCGGCACCCCCGGCGGCGACTCGGCCGCCGGCATCCTCGCGCCGATGCTGATCGGCCCCCTGTGCTTCCTCCTGCTGGCCGGCGTGGTGGTCATGTTCGACCCCCTGATGATCATGGGCCGGCCCGACTGGCGCGACGCCAGGGAGGCCGCCGACCGCCCCGGCGCTCCCGCCCCGCGGACCGTCCCGCGCCCCCGCCGCGCCCCCGGCCGGCAGTCCCCGCGCACCCCGCAGAGCTGGTGACCCGGCGGGCCTGAGAGCCCGGCCGCGGCGGCGATCGGACCCCGTTGTCAGTGCGGGGTCGTACGGTGGATTCCATGCGGCCCGTATCCAAGATCGAACGCACGGTGGCGCCTTTCGAGGTCGTCAGCCCGTACCAGCCCAGCGGTGACCAGCCCGCGGCCATCGCCGAGCTGGAGAAGCGCATCACGGCAGGCGAGAAGGACGTCGTCCTGCTCGGTGCCACCGGCACCGGCAAGTCAGCCACCACGGCGTGGATGATCGAGAAGCTCCAGCGCCCCACCCTCGTGATGGCGCCGAACAAGACGCTGGCCGCCCAGCTGGCGAACGAGTTCCGCGAGCTCCTGCCGAACAACGCGGTCGAGTACTTCGTCTCGTACTACGACTACTACCAACCCGAGGCGTACGTCCCGCAGTCGGACACGTACATCGAGAAGGACTCCTCGATCAACGAGGAGGTGGAGCGCCTGCGCCACTCCGCGACGAACTCGCTGCTGACCCGCAGGGACGTCGTCGTGGTCGCCTCCGTCTCCTGCATCTACGGCCTCGGCACGCCGCAGGAGTACGTGGACCGCATGGTCCCCCTGAAGGTCGGCGAGGAGATCGACCGCGACGACCTGCTGCGCCGCTTCGTCGACATCCAGTACACGCGCAACGACATGGCGTTCCAGCGCGGCACCTTCAGGGTGCGCGGCGACACCATCGAGATCTTCCCCGTCTACGAAGAGCTCGCGGTCCGCATCGAGATGTTCGGCGACGAGATCGAGGCCCTCTCGACGCTGCACCCGCTCACCGGCGAGGTCATCAGCGACGACGAGTCGCTCTACATCTTCCCGGCCACGCACTATGTGGCAGGCCCCGAGCGCCTGGAGCGCGCGGTCAACGACATCGAGAAGGAGCTGGGCGAGCGCCTCGCCACCCTGGAGAAGCAGGGCAAGATGCTGGAGGCCCAGCGGCTGCGCATGCGCACCACGTACGACATCGAGATGCTCCGCCAGATCGGCTCCTGCTCCGGCGTGGAGAACTACTCGATGCACTTCGACGGCCGCGAGCCCGGCTCCCCGCCGAACACGCTGCTCGACTACTTCCCGGACGACTTCCTCCTCGTCATCGACGAGTCGCACGTCACCGTCCCGCAGATCGGCGCCATGTACGAGGGCGACGCCTCCCGCAAGCGGACCCTCGTCGACCACGGCTTCCGCCTGCCGTCCGCACTCGACAACCGCCCGCTGAAGTGGGAGGAGTTCCAGGAGCGCATCGGCCAGACCGTCTACCTGTCGGCCACGCCCGGGAACTACGAACTCGCGCGCGCGGACGGCTACGTGGAGCAGATCATCCGCCCCACCGGCCTCGTCGACCCGGAGGTCGTCGTCAAGCCGACCGAGGGGCAGATCGACGACCTGGTGCACGAGATCCGCACCCGCACCGAGAAGGACGAGCGCGTCCTGGTCACCACGCTCACCAAGAAGATGGCCGAGGACCTCACGGACTACTTCCTGGAGCTCGGCATCCAGGTGCGCTACCTCCACAGCGACGTCGACACCCTGCGCCGGGTGGAGCTCCTGCGGGAGCTGCGCGCGGGCGAGTACGACGTCCTGGTCGGCATCAACCTGCTGCGCGAGGGCCTCGACCTGCCCGAGGTCTCTCTGGTCGCGATCCTCGACGCCGACAAGGAGGGCTTCCTGCGCTCCGGCACGTCCCTGATCCAGACCATCGGCCGCGCCGCTCGAAACGTGTCGGGGCAGGTGCACATGTACGCCGACAAGATCACCCCGGCGATGGAGAAGGCCATCGACGAGACCAACCGCCGCCGGGAAAAGCAGATCGCGTACAACGAGGAGCGAGGCATCGACCCCCAGCCCCTCCGCAAGAAGATCAACGACATCGTCGCGTCCATCGCGCGCGAGGACGTCGACACGGAGGAGCTGCTCGGCACCGGCTACCGCAAGGGCGGAAAGGACGGCGAGGGAGCCAAGGCGCCCGTGCCGTCCCTCGGCAAGGCGGACACCGGCAAGAAGAAGCGCGGCAAGGCGGCGGACACCGTCCCCACGGACCGTCCGGCGGCGGAACTCTCCGAGCAGATCGAGGAGATGACCGAGCGGATGCGGGCGGCCGCCGCCGACCTGCAGTTCGAGATCGCGGCCCGGTTGCGCGACGAGGTCTCGGAGATGAAGAAGGAGCTGCGTCAGATGAAGGAGGCAGGCATCGCCTGACCTGCGAGGACGGGCGGGGTGACCATGGTGTGTTGCAAGACCGCCACAAAACCCCGCCCGCGGTGGCGGTGATGTCAGTGCCCCCCTCTAGGGTTTGGACCAACCGCGTGCGTACGCCGCGGCAACAGGGGACGGTCCGAGAGGGGACAGCGCGTGGGCATCGACTTGACCAAGGGTCAGGCCATCAGCTTGGAGAAGCAGGGCGGGGGCACCCTCACCGCCGTACGTATGGGCCTGGGCTGGCAGGCGGCCCCGCGGCGCGGCCTGTTCGGCACGCGCACCCGCGAGATCGACCTCGACGCGTCGGCGGTGCTCTTCGCCGACAAGCAGCCCGTCGACGTGGTCTTCTTCCGCCACCTCGTCAGCGACGACGGCTCGGTGCGGCACACCGGTGACAATCTGGTCGGCGGCGTGGGCCAGGGCGGCGACGACGAGGCGATCCTCGTCGACCTCGCGCGCGTGCCCGTGCACATCGACCAGATCGTCTTCACGGTCAACTCCTTCACGGGCCAGACCTTCCAGGAAGTGCAGAACGCGTTCTGCCGCCTGGTCGACGAGACGACCGGCCAGGAGCTGGCGCGCTACACGCTCGACGGCGGCGGCCAGTACACGGCGCAGATCATGGCCAAGGTCCACCGGGACGGAGCGGGCTGGAAGATGACGGCCCTGGGCACGGCGGCCAACGGCCGTACGTTCCAGGACCTGATGCCCGCGATCCTGCCCGGCCTGTAGCGGGGCCCGTGATGGCGGCCGAACTGGTGAGGGGGCAGAACCACCCCCTCACCCAGACCCGTCTGGAGATCCGGGTGTCGGCCGGCCGCCCGGTCGTCGCGGGCGCCACGCTCGCCGACGACCGGGGCACCGTGCGCGGCGCCGATCGGATCGCCCACCCCGGCGCACCCGCCCTGCCCGGCCTCGAGGTCCCGCGCCAGGCGGCGGCGGACCACCGCCTCGCCGTGGACCTCGACGCCATGCCGCAGGACGTGCACCGGGTCACCGTGCTGCTCGCGCTCCCCGTGGGCGTCGGCGGGCCGACCCGGTTCGGGGCCGTCGCCGCCCCCTTCGTCGCCGTCACCGGACTCGACGGCACGGAGGAGGCCAGCTACACGATCACCGACCTCGACACGGAGTCGGCCGTCGTCGCCCTGGAGCTCTACCGCAGGCAGAGCGCCTGGAAGGTGCGCGCCATCGGCCAGGGCTATGCCGAGGGACTCGGAGCGCTCCTCGCCGACCAGGGTGTGCCCGACGCCGCCGCTCTGGCAGTCACCATCCACGAGGCCGTCGCCCAGGGCCTGGCCCGAGCGGTCGCACCCCCGCCCCCGGCCCGTACGACGGACGAGGCACAGATCCGCGCGGCGGCCACGGCCGGACACGCGTCGAGTGCGCTGCCGCCCACCCCGCCCCCGCCCCGCGCCGGCGCCGCCCAAGGCCCCATCGACTACAGCCACCCCGGCCGCCAGGCACCACCGCCCGCAGCCCCGCAGCCCGCCGTGCCCGTGGCGGGTGACGCCACCGGCTGGTCCATGGAGGAGCGGCTCTACAACCAGGTGTGGGGCATGTTCGAGGACCTCGCCCGCACCACGGCGGCCTACCGCAGCGCCGTCGACTTCGCCGATGCCCGGATGGAGCAGGAACTCGACAGCGTCCTGTCCGACCCGCGCAGCCGGATCGGCGGCCAGGGCGACGCCGCCCGTGAGGCCGCCACCGCCAAGCACGGCGCCCTCGTCGACCGTGCCCGCGAAGCCCTCGACCGCGACCTGGCGCAGCTCGTCGCCGAGTCCGAGGTCGTCGAGCCCGCGCTCCCGGCGGCGTACGCGGGCTGGGACAACCCGTGCTGGCACGCGTACCGCAGCCCCATGGAGACCCCGATGGCGATCCGCCTCGGCGATCTGCGGCTGCCCGAGAGCGAGAGCGTCGGTCTGCGCATCCCGATGCTCGTCCGGCTGCCGCTGGAGCGCGGTCTGTGGGTCGACGCGGGTGCCTCCGCGGCCGACACCCTCGCCGACGCCGACGAACTGCGGGCCCGTGCCGCCCACACTGCGGTCGTGCACGCGGTGCGGCTGCTGGCGTCGTACCCGGCGGGCGATGTCAGCCTGCACGTCATCGATCCGGCGGGCACGGCCGCGGGTGCGCTCGCCCCGCTCGTCGACGCCGGCGTGCTCGCCGGGCCGCCGGCCGGAGGGGCGGCCGGTGTCGCCGAGACCCTGACCCGGCTGACCGAGCGCGTCGACCTGGTGCAGATGGCGATCCGCGCGGGCGCCGCCGACGCGCTCCCGCCGGACCTGGACATCGCCGAGCAGCTCCTGATCGTGCACGACTTCCCGCACGGCTTCGACGACCGCTCCGTGACCCGGCTGCGCTACCTCGCCGATGAAGGGCCGCAGGTCGGCGTCCATCTGATGCTCGTCGCCGACCGGGAGGACGCGGCGGAGTACGGCCCGCTCCTCGACCCCCTGTGGCGCTCCCTGCTGCGCGTGACGCCGGTGCCCGACGACCACCTGGCCGACCCATGGGTCGGGCACGCCTGGACGTACGAGCCGCCGACGGTCCCGTACGGCAGTGCCGTGCTGCGCCAGGTGCTCGCGGAGGTGGCGAGGGCCCGGCGGGAGAGGGGTCTCTGAAGTCTCCGAAGGACCAGGGAGGCCTTTTGACCTGGCAACTTGAGGACCTCTTTACCTTTCCCTTTACCTTTCATGGGTGTTTCGAGTACGCTCCTTTACGCGGAGGGGAGTACTCCCGTACGCGGCGTTCCCGTCAATACGGACGACCGGCCCGATGGCCGCCGATCCCGGGGCGTCGGCCCGAGGCGCCGGACGGCGCCCGGGTGGAAGAGACCTCCGGCAGCGACGACGCTGATCAGTAGCCGTACGACGCCGGAGGCGCAGTGGACGTATCGATGACCCTTTGGGTGCTGACCATTCTTGGTCTGTGCGCCCTGATCGCGGTCGACTTCTTCATCGGGCGCAAGCCCCACGACGTATCCATCAGGGAAGCCGGGATCTGGACGGTCGTCTGGATCGTGCTGGCGGTGCTCTTCGGCATCGGCCTGCTGATCTGGGGGAACAGCCAGGCCGCCGGCGAATTCTTCGCGGGCTTCATCACCGAGAAGTCCCTGAGCGTCGACAACCTCTTCGTCTTCATTCTGATCATGGCGAAGTTCTCGGTGCCGACCCAGCTCCAGCAGCGCGTATTGCTGTTCGGCGTGCTCATCGCCCTCGTCCTGCGGGCGATCTTCATCGCGGCCGGTGCCGCGGTCATCGCCAACTTCTCGTGGGTCTTCTACATCTTCGGTGCCTTCCTCATCTACACCGCGTGGAAGCTCATCAAGGAGGCCATGGCGGACGAGGAGGAAGAGGAGTTCGAGGAGAACCGCCTCCTTAAGTCGATCGAAAAGAAGTTCGGCGTCGCCGACCGGTACCACGGCACCAAGCTCTTCATCCGGCAGCACGGCAAGAAGGTCATGACGCCGCTGCTGGTCGTCATGCTCGCCATCGGCATGACCGACGTGCTCTTCGCCATGGACTCGATCCCCGCGATCTTCGGTCTGACCCAGGACCCGTACATCGTCTTCACGGCCAACGCGTTCGCCCTGATGGGTCTGCGCCAGCTGTACTTCCTCATCGGCGGCCTGCTCAAGAAGCTGGTCCACCTCAGCTACGGCCTGTCGGTCATCCTCGCCTTCATCGGCGTGAAGCTGGTGCTGCACGCGCTGCACGAGTCCGGTGTCCACGTGCCGGAGATCTCCATCCCGGTCTCGCTGGGCGTCATCTGCGGCGTCCTGATCATCACCACGATCACCAGCCTCTTCGCCTCCAAGAAGCAGGCCGAGCGGGACGCGGCCGAAGCGGCTCAGAAGGACAGCATCGAGGCCTGACCGCGTCAGACGTAGGAATTACCAGCACCGGGAGCCGTGCGCGTTCGATTGCCGCGCACGGCTCCCGGTGCTTGCTTGTGCACTGAGAGCGCACCCCGGCCCGGGGCGCGACGGCACGACGGGGGAGGACCCCATGAGTCTGAAGTTCGCGCAGATCATCGACTTCGAGACCCAGCGCATCGACGAGATGGAGGAGTTGCTCGACCAGTTCCAGGAGCGGATGGCCGGCACGCCCGGCGGACCCACGCATCGGATCATGCTGGCCGACCGCGACACCGCGGGCCGCTACCTCGCGGTCATCGAGTTCGACTCGTACGACGACGCGATGCGCAGCAACGAACGCCCCGAGGTCTCCCAGCTGAACGAGCAGCTCTCCGCGATGTGCACCCGGCCGCCGGCCTTCACCAACTGTGACGTCCGGGACGCCCGCGAACTGAAGTGAGCCGCGCCGAGCCGCTCCTGACGTAGCGCCGAAGTCGCGCCCCCGCACCGCCCCGGGCACCATCGAAGGCATGATCAACAGACTCCGGGCACTGACCACGCAGTGGAATGTCGTCGTCCCGGTGCTGGCCGTCGTGCTGCTCGGGTTCACGTGGGGGCGCGACCTGCCGGGGGCCGTGGTCGCCCTCGCCTCCATCGTCCTCGCGGGTTCCGTGCTCGCCGCCGTGCACCACGCCGAGGTCGTCGCCCACCGTGTGGGCGAACCGTTCGGCTCCCTGGTGCTCGCCGTCGCCGTCACGATCATCGAGGTCGCGCTCATCGTCACCCTGATGGCCGACGGCGGCGCGAAGGGCGCCACGCTCGCCCGGGACACGGTCTTCGCCGCCGTCATGATCACGTGCAACGGCATCGTCGGCCTCAGCCTGCTCGCGGCGGCCCTGCGCCACCGCGTGGCGATCTTCCAGTCCGAGGGCACCGGCGGCGCGCTCGCCACCGTCGCCACCCTCGCGACGCTCTGCCTGGTCCTGCCGACGTTCACGACGAGCAAGCTGGGCCCGGAGTTCTCCACCTCCCAACTGGTCTTCGCCGCTGTCGCCGCCGTCGTCCTGTACGGGCTCTTCGTGGCGACCCAGACGGTGCGTCACCGCGACTACTTCCTGCCGATCACCAAGCATGGCGAGGTGATCGACGCCGACGACCACGCGGACGTGCCGACCACCCGTGCGGCGCTGACCAGCCTCGGAATGCTCGGTCTCGCCCTGATCGCGGTCGTCGGCCTCGCCAAGGGCGTCTCGAAGACGATCGAGCACGGTGTCGAGGCAGCGGGTATGCCGCATGCCGTCGTCGGCGTGATCATCGCGCTGCTCGTGCTGCTGCCGGAGACCATCGCGGCGCTGCGGGCCGCCCGCCGCAATCGCGTCCAGACCAGCCTCAACCTCGCGCTCGGCTCCGCGATGGCGAGCATCGGTCTGACCGTCCCCGCCGTCGCCATCGCCTCCTTCTGGCTGGACGGCCCGCTCGTCCTCGGTCTCGGCGCCACCCACATGGTGCTGCTCGCGCTGACCATGGTCGTCAGCACGCTCACCGTCGTGCCCGGGCGGGCCACCCCGCTCCAGGGCGGGGTGCATCTGGTGATCCTCGCCGCGTACGTGGAACTCGCCGTCACGCCGTGACGGGCTCTTCCCGTACGACGCCGGGAGCGGTCTCCGGAAGCAGCGCGAAACAGCCGAGACTCAGCACCGCGATCCCCGTCAGATACCAGCCCACACCCCATGGAACCCCCGTCTCCCCCTCGGCCAGAGCCGTCGCCGCGATCGGGGTGAGCGCTCCACCCAGCACCCCGCCCAGGTTGTAGCCGACCGCCGCACCCGTACAACGCACCCGTGGTTCGTACAGTTCCGGCAGATACGCGGCGATCACGGCGAACATCGTGATGAACGCGAACAGCGCCACCAGCAACCCCAGGAACATCAACAGCGGTTCCCCCGTGGCCAGAAGGGCCACCATCGGCAGCATCCACACCGCTGCCACCGTGCACCCCACCAGACACATGGGACGCCGTCCGTACCGGTCCCCGAGCAGCGCCGCCACCGGTGTCGACGCCCCCTTGATGACGACCGCCGCCATGATGCAGGCCAGCATGACGCTGCGGCTCACCCCGAGCCGCTCCACTCCGTAGGCGAGCGACCAGGTCGTCACCGAGTAGAAGACCGCGTACCCGACGGCCAGCGCTCCGGCCGTCAGGAGCACCAACCGCCAGTGCCCGCGCACCACTTCGGCCAGCGGGAGCCGGGCGGTTTCGGCCACATCGAGGAAGGCGGGGCTCTCCACCAGCGACCTGCGCAGCCACAGCCCGATCACGGCCAGGGCCCCCGCCGCCCAGAACGGCACCCGCCACCCCCACGCCGCGAACTGCGCGTCGGTGAGCGTCGCCGACAGCGCCAGCATGATCCCGTTGGCCAGCAGGAACCCCACCGAAGGACCGATCTGGGGCAGGCTCGCCCACAGGCCCCGCCGCGCGGGCGGCGCATGCTCGGCGGTGAGCAGTACCGCCCCGCCCCACTCACCGCCGAGCCCGAGGCCCTGGAGAAAACGCAGCAAGAGAAGAAGCAGGGGAGCGGCCACCCCGATCGACGCATACGTAGGCACGCAGCCGACCGCGACGGTCGCGGCGCCGGTGAGCATCAGCGACCCCACCAGGACGGGGCGCCGCCCGTGCCGGTCCCCGATGTGCCCGAACAGGACCGAGCCGAGGGGCCTTGCCACGAAGCCCACCCCGAAGGTCGCGAAGGCGGCCAGAGTTCCCGCGAGCGGCGAGAACGTCGGGAAGAACAGCGGGCCGAGGACGAGCGCGGCCGCGGTGCCGTAGACGAAGAAGTCGAAGAACTCGATGGCGGTGCCGGCCAGCGAGGCGGCCGCGAGCCGCGGCAGTGACGGACGGTGAGTGGTGCGCATGCCGCGGCAACTACCCGTGGTCGCCGCAGGTTACGGGGGCGTGCGAGAGCGCGGTGCGGGGCGTGTGGAGAGCCCTCCGGGACATGGTCCGTCCAGCGCGGCGTGATAGACCCTCAAGGAGCTACCACTCACGTACGGAGGTTCCCTGTGCCGCGCACGCTCGCCACTGCCCCGATCATGGTTCTCAACGGGCCGAACCTGAACCTGCTCGGCAAGCGGCAGCCGGAGATCTACGGCCGTGACACCCTCGCCGACGTCGAGGCGCTGTGCGTCAAGGCGGCTGCCGCCCACGGAGCCACCGTGGACTTCCGCCAGTCCAACCACGAGGGCGAACTGGTCGACTGGATCCACGAGGCCCGCGAGAACCACGTCGGCATCGTGATCAACCCCGCCGCCTACTCGCACACCTCCGTGGCCATCCTGGACGCGCTCAACACCTGTGACGGCCTGCCCGTGGTGGAGGTCCACATCTCCAACATCCACCAGCGCGAGGAGTTCCGGCACCACTCCTATGTCTCGCTGCGCGCCGACGGCGTGATCGCGGGGTGCGGCGTACAGGGCTACGCGTTCGGCGTGGAGCGGGTGGCGGCCCTCGCCGCGCCGGGCACGGCGCAGGCGTAGCAGGGCACTTACAGGCGCCCCGCGTCCACGATCCGGCGCAGGAACTGTCGCGTACGTTCCTGCCGCGGATCGCCGAACACGGCCTCCGGGGCGCCGCGTTCGAGCACCACGCCACCGTCCAGGAAGCACACCTGGTCGGCGACTTCACGGGCGAAGCTCATCTCGTGGGTGGCCAGCACCATCGTCATGCCCTCGCCCTTCAAGTCGCGCACGACGTCGAGGACTTCACCGACGAGCTCCGGGTCGAGGGCAGCGGTGACCTCGTCGAGCAGCAGCAGCCGGGGTTGCACGGCGAGGGCCCGTACGATCGCCGCACGCTGCTGCTGGCCGCCGCTGAGCCGGTCCGGGTACTCCCGGGCCTTCTCGCCGAGCCCGAGGCGCTCCAGGAGGCCCCTGGCGCGTTCCTCGGCCTCCTCGCGCGCGACGCCGTGCACCCGGCGCGGCGCGAGCGTGACGTTCTCCAGGACGGTCATGTGCGGGAACAGGTTGTAGGCCTGGAAGACCACGCCGATCCGCCGCCGCACGGCGTCCGCGTCGGTACGCGGGTCGGTGATCTCCTTCCCGTCCAGCCAGATTGCGCCGTCGTCGATCTCCTCCAGGAGGTTGGCGCAGCGCAGCAGCGTCGACTTGCCGGACCCGGAGGCCCCGATCAGAGCGGTCACGCTGTGCGGAGCGACCTCCAGGTCCACGTCGCGCAGCACGACGGTGTCGCCGAACGTCTTGCGCACGGACTCCATCCGCAGCACGGGCTCGGTCATACGAGGCCTCCTTGTGCCCGGCGCCGGTCCATCCGGGCCGTCACCCAGTCCGTGAAGCGCGTCATGGGAATGGTGAGCGCCACGAACACCAGACCCGCCACCACATAAGGCGTGTAGTTGAAGTCCTTGCTGGCGATGATCTGCGCCGCGTACACGGCGTCCACCGCACCGCCGATGGAGACCAGACCGGTGTCCTTCTGGAGCGAGACCAGGTCGTTCAGCAGTGGGGGCACGACACGGCGCACCGCCTGGGGCAGCACCACATAGCGCAGCGTCTGACGGTTGTTGAGCCCCAGGGAACGCGCGGCGGCCCGCTGCGAGGGATGGACCGACTCGATGCCGGCGCGGAACACCTCGGCGACGTACGCCGAATACGTCAGGACCAGCGCTGCGCCGCCCAACAGGACGGGATCCGTGGTCACGCCCTGAAGGCGCAGCGCCGGAACGCCGAAGATGACCAGCAGCAAGCAGATGATGAGTGGCAGTCCGCGGAAGAAGTCGGTGTACGCCGTCGCCAGCGCGCGCAGCGGGAAGAAGACCGGCCCCCGCAACGTCCGCGCGAGGGCGAGCAGCATCCCGAGGATCAGGACGCAGACTCCGCACACCGCCAGAAGACGCACGTTCAGCCAGAGACCTTCAAGGACCTGCGGAAGCGCCACGCGCGCGTAGTGCGCACTGAAGAAGGTCTCCTTCGTGCGCTCCCAGCCGGGGGAGTTGGTGATGACGACGAACAGGACGGCGCCCGTCACCAAGGTGCTCAGCGCCGCGATGCCGGTCGCCCGGCGGGCACGGGTGCGCTGGTAGCGCTCGCGCGCTATTCGGCGCTCCGAGGGGACGTACGCGTCCTCGATGACGGACGGCTGCTTGACGACGGTCACTTGAGCACCGGTGCGTCGACGGCGTCGGAGAGCCACTTCTTCTCCAGGGAGGCGAGCGTGCCGTCCTTGCGAAGAGCGTCCACGGCGCCTGTCACACAGGACGTCAACTCGCTCTCCTTGTCGAGCACGAGCCCGAACTGCTCGGGTGCGCTGCCCGAGTTCTCGAACTGGCCCACCACCTCGGCGTCCGTGACCTCGGCGCCGGTGATGTAGAACGCGGTCGGCAGGTCGACCACGATCGCGTCCACCTGGCCGTTCTTCAGCGCGGACTTGGCGAAGTCGTTCTTCTGGTAGACGGCCGGCTTCTGCGTGGGCTTCACCAGGTCGTTGATGAAGTCCAGGCTCGTCGTGCCCACTTGGGCACCGAGCTTCGCGTCCTTCAGGTCCGCGACACTCTTCGCCTTGGCGGCCTTGGACGACTTCAGAGCGACGACGGCCTGCCGCACGTCGTAGTAGCCGGACGAGAACGCCACGGCCTTCTTGCGGGTGTCACTGATCGACACCTGATTGATGTCGAAGTCGAACTTCTTCGCACCGGGGGCGAACGAGCTGTTGAACGGCACCGTCTGCCACGTCACTTGGGACGCGGGGTAGCCGAGCTGCTTCGCCACGGCGTACGCGACCGCCGACTCGAACCCCTTGCCGTTGGCCGGGTTGTCGTCCTCGAACCACGGTGCGTAGGCGGGCTTGTCGGTGCCCACGGTGAGTTTGCCGGACGCCACCGTCGGGAGCTTGCCCGCGGGGCAGGAGGCGGCCGTGGCGGGCTTGCCCGCGGCCTTGTCCTCGGGTTCGGGGGCACAGGCCGCCGCAGCGACGAGGACCACGGCGGAGCAAACGGCAAGACGCGCGGCGCGGTTGGCGAGATGCATGGCGGGAGACTGACAGCGCCCAGCCCTGTTTGTCGAGGTCAGGACGGCAACTGTCCGCATGGTGGGAACACGTGTTGCTGTCGTGTGAACAGAGGCCGCGTACAGCGGCGCGGATCACCAGCCCCGCGCGCGCCACTCCGACAGGTACGGCCGCTCGGCGCCCAAGGACGTGTCGTTGCCATGTCCCGGGTAGACCCACGTCTCGTCCGGCAGCGGCGCGAAGATCTTCGACTCCACGTCGTCCATGAGGCTCGCGAAGGCTTCCGGGTCCTTGTGCGTGTTGCCGACGCCACCCGGGAAGAGGCAGTCGCCGGTGAAGACGTGCGGGTGGCCGTGCGGGTCGTCGTAGACCAGCGCGATGGAGCCGGGCGTGTGGCCGACCAGATGGCGGGCGGTCAGCGAGATCCGGCCGAACTCGATCGTGTCGCCGTCGGCGACGGGGACGTCCGTCGCGACCGGGATGCCCTCGACGTCGTCGCGCCCCGCGTACGTGCGCGCGCCGGTCGCCTCGACGACCTCCGCCAGTGCCTGCCAGTGATCGCCGTGCCGGTGCGTGGTGACGACGGCCGTGATGCCGTCGTCACCGATGAGCTGGAGCAGCGTGTGCGGCTCGTTCGCCGCGTCGATCAGCAGCTGCTGGTCGGTCGCGCGGCACCGCAGCAGATAGGCGTTGTTGTCCATCGGGCCGACCGCGACCTTGGAGATCATCAGGTCCTGCAGCTCGTGCACGTCCGCCGGGCCGCCGACCTTCACCGCTCCGCTGTACGTCATGGGCTCAGCCTATAGCGGGGGCAGGATGGGCAGTGAGCCTCGGTCGACGGTCAGGGCGTCGCCCTTCCTGCGGCCCGCGAGCCAGCCCAGGAGGTCCGCCTGCCGGCCTTGGACGACGATGCCCAGCGAGGCCGGAGCCGTCCCGTCCTTGATCTCCTCCAGGCTGTGCGGCTGCACGGCCCCCGTGGAGATCATCCGGCCGTCGTCCTGCTTGATGAGGAGGGGCGGAAGGTCCGGGTGGTCGCGGAATCTCTTCGCGAGGAAGTTGATCTCCCGCTGCGTGAACTCCTCCGACAGGTCCTCCAGCTCGTACCCGATGCCGAGGTCCACGTGGTGCAGCTCGACCTCGGCCCAGCGCCGGAAGGGGACCTGGGAGGCGACGTCCTTGACGCCGTTGCGCAGCTCCACCGTCCGCTCCCAGTCCGCGTCCTCGGCCCCCACCCGCTGGAAGCGCTCGGCGCTCTCCCGCACGTCGTCGACCTGCGCGCGCAGCCCGCGCGGGGCGTCCCGCTCGATGTCGGCGTCGCGCGCCTCGCCGCTCACGTACATGGGGCGGCCCTGGAGGACATTGACGAGCGCGTCCGCGTTCCGGGCGAGGTGGGCGAGCACATGACCGCGGCTCCAGCCGGGAAGCCGTGACGGCTCGGCCACGGCCGCGTTGTCCAGGGTCCCGATCGCGGCGAGCAGCCGATCGGTCGCTTCGCGTACAGACACCAGGTCGCGCACATGATCACTCATGGCGCCGACGATAGCGGCGCCACACGTTCGGGTGAAGGTGGCCGACCTTGCGCCTTAATCGAATGTACGTGCTATAAGCTCGACGGCGGCATCGGGCATTCTTGGTGGTCCGGGTTTGTTAGCAACCAGGGAAACCAACCGGCGCTGTCAGTGGCTCCCCCTACTCTTCGAAAGACAGCCATCTCAAGACTTCTCCGTCAGACTTCCCGGCCGTCTCGGTGAGACGTCTTCGAGAGTCAGACCTCGAGAGGCGGGGGCCCCGCCCCTGTCACTTCTCCCAAGAAAGGTGCGGACCGGCGTGGCCGACCGTCTCATCGTCCGTGGCGCGCGCGAGCACAATCTCCGGAATGTCTCGCTCGACCTCCCGCGCGACTCCCTCATCGTCTTCACCGGTCTGTCCGGCTCCGGCAAGTCCTCGCTCGCGTTCGACACGATCTTCGCGGAGGGGCAGCGCCGATACGTCGAGTCGCTGTCCTCGTACGCCCGACAGTTCCTCGGCCAGATGGACAAGCCGGACGTCGACTTCATCGAGGGCCTCTCACCGGCCGTCTCGATCGACCAGAAGTCGACCTCGCGCAACCCGCGCTCCACGGTCGGAACCATCACCGAGGTCTACGACTACCTGCGCCTGCTGTTCGCCCGCATCGGCAAGCCGCACTGCCCCGAGTGCGGGCGCCCCATCGCGCGCCAGTCGCCGCAGGCCATCGTCGACAAGGTCCTTGAGCTGCCCGAGGGCAGCCGCTTCCAGGTGCTCTCGCCGCTGGTGCGCGAGCGCAAGGGAGAGTTCGTCGACCTCTTCGGCGACCTGCAGACCAAGGGCTACTCCCGCGCGCGCGTGGACGGGCAGACCATCCAGCTGTCCGAGCCGCCGACCCTGAAGAAGCAGGAGAAGCACACGATCGAGGTGGTCGTCGACCGCCTCACCGTGAAGGACTCCGCCAAGCGCCGCCTGACCGACTCCGTGGAGACCGCGCTCGGCCTCTCCGGCGGCATGGTCGTGCTCGACTTCGTCGACCTCCCCGAGGACGACCCCGAGCGCGAGCGCATGTACTCGGAGCACCTGTACTGCCCGCACGACGACCTGTCCTTCGAGGAGCTGGAGCCCCGCTCCTTCTCGTTCAACTCGCCCTTCGGCGCCTGCCCCGACTGCACGGGCATCGGTACGCGCATGGAGGTCGACCCGGAGCTGATCGTCCCGGACGAGGACAAGTCGCTCGACGAGGGCGCCATCCACCCGTGGTCGCACGGCCACACCAAGGACTACTTCGGCCGCCTCATCGGAGCGCTCGCGGACGCCCTCGGCTTCCGTACGGACATTCCGTTCGCCGGACTGCCGCAGCGCGCCAAGAAGGCGCTCATCTACGGCCACAAGACGCAGATCGAGGTCCGCTACCGCAACCGGTACGGACGTGAGCGGGTCTACACGACGCCCTTCGAGGGTGCCGTCCCGTTCGTGAAGCGCCGGCACAGCGAAGCCGAGTCGGACGCGAGCCGTGAGCGCTTCGAGGGCTACATGCGCGAGGTGCCCTGCCCAACCTGTGAGGGCACGCGCCTCAAGCCGATCGTCCTCGCGGTCACGGTCATGGGGAAGTCCATCGCCGAGGTCTCGGCCATGTCCATCAGCGACTGCGCCGACTTCCTGGGCGAGCTCACGCTGAACGCGCGCGACAAGAAGATCGCCGAGCGCGTCCTGAAGGAGGTCAACGAGCGACTGAAGTTCCTCGTCGACGTGGGCCTCGACTACCTGTCGCTGAACCGGGCGGCGGGCACCCTCTCCGGCGGCGAGGCCCAGCGCATCCGGCTCGCCACCCAGATCGGCTCCGGCCTCGTCGGCGTCCTGTACGTTCTCGACGAGCCGTCCATCGGGCTGCACCAGCGCGACAACCACCGGCTCATCGAGACCCTCGTACGGCTCCGCGACATGGGCAACACGCTCATCGTGGTCGAGCACGACGAGGACACGATCAAGGTCGCCGACTGGGTCGTGGACATCGGCCCCGGCGCGGGCGAGCACGGCGGCAAGGTCGTGCACAGCGGCCCCTTGAAGGAGCTGCTGAGCAACGCCGAGTCGATGACCGGCAAGTACCTGTCGGGCAAGAAGTCCATCCCGATCCCGGACATCCGCCGCCCGGTGGACCCCGGCCGTCGCCTCACGGTGCACGGCGCCAAGGAGAACAACCTGCGGGACATCGACGTGTCCTTCCCGCTGGGCGTCCTCACGGCCGTCACCGGCGTCTCGGGATCCGGGAAGTCGACGCTGGTCAACGACATCCTGTACACGCACCTGGCGCGCGAGCTGAACGGGGCGCGTTCCGTCCCGGGCCGGCACACGCGCGTGGAGGGCGACGACCTCGTCGACAAGGTCGTGCACGTCGACCAGTCACCCATCGGCCGCACCCCCCGGTCGAACCCGGCGACGTACACCGGAGTCTTCGACCACGTCCGCAAGCTGTTCGCCGAGACGACCGAGGCGAAGGTCCGCGGCTACCTGCCGGGGCGCTTCTCCTTCAACGTCAAGGGCGGCCGCTGCGAGAACTGCTCGGGCGACGGCACCATCAAGATCGAGATGAACTTCCTGCCGGACGTGTACGTCCCGTGCGAGGTCTGCCACGGCGCGCGCTACAACCGCGAGACGCTGGAGGTCCACTACAAGGGCAAGTCCATCGCCGAGGTCCTGGACATGCCGATCGAGGAGGCGCTCGACTTCTTCGAGGCGGTGCCGGGGATCGCCCGCCACCTGCGGACACTGAACGACGTGGGCCTCGGTTATGTCCGCCTCGGACAGTCCGCGCCGACCCTGTCCGGCGGCGAGGCGCAGCGCGTGAAGCTGGCGAGCGAGTTGCAGAAGCGGTCCACGGGCCGCACGGTCTACGTGCTCGACGAGCCGACCACCGGTCTGCACTTCGAGGACATCAGCAAGCTCATCACCGTGCTGTCGGGCCTGGTCGACAAGGGCAACTCGGTCATCGTCATCGAGCACAACCTCGACGTGATCAAGACCGCCGACTGGATCATCGACATGGGTCCCGAGGGCGGCAACGGCGGCGGCATCGTCGTCGCCGAGGGCACCCCCGAGCAGGTCGCGTCGGAGCCGGCCAGCCACACCGGCAAGTTCCTGCGCGACGTCCTGGGCGCCGAGCGGGTCAGCGACGCGGCGGTGCCCGCGGCGCGTACCCGTAAGGCCGCGGCGAAGAAGACCGTCGCGGCCACCAAGGCTCCGGCCAAGAAGACGGCGACGGCGAAGTCGACCGGTGCGGTGAAGAAGACCGCCGCCGAGAAGGCCGCGGTGAAGAAGACCGCGGCGAAGAAAGCGACGAGCCGGGCCCGGAAGGCCTGACGCACCGTACGCACTGACGCGGGCCGGTCACGCTCAGTGAAAAAAATGGCGCCCCACGGGAACTCCCCGTGGGGCGCCGTGCGTTCAACGATCAGCCGGCCTGGCCCTGCGGTTCACGAGGCTCCACGAACTGCATGTCCAGTTGAATCTTGACAACATCACCGAGCAGGCCACTGCCGAAATCGAGCCCGAAGTCGCTGCGCCGGATCTCGCCCGTCGCCTCGAACCCGGCATGCCGACTCCCGTCCACCGGCACATCGACGACCCCGCCGAACTCCACGTCGAGCGTCACCGGACGGGTCACGTCACCGATGGTCAACTCGCCTTCCAGGGACCAGTCCTCGGCCGAACCGCTCACGCCCGTGGAGCGGAAGGTCATGGTCGGACGCCGCTCCACATCAAGGAGTTCCGGCGAGCGGGTGTGGGCGTCGCGGTCGGCATTGCCCGTGTCGATCGAGGCGAGCGCGATGGTCGCCGTCACCTGTACGTCGGCCAGGGTCTCCCCGACGAACAGCCCGGCGTCCACCTGGGCGAAGCGGCCGCGCACCTTCGCGATCCCCAGGTGCCGGATCGTGAAGTTCACCGCGGAGTGCAGCGGGTCCAGCGTCCAGGCGCCGGGCGCGAGCGGAAGCGCGGCGGTCGAAGTCGTCGTCGCGGTCACAGAGTTGTCATCAGCCATGCCTTCACCCTGCGCCCCGCACGGCAGTTGAGGGAGACCGGGTGAAGGCTGGTAGTGACAGGGCCACGATCCGCATCCCTGACGTTGGTACGTTCGGGCAGTGGCTGACAACGAGTTGGGGACGTTCCTGCGCACCTGTCGCGAAGCGGTCGCGCCGGCCGAGGTCGGGCTGCCGAGCGGGACGCGGCGCCGCACCCCTGGGCTGCGCCGCTCCGAGCTGGCCACGCTCGCCGGCATCAGCGCGGAGTACCTCACCCGGCTCGAGCAGGGCCGCGACCGCAACCCCTCGCCGTCGGTGCTCGGCGCCTTGTCCGACGCGCTGCGGCTCACCATGGACGAGCGGTTGCTGCTGCGCCGCCTCGCCAAGGCGAGCGGGCACGACGCGGTCCTCTGCGCGGGGGCCACGGCGCCGTCGTACGCGGTGCGGGCCACCGTCCGCGCACTGCTCGACCGCCTGGAGCCGACACCCGCCGTCCTGGTCAACCGGGTCGGCGACATCCTCGCCCACACCGAGGGGTACAGCCGCCTCGCCGCCCCGCTCGGCATCCTGGACGCGGACCGGCCGAATGTCGTGCGTCATCTGTTCACCGACCCCCGAGCCCGCGCTGCCTACCCCGACTGGGACCGGGTCGCCGACGACCAGATGGCGCGGTTCCGGCAGGGCGCACCGCTCGCCGACCCGCAAGTCGCCGCGTTGATCGACGAGTTGACGGTCACCGCCGGAGCGCCCTTCGCCGACCGGATGGCCGCGGCGCCGGCCCCGCCCCGGCGCGAGGGGGACGACCTGATGATCCATCCCGAGGCCGGGGCCCTGCGGTTGACACACGAGGTGCTGGCACTGCCCGACGCCGACGCGCAGACGATCCTGGTGCACCTCCCTGCCGACGACGCCACGGCGACAGCCCTCGACCGGCTCAACGGACGCACTCCCGGAGCGCTCCGCGCGGTCAGCGGCTGACGGTGAACTGCCGTGCCGCGCGCGGCGGTTCACAGGCGGCGGGCCGCGGGTGAGCGGAGGTCACGGCGCGCCGACCTCGGCGGCGTACGGAGACTCGGCCCCAGCCCGTGAACAGGTGATCGCCGCCGCGCGTGCCGCGAAGCGCAGCATGCGGTCCCACGCGTCGCCGCCGAGGCTCGCGACCGCCGTGGGGGACAGGGCGCCATGGTGGCGGAGGGCGTGCAGCAGCGCCGCGTTGACGGTGTCGCCGGCGCCGATGGTGTCCACGACGTCGACGGGTTCGCCCGGCACCGAGTAGGCGCGGCCGTCCTGGGTGAACACGGTCAGCCCGTCACCTCCGCGCGTGACGACCACGGCGGCCGGCCCCTGGGACAGCCACTCCTGGGGCGTGCCGCCGAGCCACTGGGCGTCCTCCTCGGAGAGCTTCAGGAGAGCGGTCGACGACAGCCAGCTCTTGAAGCGGGCTCGGTAGGCGTCCGCGTCCGGGATCAGCCCGGACCGGATGTTCGGGTCCAGCGTGGTGAACACACCCTGGGCGGCGGCCGCACGCATCAGCTCCTCGTAGGCGCTCGCCCCCGGCTCCAGGGCCAGGGAGCACGTGCCGAACGAGACGGCGCGCGTGCCGGCCGGAAGCGCGTCCGGCGCCGTGAAGAGCCGGTCGGCGGTCCCCTCCACGTAGAAGGAGTAGCCCGCCGAGCCGTCCGCGCCGATGGACGCGACGGCCAGCGTCGTCGGCTCGTCGCCCCGCTGGACCGCCGACACGTCCACACCGGCCGCCCGCAGACCGTCGAGCAGCGCCTCCCCGAAGGCGTCCGTCGAGACGCGTGAGCAGAAGGCCACCGGGGAGCCGAGGCGGCCGAGCGCCACGGCCGTGTTGTACGGGCCGCCACCGAGCCGCGGATCCAGGGCGGCGCCGGGGCCCGCGGCCTGCGGGACGAGGTCGATCAGGGCCTCGCCTGCGACGACTATCACGGTGTTTCCTCTCGCGCGGCGGACGGATATCGCTCCGGGCAGGCTAAAGCGTCACGGCTCGCGGAGCAGCCTCCCGGCTCACGCGGGCACCCCGCCGAGGGTGAACGGGGCGCCGTCGCGACGGGATCGGGCATGCGAGCCCCGAGAGGCCGGGCCGTCGCTGCTGTTCCCAGGGGTCCCACGAAGTGCCCGGATCCCCGCCGGTATCGTCTGATCTGTCACCCGCCCCACCGGCGCACCCCGCCCGTCCAGCCCACCCCGTGGAGCCCCGCATGCCCGGCACGACCCCGTCCCGCATCTCCCGCCGCACCGCACTGCGGGGCGCCGCCGTCGCGGGGACCGCCGGCCTCGGCCTGACCGCGTGCTCCACCGGTTCGGGCGGGGGAGCGGCGGCGGCGCCCACCGCGCCGGTCGACCTGGGCAAGGCCGACGAGGTGCCCGAGGGCGGCGCGAAGCTCTACAAGGACGAGCATGTGGTCGTCAGTCGCAGCGCGGACGGCCAGTACAAGGCGTTCAGCACGATCTGCACGCACGCGGGCTGCCCGATCGGGATGCTCAAGGGCACCGAGCTCACCTGCAACTGTCACGGCAGCAAGTTCGACGCCACGACCGGCAAGGTGCTGCACGAGCCGGCGACCGTTCCCCTGAAGGAGCTGTCCGTGAAGGTCGAGGGCGGCAAGATCGTGGCGGGCCCCCAGAAGTAGACCGGAGGTCACTCCCAGTCCCAGCCGATCCCCAGCAGCCCGGCCCGGACCTGCGGTTCCACCACGTGCACCGTGCGGTGGCGGCCGCTGAGCGTGAGCTCCCGACGACTGCCGCGCGGTGCCGCCGCCGACTGCTGGGCGAAGCGGTGGCAGCCGACGGGCAGCGCGGAGTCGGCGAACCGGACCTGAAGCACGTACTGGCCGCCGGCGAAGCCGAAGGCCCGGAGGTACTCGGTCGAAGCCCCGGCGGTGCCGTCCTCGAAGCCGTACCGGAACAGATGGGTGTCCCCGGCCCGCAAGTACGTGTCGAAGAGCAGCTCCGCCACCAGGACCCCGGTGGCCTCGTCCCAACGCACCCGCCCTGTACGGCAGTTCTCCATGGCGTCCACCGCCACCTCCGCCGGGGAACAGCCCGGATCGCCGTGGTGGACGGCCACGTAGCGGTCCACCCCGTCGCGGTGCGCCCGGACGATGCGCTGCGAATCCCTGCCGAGCAGTTCCCGACGCGCCCCGATCCTGACCCGCTCATGGTGTCCCACGGTGTGCAGCCCGCCGTCCGGCGGCGAGCCCAGCTCCGCGACGAGCCGCTCGACGACGCCCGAGGCCGCGACGAGCGAACGGTACGAGCGGGAGGCGGGACGCTGGGCGACGGCCCGGCCGCCCGCGGGGCCGAGCAGCCGGATCAGCGACTCCTCGGGCAGTTCGAGGATCTCTTCCAGGGCGCGTACGGCCCGCATCGACTCGGCCCGCTGGGGTCGCCGCGCACCCTGCTGCCAGTAACTCAGGCTCGTCACACCGACCTTGATGCCTCGGCGCTCCAGATGGTGCTGCACCCGATGGAGCGGCAGTTGCCGCGCGGCGATCGCGGCCCGCAGCGCGACGTGGAAGGGGCCGCCGCGCAGCACCGCATCCAGGCCCGGAGCCGGTGCCGCCCCGCCCTTCTCCCCGCCGGGGCGGCCGCCGCGCTGGACCCCTCCACCGACGTGCCGATCGCCGAGCCGCATCCGGGTCTCCCGCTTCTGCGCGTCGCTGCGCCCGCGTCCGCGGCGGGCCGCTGTGAGCATTCACACCGCCCGGCCGGGCGTCCGCACCGGTCGGAACGGGGCGGCGGGCCGTCGTACGGCGCTCGCTCACATCCGTACGGCACCGTTCACCGCTCCAAGTCACCCGGCATTGAAGCGTGTTGACCGGCCCCCGACAAGACTCGACGCGCGTCCGATCCGTGGCACGGGGCCCGGTCCCACCGGCGCCGGACACCCCGCGCTGTCACACCCCGCAAGTAGGGTGTCTGACATGGCCGACCCCTCCAGCTACCGCCCCAAGCCGGGACAGATTCCCGACTCCCCAGGGGTGTACAGGTTCCGCGACGAGCACCGCCGGGTGATCTACGTCGGAAAGGCGAAAAGCCTGCGCCAGCGCCTGGCGAACTACTTCCAGGACCTGGCGAACCTGCACCCGCGTACGCGCACGATGGTCACCACGGCCGCGTCCGTGGAGTGGACGGTCGTGTCCACGGAGGTCGAGGCGCTGCAACTGGAGTACTCCTGGATCAAGGAGTACGACCCCCGGTTCAACGTCAAGTACCGCGACGACAAGAGCTACCCGTACCTCGCGGTGACGATGAACGAGGAGTACCCGCGCGTCCAGGTCATGCGCGGCCAGAAGAAGAAGGGCGTGCGCTACTTCGGCCCCTACGGGCACGCGTGGGCGATCCGCGACACCGTCGACCTGCTGCTGCGCGTGTTCCCCGTGCGCACCTGCTCGGCGGGTGTGTTCAAGAACGCGGCGCGCACCGGCCGCCCCTGTCTCCTCGGCTACATCGGCAAGTGCTCCGCCCCCTGCGTCGGCCGCGTCACCCCCGAGGAACACCGCGAACTTGCCGAGGAGTTCAGCGACTTCATGGCGGGGCGTACGGGCACGTACATCCGTCGCCTCGAGAAGGACATGGCCACGGCGGCCGACGAGATGGAGTACGAGCGGGCGGCCCGCCTCCGCGACGACATCGAGGCCCTGAAGAAGGCCATGGAGAAGAGCGCGGTCGTCCTGGCCGACGCCACCGACGCCGACCTCATCGCCCTCGCCGAGGACGAGCTGGAGGCCGCCGTCCAGATCTTCCACGTACGCGGCGGGCGCGTCCGCGGCCAGCGCGGCTGGGTCACCGACAAGGTCGAGGCCGTCACCAGCGGCGACCTCGTCGAGCACGCGCTCCAGCAGCTCTACGGCGAGGAGACCGGGGACGCGGTCCCCAAGGAGGTCCTCGTCCCCGCGCTGCCCGACCCGCTGGAGCCGGTGCAGGCCTGGCTCACCGAGCGCCGCGGGGCCAACGTGTCACTGCGCATCCCGCAGCGTGGCGACAAGAAGGCGCTCATGGAGACGGTCCACAAGAACGCGCAGCAGTCGCTCGTCCTGCACAAGACCAAGCGCGCCTCCGACCTGACCACGCGCTCGCGCGCCCTGGAGGAGATCGCCGAGGCGCTCGACCTGGGCAGCGCCCCGCTCCGTATCGAGTGCTACGACATCTCGCACCTCCAGGGCGACGACGTCGTGGCCTCCATGGTCGTCTTCGAGGACGGCCTCGCCCGCAAGAGCGAGTACCGCCGCTTCCAGATCAAGGGCTTCGAGGGGCAGGACGACGTCCGCTCCATGCACGAAGTGATCACGCGCCGCTTCAAGCGCTACCTCGCAGCCCAGGAGAAGTCCGGCGAGTGGTCCGACGAGGAGCCGGACCTGGGCGAGGACACGGGGCCCGAGGAGTCCCGGCTCACCGAGGACGACGGCCGTCCGAAGAAGTTCGCGTACCCGCCGCAGCTCGTCGTCGTCGACGGTGGCCAGCCGCAGGTCGCCGCGGCCCAACGGGCCCTGGACGAGCTGGGCATCGACGACATCGCCGTCTGCGGACTGGCCAAGCGCCTCGAAGAGGTCTGGGTGCCGGGCGAGGACGACCCGGTGGTCCTGCCCCGCACCAGCGAGGGCCTCTACCTCTTGCAGCGCGTCCGTGACGAGGCCCACCGCTTCGCGATCACCTACCAGCGCGCCAAGCGGGCCAAGCGCTTCAGGGCCGGGCCCCTGGACGACGTGCCCGGCCTCGGAGACGCGCGCAAACAGGCACTGATCAAGCACTTCGGTTCGGTGAAGCGGCTGAGGTCCGCCACAATTGACCAGATCTGCGAGGTTCCCGGCATAGGCCGCAAGACGGCCGAGACGATTGTCGTGGCCTTCGCCAACGCGGCTCCCGCGGCACCCGCCGTCAACACGGCGACCGGAGAGATCATGGAAGACGAAGAGAACAGCACGGACCACGCGACGGACGCGCGGCCCGCCGAGGCGCCCGCCACCCCGGGCCCCTCGGAAGAACGACGGGGGCAGGAGTCATGAACGAGCACGACCAGGACACCAGTGGCACGGCGGACACCCCCGCCGGGCCGGAGCACGGAGCACAGGTGAGTACGGGCACAGGCACGACCAAGGACACCGCAGGCGTCCCCGACGCCGCCATCCCCGAGCTGGTGATCATCTCCGGGATGTCCGGCGCGGGCCGCTCCACCGCCGCCAAGTGCCTGGAGGACCTCGGCTGGTTCGTCGTCGACAACCTGCCGCCCGCGCTGATCCCCACCATGGTGGAGCTCGGCGCCCGCTCCCAGGGCAACGTGGCGCGGATCGCGGTCGTCGTCGACGTCCGCGGCCGGCGCTTCTTCGACAACCTCCGGGAGTCGCTCGCCGACCTGGAGTCCAAGCACGTCACGCGGCGCATCGTCTTCCTGGAGTCCTCCGACGAGGCACTGGTGCGCCGCTTCGAGTCCGTGCGCCGCCCGCACCCCCTCCAGGGCGACGGCCGCATCGTCGACGGTATCGAGGCCGAGCGCGACCTCCTGCGCGAGCTGCGCGGCGACGCCGACCTCGTCATCGACACCTCCAGCCTGAACGTGCACGAGCTCCGCGCCAAGATGGACGCCTCGTTCGCCGGCGAGGAGGAGCCCGAGCTGCGGGCCACCGTCATGTCCTTCGGCTTCAAGTACGGCCTGCCGGTCGACGCCGACCTCGTCGTCGACATGCGCTTCCTGCCGAACCCGCACTGGGTCCCGGAGCTGCGCCCCTTCACGGGCCTCAACGAAGAGGTCTCCAACTACGTCTTCTCGCAGCCCGGCGCCAAGGAGTTCCTCGACCGCTACACCGAGCTGCTCCAGCTCATCGCGGCCGGCTACCGCCGCGAGGGCAAGCGCTACGTGACCATCGCGGTCGGCTGCACCGGCGGCAAGCACCGCTCCGTCGCGACGTCGGAGAAGCTCGCCGCGCGCCTGGCCGCGCAGGGCGTGGAGACCGTGGTCGTCCACCGGGACATGGGACGGGAATGACGGGACGTACGCTGCGGCTCACGAGCAGGATCGGCCGCAGGAGCTCGACGGTCAGCCGCCGCAGGGGTGCCACACCCAAGGTCGTCGCCCTCGGCGGCGGCATGGGCCTGTCGGCGTCCCTGGCCGCGCTGCGCCGCATCACTGGCGACCTCACCGCGGTCGTCACGGTCGCCGACGACGGCGGCTCCAGCGGGCGCCTCCGCGACGAGCTGGGCGTCCTGCCGCCCGGCGACCTGCGCAAGGCCCTCGCGGCGCTGTGCGGCGACGACGACTGGGGCCAGACCTGGGCCCGCGTCATCCAGCACCGCTTCCAGTCCAAGGGTGAGCTGCACGAACACGCGGTCGGCAATCTGCTGATCGTCGCCCTGTGGGAGCAGCTCGGCGACCACGTCCAGGCCCTCGACCTGGTCGGCAAGCTGCTCGGCGCGCACGGGCGGGTGCTGCCGATGTCCGCGGTCCCGCTGGAGCTCCAGGCCCTGGTCAAGGGCCACGACCCGGAGCGCCCGGACGACGTCGACACGGTCCGCGGCCAGGCCACGGTGGCGCTCACGCCCGGCGAGGTCCAGTCCGTCCACGTGGTCCCGCACGACCCGCCGGCCGTCCCCGAAGCGGTCGCCGCGGTGCTCGACGCGGACTGGGTGGTGCTCGGCCCGGGGTCCTGGTTCTCGTCCGTGATCCCGCACCTCCTGGTCCCGGATCTGCTCGACGCGCTGGTCGAGACGAAGGCCCGCAAGGTCCTCTCGCTCAACCTCGCGCCGCAACCCGGAGAAACCGATGGCTTCTCACCGCAGCGTCATTTGGAGGTTTTGGGACGACACGCCCCTAAACTCGCCCTGGACGTGGTGCTGGCCGACGAGGCCGCCGTGCCCGATCGCGACGAGCTCGTCGACTCCGCCAAGGAGCGTTTCGGTGCCGCGGTCGAGCTGGCGCCGGTAGCCAGGCCCGACGGGACTCCGAGGCACGATCCGGAGCTGTTGGCCGCCGCGTACGACCGTATTTTTCGGATGCATGGAAGGATCGGCCCATGGCGATGACGGCAGCGGTGAAGGACGAGATCTCCCGGCTCCCCGTCACCCGGACCTGCTGCAGGAAGGCCGAGGTCTCGGCGATCCTGCGGTTTGCGGGCGGCCTTCACCTGGTGAGCGGCCGCATCGTGATCGAGGCGGAGCTGGACACCGCGATGGCCGCACGGCGGCTCAAGCGGGACATTCTCGAGATCTTCGGGCACAGCTCGGAGCTGATCGTGATGGCGCCCGGCGGGCTGCGCCGCGGCTCGCGTTTTGTCGTACGAGTGGTCGCGGGCGGCGATCAGCTGGCCCGCCAGACGGGCCTGGTGGACGGCCGTGGCCGCCCGATCCGGGGGCTTCCGCCGCAGGTGGTCTCGGGGGCCACCTGCGACGCCGAGGCGGCCTGGCGCGGCGCGTTCCTGGCGCACGGCTCGCTGACCGAGCCGGGGCGCTCCTCGTCGCTCGAGGTGACCTGCCCGGGACCGGAGGCCGCGCTCGCCCTGGTCGGGGCGGCACGCAGGCTCCAGATCGCGGGCAAGGCCCGCGAGGTGCGCGGTGTGGACCGCGTCGTCGTCCGCGACGGTGACGCGATCGGCGCGCTGCTGACGCGGATGGGTGCCCACGAGTCGGTGCTGGCCTGGGAGGAGCGGCGGATGCGCCGCGAGGTCCGCGCCACCGCGAACCGCCTCGCCAACTTCGACGACGCGAACCTGCGCCGTTCGGCGCGCGCCGCGGTCGCCGCGGGCGCCCGTGTGCAGCGCGCTCTGGAGATCCTCGCCGACGAGGTGCCCGAGCACCTCGCCGCCGCCGGACGGCTGCGCATGGAGCACAAGCAGGCCTCGCTGGAGGAGCTGGGCGCGCTCGCCGACCCGCCGCTGACCAAGGACGCCGTCGCGGGCCGTATCCGCCGGCTGCTGGCCATGGCGGACAAGCGGGCCCAGGACCTCGGCATCCCCGGCACGGAGTCGAACCTCACGGAGGACCTGACCGAGGAGATGGCGGACAACATGGCCGTCTGATCCCCGTGGATCGGTAGGCGGGAGCGGTGGAGCAGCCGCGGTTTCGACAAGCAGCCGGTGGCGGCGCCCAGTTGGAGGGCGCCGCCACCGGCTTTTCGTGGGCCCGACGCAGCATTTACGTACGTATCGAAGAGACTTGAGGCCCCCTTGACTTGACCATGAACTGTCACGAGTCTGGCGGCTGTTCGCTTCTGCGGCTGCGCACCGCGACCGCGGCAGACAACTGCAAGGGGGGCTCATGAGACGAAGAGCGAGATCGATCCTCGCTGTCGGAGCACTTGTCCTGGGAGTGGGAGGCGCGGCACTCGCGCCCGCGGCCCAGGCGGACAGCGGGGGACGGGCGAAGGACGATCCGGGCGCGGACACCGTCAAGGTGTTCCGCGCCGAGGTGTCGAAGGAGCAGATACCCCTGCTCCTCCAGGCGGGCCAGGACGGGCACGAACTCGGGGAACAGGCCCCCGAGAAGGGCACCGCGAAGGTCGAGGTCTACCTCACCGAGAAGCAGGCCGACGACCTCCGCGAGGAGGGCGTGAAGCTCACCGAGCACAAGCTGACGGCCAAGGCGCAGGCCCGCGTGAAGGCCGCGGGCGACGGCGTCTTCCGCCCGTACAGCGGCGCCGGCGGCCTCCAGGAGGAGATGCTCCGCACCGGCCAGGAGCACCCCGGCCTCACCAAGGTCGTGTCCATAGGCAAGACGCTCCAGGGCAAGGACATCCTCGCGGTCAAGGTCAGCAAGGACGCCAAGAAGGTCAAGGACGGCGCGAAGCCCTCCGTGCTCTACCTGTCCAACCAGCACGCGCGCGAGTGGATCACCCCGGAGATGACCCGCCGCCTGATGCACCACTACCTGGACAACTACTCCAAGGACGCGCGGATCAAGAAGCTCGTCGACTCCACGGAGATGTGGTTCGTCCTCTCCGCCAACCCGGACGGCTACGACTGGACGTTCGACCCCGCGGGCAACCGTCAGTGGCGCAAGAACATGCGCGACATCAACGGCGACGGCAAGTACACCACCGGCGACGGCGTCGACCTCAACCGCAACTTCGCCTACAAGTGGGGCTACGACGACGAGGGTTCGTCCCCCAGCCCCGCCAGCCAGACCTACCGCGGCGCGAGCCCGAACTCCGAGCCGGAGACCAAGGCGCTCGACGCCTTCGAGAAGCGCGTCGGCTTCGACTACGCCATCAACTACCACTCAGCGGCCGAACTGCTGCTCTACGGAGTGGGCTGGCAGGTCGCGACCCCGACCCCCGACGACGTGCTCTACAAGGCGCTCGCCGGCACCCCCGAGAAGTCCGCGATCCCCGGCTACCACCCGCAGGTCTCCTCCGAGCTCTACACGACCAACGGCGAGGCGGACGGCCACGCCGCCAACGTCAACGGCATCTCGATGTTCACGCCGGAGATGAGCACCTGCCAGACCGCGTCGAACGTCGACCCGAACGACGCCTGGAACCCGGCGGACTGCGCGTCGATCTTCACGTTCCCGGACGACGAGAAGCTCATCCAGGCCGAGTTCGCGAAGAACATCCCCTTCGCCCTGTCCGTGGCGGAGACCGCGTCCCACCCGGACCAGCCGTCCTCCTCGGTCGGCATGGACGCGCCCGACTTCACCCCGGCGTCGTTCACCACCTCGTACGCGCGCGGTGGTGACCAGGAAGTGTCCGTCGTCGGCCGTAAGTCGGTACGCGACAAGGAGCTGAACTACCGCATCAATGGCGGGCGTTCGCACGACGAGGAATTGAGCGCATGGAAGGGGGGTGAGACCTACGGGGGCGACGACAACCTCCACTTCGACGCCTATAGAGCGAAGGTCGAGGATGCCGATGTCGGCGACAAGGTAGAGGTGTGGTTCACGGGCCGCACGAAATCCGGAAAGCGGACTTCGAGTGAGCACTTCACGTACACCGTTGCCGCGCGCCCGAAGGGCGACACTCTTGTCGTCGCCGAAAACGACGCCACAGGGCAGCAAACAGCCGCCTACGTAGACGCGCTCAAGGCGGTCGGCCGCACCCCGGTCACCTGGAACGTGGCCAAGCAGGGCGCCCCGGACCCGCTCGCCGTACTGGGCCACTTCAAGGCGGTCGTCCACTACACAGGCGCCGACCGGCCCGGCCTCGCCACCCAGCTCGCCCTCCGCGACTACCTGAACGAGGGCGGCAAGCTGATCGAGGCCGGCGAGAAGGCGGGCGGTTCGGTCGACATCGGCGACACCACGACGAACGACTTCAGCCAGTACTACCTGGGCGCCTACTCGCGCACCGCGGCGCCGGTCGCCACCCGCTTCGACGGCTCCGGCATCTTCGCCGGGACCACCGCGGCCCTCGGCGACGCCCCCGGCAACCCGCTCAACGGTGCCGGCCTGTACGAGGCGACGTCCGCCACCCTGCCGCAGTTCACGAGCGCGGGAGCGGGGCAGTACGAGGGCGCGGGCATGGCCGCCGCCGTGCACACGGACGACGCCTACAAGCGTCTGACCCGCACCATCGACCTGACCGGCGTCACCGCCGCCGACCAGCCGACGCTGCGGACGCAGCTCCTGTGGGACACCGAACAGGGCTACGACCACGTGATCCTTGAGGCCCACACGGTCGGCGCGGAGGACTGGACGACGCTGCCGGACAAGGACGGCCGCACGACGAACGCCGTGCCCGCCGAGTGCGAGGCCGGCTTCCTCATCCAGGAGCACCCGGCCCTGAAGCGCTACCTGACGCCCGACGGCGCCGCCTGCAAGAACACCGGCACCTCGGGCGCCTGGAACAGCCTCACGGGCTCCTCGGACGACTGGAAGACGGTCTCGTACGACCTGAGCGCCTACGCGGGCAAGTCCGTGGAGGTGTCGCTCAGCTACGTGAGCGACCCCGGCACGGGAGGCGAGGGCGTGCGCGCCGACAACGCCTCCGTCGTCATCGGGGGACAGGTGAAGGAGACCGAGGGCTTCGAGACGTCCCTGGGCGCCTGGACGGTCCCCGGACCGCCGGAGGGGAGCCCGCCCGCCGTGAAGGACTGGGCGCGCGCCGTGGACCTGTTCACGACGTACGGAGCGATCAGCACGCCGGACACCGTTCTCCTGGGATTCGGCCTGGAACATGTCACCGCTCCCGCTGATCGAAATGCGCTCATCAGAAAGGCACTGCGCTCAATTAGCGACTGATCAGCCCTGAAATACCCGGGAAATACGCGGCGGCCCGTACGTTACTGGCGAGTACGGGCCGCTGTCCCCTGCATAGAGGCTCTCGATGTCACCCCAAGCCCTTATGGGAGGTAGGGTCGGATGCGGTCGGGGACATCCCAATACATCTCGCCGGCGTCGAAACCGGCGTACCAACGAGGAGATCGGTTCGTGACGATCCGCGTAGGCATCAACGGCTTTGGCCGCATCGGTCGCAATTATTTCCGCGCACTCCTTGAGCAGGGTGCGGACATCGAGATCGTGGCTGTCAACGACCTTGGTGACACCGCGACCACCGCACACCTCCTGAAGTACGACACCATCCTGGGTCGTCTGAAGGCCGAGGTGTCGCACACCGAGGACACGATCACGGTCGACGGTCACACCATCAAGGTGCTGTCCGAGCGCAACCCCGCCGACATCCCGTGGGGTCAGCTGGGTGTCGACATCGTCATCGAGTCGACCGGCATCTTCACCAAGAAGGCCGACGCCGAGAAGCACATCGCCGGCGGCGCCAAGAAGGTCCTCATCTCGGCTCCGGCCAAGGACGAGGACATCACGATCGTGATGGGCGTCAACCAGGACAAGTACGACGCGGCCAACCACCACGTCATCTCGAACGCGTCCTGCACCACCAACTGTGTGGCGCCGATGGCCAAGGTTCTGGACGAGAACTTCGGCATCGTCAAGGGCCTGATGACGACGGTCCACGCGTACACGAACGACCAGCGCATCCTGGACTTCCCGCACTCGGACCTGCGCCGCGCCCGCGCCGCCGCCGAGAACATCATCCCGACCACGACGGGTGCCGCCAAGGCCACCGCCCTGGTCCTGCCGCAGCTCAAGGGCAAGCTCGACGGCATCGCGATGCGCGTCCCGGTCCCGACCGGCTCGGCCACCGACCTGGTCGTGGAGCTGAACCGCGAGGTCACCAAGGACGAGGTCAACGCCGCGTTCAAGAAGGCCGCCGACGACGGCGACCTGAAGGGCATCCTCTTCTACACCGAGGACCCGATCGTCTCCTCCGACATCGTCAGCGACCCGGCGTCCTGCACCTTCGACTCCTCCCTGACGATGGTTCAGGAAGGCAAGACGGTGAAGATCCTCGGCTGGTACGACAACGAGTGGGGCTACTCCAACCGCCTCGTGGACCTCACGGTCTTCGTCGGCGGTCAGCTCTGAACCTCTAAGGTTCTAGAGCAGCAAGGCACTCAGATGTGAGCGAAGGGTCCGGACCCGCGCGACGCCGCGCGACAGTCCGGGCCCTTCGCACGTCATCCTCAGCCCCCAGCCTCGTACGACCAGTCCTCTCAAGGAGCCGACTCATGAAGACCATTGAGGAACTTCTCGCCGAAGGGGTCGACGGCAAGCGCGTGTTCGTCCGCGCCGACCTCAACGTGCCGCTGGCCGACGGCCTCATCACCGACGACGGCCGCATCCGTGCCGTCCTGCCCACCGTCAAGGCCCTCGCCGAGGCGGGCGCCAAGGTGATCGTCGCTTCCCACCTGGGCCGCCCCAAGGGCGCCCCGGACCCGCAGTTCTCCCTGCTGCCCGCCGCCGAGCGCCTGGGTGAACTCCTCGGCAAGCCGGTCGCGTTCGCCCAGGACACCGTCGGCGCCGCCGCCCACGACGCGGTGAACGGCCTCGAGCCGGGCCAGGTCGCCGTCATCGAGAACCTGCGCTTCAACGCCGGTGAGACGAGCAAGGACGACACCGAGCGCGGCGAGTTCGCCGACCGGCTCGCGGCCCTCGCGGACGTCTACGTAGGCGACGGTTTCGGCGCGGTGCACCGTAAGCACGCTTCCGTGTACGACCTTCCGGCGCGGCTGCCGCACTACGCCGGCTTCCTCATCGCCACCGAGGTCGGCGTCCTGAAGAAGCTCACCGAGGACGTCAAGCGCCCCTACGTGGTCGCGCTCGGCGGCGCCAAGGTCTCCGACAAGCTGGCCGTCATCGACCAGCTGCTCGGCAAGGCCGACCGCCTCCTCATCGGCGGCGGCATGGCCTACACGTTCCTCAAGGCCCAGGGCCACGAGGTCGGCATCTCGCTCCTCCAGGAGGACCAGGTCCCGGTCGTCAAGGAGTACATGGAGCGCGCCGAGAAGAACGGCGTGGAGCTCGTGCTCCCGGTGGACGTCCTGGTCGCGTCGGAGTTCCCCGACCTGAAGACCAAGGCCCCGGCCAACCCCACCACCGTCGCCGCGGACGCCATCCCGGGCGACCAGGAGGGTCTCGACATCGGTCCGGAGACCCGCAAGCTGTACGCCTCGAAGCTCGCCGACGCGCAGACCGTCTTCTGGAACGGCCCGATGGGCGTCTTCGAGCACCCCGACTACGCCGAGGGCACCAAGGCGGTCGCCCAGGCCCTCATCGACTCCCCGGCGTTCACCGTGGTGGGCGGCGGAGACTCCGCCGCGGCGGTCCGTACGCTGGGCTTCGACGAAAAGGCATTCGGCCACATCTCGACCGGTGGCGGCGCCTCCCTCGAGTACCTCGAGGGCAAGACGCTGCCCGGTCTCGCCGCACTGGAGGACTGACCCCGCATGACCGCTCCTGTACAGGGCCGCACGCCGCTGATGGCGGGCAACTGGAAGATGAACCTCAACCACCTCGAGGCCATCGCACACGTCCAGAAGCTCGCCTTCGCCCTCGCGGACAAGGACTACGAGGCCGTCGAGGTCGCCGTTCTGCCGCCCTTCACCGACCTGCGCTCCGTCCAGACGCTGGTCGACGGCGACAAGCTGAAGATCAAGTACGGCGCCCAGGACATCTCGGCGCACGACTCCGGTGCGTACACCGGTGAGATCTCCGGCCCGATGCTGGCCAAGCTGAAGTGCACGTACGTCGCGATCGGGCACTCCGAGCGCCGGCAGTACCACAACGAGACCGACGAGGTCGTCAACGCCAAGGTGAAGGCCGCCTACAAGCACGGCCTGACCCCGATCCTGTGCGTCGGCGAGGAGCTCGACGTGCGCGAGGCGGGCGACCACGTCGCGCACACGCTCAGCCAGGTCGAGGGCGGCCTCAAGGACCTGCCCGCCGAGCAGGCCGAGACCATCGTCATCGCCTACGAGCCGGTGTGGGCCATCGGCACCGGCAAGGTGTGCGGCTCGGACGACGCGCAGGAGGTCTGCGCGGCCATCCGCGGCAAGCTCGCCGAGCTGTACTCGCAGGAGGTCGCCGACGCGGTGCGCATCCAGTACGGCGGTTCGGTGAAGTCCGGCAACGTCGCGGAGATCATGGCGAAGCCCGACATCGACGGCGCCCTCATCGGTGGTGCCTCGCTGGACGCCGACGAGTTCGTCAAGATCGTCCGCTTCCACGAGCAGTGATTCCCGAGTGGCGCGACCTGTGAGTATGCGCTAGCGGCGATACGTCGTACCCTTGCGGGGCCGGATGGCATGCTTGCCACCCGGCCCCGTCCATCTAAGTCCGAGGAAGTTGGTCCAGCCGTGGTTATGGGGTTCTCGATCGCCCTGATCGTCTTCAGCCTGCTGCTGATGCTCCTGGTGCTCATGCACAAGGGAAAGGGTGGCGGCCTCTCCGACATGTTCGGTGGCGGCATGCAGTCCTCCGTCGGTGGCTCCTCGGTCGCCGAGCGGAACCTGGACCGGATCACCGTCGTGATCGGTCTGCTCTGGTTCGCGTGCATCGTGGTGCTCGGCATTCTGATGAAGATCAACAACTGACCTTCGGGCACCACGCCTTCAAGGCTCCCGGGTTCCGACCCGTCACAACTGCACATTGCTCACGTAAGGCCCCATGTACGGTACGCGCTCAACAACGCGGCCTATCATGGGGCTTGCGTCTAGGGGAGGGGATGTAACTCCAATCACTGGACGCGCGTTGGGCCTTACGTAGACTGAGGCGCTCCGCGGCGAAGCGAGACGCCGACACGCTTCGCGGCACCATTACGCAGGGAGTTACGACCGTGGCAAGTGGCAACGCGATCCGAGGAAGTCGGGTCGGGGCGGGGCCGATGGGCGAGGCCGAGCGCGGCGAGTCCGCGCCGCGCCTGCGCATCTCCTTCTGGTGCTCGAACGGGCACGAGACGCAGCCGAGCTTCGCCTCCGACGCGCAGGTGCCGGAGACCTGGGACTGTCCGCGCTGCGGCTTTCCCGCCGGGCAGGACCGGGACAATCCGCCGGACCCGCCGCGCACCGAGCCCTACAAGACGCATCTCGCGTACGTACGGGAGCGGCGCAGCGACGCGGACGGCGAGGCCATCCTCGCCGAGGCGCTCGCCAAACTGCGGGGCGAGATCTAGGAGTTGAGAACCGGCCGGGCGCCCGGCCGGTTCTTCGTTTCCCGCGCCGTTCCTCGCGGCGCGGTCACGAGCGGCGGCGCGGGCGCGCCGCGTGGTCCTCGGAGATGTGCGCCGTGAGGGCGATCGACGCCGTCGCCCTGTCGTACGTCAACTGCGCCACGCGCGCGTACAGGCAGTCCAGGATCAGCAGCGCCGAGTGCCGGGCGCCGAAGCTGCCGCGCCGGAAGCTCGTCTCGGCCGCCGTCCACGTCAGGTGCACGCCGGCCGCCTGGGCGACGGGGGAGCGCGGATCGCCGGTGATCGCGATCGTCGTGGCCCCGCGCTCCGCGGCGAGCCGCAGCGGGGCGAGCACCTCGCGGGTGCGGCCCGAGTGGGACAGCGCCACGGCGGCGTCCGCCGGGGTGAGCAGGGCGGCCGAGGTCTCCGCCGCGTGCACCTCGGTCCAGCCGCGGGCCGGCATCCCGATCCCGAAGAGGCGCGCCTCCGTCTCGCGCGCGAGGACGCCCGAGCCGCCCACTCCGTAGACGTCGATCCGGCGGGCCCTGGCGAGCGCCTGGGCCGCCGACTCCAGGGCGGTGCGGTCCAGTTGGTCCCGTGTGCTGCGCAGCGCTTGCAGGTCCGCCTGCGCGACGACCGAGATGAGGTGCTCCAGGTCGTCGTCCGGACCGATGTCGGGGCCCAGCGGCCGGTCCCGGCCCGCGTCGTCGTCCTTCTCGCCCTGCTCCTTGGCGAGTTCGAGCAGCAGCCGCTGGTAGGAGTCGAGGCCGAGGGCCTGGCAGAAGCGGGTGACCGTGGCCTGCGAGGTGCCCGTGCGCCGGCCCAGGTCGGCGGCGGAGGTGCCCGCGATCCCCACGGGGTCGGCCAGGACATAGCTGCCCACCTTGCGCAACGAGCCGCTCAGCGTGGGCAGTTCGGAGCGGATCCGGGCTGTGATCATGTGCGGGTCTCCCGGTTCTCTCCGGTCGGGGTGTTGTCCGGAGGTGAATCTACCAATCATGATGCGGTGTGCTTATTGAATCCATCGATCAGTACGTCGCTCCGCTCGTCGTCGGCCTCGACGCCGGAGGCACTCGGGTGCGGGCCCGCTGCGAGGACGCGGACGGGCGGCTCGTCGGGGTGGGGCACGGTGGCCCCGGCAACGCGCTGAGCGTCGAACGGGCCGCCCTGGTCAACAACTTGGCGCAGGCCGTGAAGGCGGCGGTGCCCGCGCGGCTGCGCCCCTCCGTGACTGCCGTGGCCGGCGGGTTCGCCGGCGGGGGCGGCCCGGGCAGCCCGGTCGGACGGAGCCTGGCCGAGGCGCTGGGCGGGCTCGGCATCGAAGCGGTGACGGGCTTGTACGGCGATGTGGAAGTGGCCTGCGCGTCCGGGCCCGGCGCCCCGGCCGACGGGCTGGTGCTGATCGCGGGGACCGGCGCGACCGCGGCACGGGTGGCCGGGCGGCGCACGGTGCGGGTGGCCGACGGCGACGGCTGGCTGCTCGGCGACGCCGGAAGCGGATTCTGGCTCGGACGGCAGGCGCTGCGCTGTGCGTTGCGGGCCGTGGACGGCCGGGAGGAGTGGGGCCCGCTGGTGACCCTGGTGCTCGACCGGGTCGTGCCGGGGCGGGCGGACCCGGCGCTCGACTGGGACGGCCGGCACCGCCTGAAGCAGGAGGTCGCCGCATGGGCGTACACGCAACGGCCGGTCGTCCTCGCCGAGTTGAGCCCGATCGTGGTGGCGGCGGCGCGAGGCGGGGACGACCGGGCGAGCGGCCTCCTCGACGAGGCGGCCCGCCAACTGGCCGACACCGTCGGCGCGCTTGACCCCGTTCCCGGTGAGCCGCTGATTGTCACGGGCGGTCTGCTCGGCCCCGAGGGGCCGCTGGTGGAGCGGTTGCGCAGCGGGGTGGAGCCGATGGGCCTGTCCTGCGCTCCGGTGCCCGACGGAGCCGCGGGCGCGGTGGCGCTGGCCCGTCTGCTGAGCGGTGTATCGCCGCAACGCCCTTGACGCTGCCCCGCGTTCTGGTTCAACCTTTCATTCCGTACGGCACTTACTGAATGAATCAACCGAACAGGCGGGGGATCATGGCCGAACCACGGGTCAGCTCGGGCGAGTTGGCGGATCAGGTGCGTGAGCGTGTCGAGCGCGCCGTCACCACGAACAAGGACGGGGTCGCCGCGGCGGCCCGGCTCATCGCCGACTGTGTGGCCGCCGACGGGGTCGTGCACGCCTTCGGGACGGGCCACTCGCAGGCCACGGCGCTGGAGATCTCCGGACGCGCCGGCGGACTCATCCCCACCACCAAGATCTCCCTGCACGACCTCGTCCTGCGCGGCGGCGAGGACCGCGCGGTGCTCGACGACCCGCTTCTGGAACGGCGCCCCGGACTCGCCGCCCGCCTCTACGAGCTGAGCACGCCGCGGCCGCAGGACCTGTTCGTGATCATCTCGAACTCGGGCGTCAACAACTCGATCGTCGACATGGCCCTCCTGGTGAAGGAGAAGGGCCACGGCCTTGTCGCCCTCACCTCCCTGGAGCACACACGCTCCGTCCCCGCCCTTCATGCGAGCGGCAGCCGTCTGGTGGACCACGCGGACGCCGTCCTCGACAATTGCGCGCCTACAGGTGACGCGCTGCTGCCCCTGCCCGACGGCGGCAAGCTATGCGGCGTTTCCACCATCACCTCGGCCCTGCTCGTCCAGATGGCCGTCGCCGACGCCGTCGCCCTGCTGCTCGCCCAGGGCCATGAGCCGCCCGTGTACGTCTCCGCCAACCTGCCCGGCGGCTTCGAGCGCAACGGACGCCTGGAGGACCACTACGCGGGGCGTCTGCACCGCGGCGGCCACTGACGGGCGCCCGCCCCGGTTCCGGACAGACCTCTCATACCGGCCGCTGATCAATTAGGTTGGTCGAAGCAGCGGGGCAAGGTACGTACGCACGTACGAGAGAGAGCTGAAGTCCGACATGAATGCGTCCGACAAGCAGGTGGCACTCACCCAGACGCCCGAATGGCAGGCGCTGGCCAAGCACCGGGGGCAGCTCGGCGACGTACAGCTGCGCGAGCTGTTCGCCGCGGACCCGGCGCGCGGATCCGCCCTGACCCTCCAGGTCGGCGATCTGCACATCGACTACTCCAAGCACCTCGTCACGGACGAGACGCTGCGCCTGCTGCGCGAGCTGGCCGCGGCGACCGACGTCTTCGGGCTGCGGGACGCCATGTTCCGCGGCGAGAAGATCAACACGACCGAGGACCGGGCCGTCCTGCACACCGCGCTGCGCGCCCCGCGCGACGCCGTGATCGAGGTCGACGGCGAGAACGTGGTGCCGGGTGTGCACGCCGTGCTCGACAAGATGGGCGCCTTCGCCGACAAGGTGCGCTCCGGCGAGTGGACCGGGCACACCGGCAAGCGCATCAAGAATGTCGTCAACATCGGTATCGGCGGCTCCGACCTCGGTCCCGCGATGGCCTACGAGGTGCTGCGCTCCTTCACCGACCGCGACCTCACCGTCCGCTTCGTGTCGAACGTCGACGGGGCCGACCTCCACGAGGCCGTACGGGACCTGGACCCGGCCGAGACGCTGTTCGTCATCGCTTCGAAGACCTTCACCACGATCGAGACGATCACCAACGCGACGTCCGCGCGCAACTGGCTCCTCACCGAGCTGGGGGCCGGCCAGGACGCCGTCGCCCAGCACTTCGTGGCGCTGTCGACCAACAGCGAGAAGGTGTCGGAGTTCGGCATCGACACGGCCAACATGTTCGAGTTCTGGGACTGGGTCGGCGGACGTTATTCGTATGACTCCGCGATCGGGCTGTCCCTCATGATCGCCATCGGCCCGGCCGCCTTCCGCGAGATGCTCGACGGCTTCCACCTCGTCGACGAGCATTTCCGCACCGCCCCCGCGGAGTCCAACGTGCCGCTTCTGATGGGCCTGTTGGGGATCTGGTACGGCAACTTCCACGACGCCCAGTCGCACGCCGTGCTCCCGTACAGCCACTACTTGTCGAAGTTCACCGCCTACTTGCAGCAGCTCGACATGGAGTCCAACGGCAAGTATGTGCAGCGAAACGGCGAGGAGGTCGGCTGGCAGACCGGACCGGTGGTCTGGGGCACGCCCGGCACCAACGGCCAGCACGCCTACTACCAACTGATCCACCAGGGCACGAAGTTGATCCCGGCGGACTTCATCGGCTTCGCCGACCCGGTCGACGAGCTGAGCGAGGGACTGAAGGCCCAGCACGACCTGCTCATGGCGAACTTCTTCGCCCAGACACAGGCACTGGCCTTCGGCAAGACGCCCGACGAGGTGCGCGCCGAGGGGGTGCCCGAGGAACTCGTCCCGCACAAGACGTTCAAGGGCAACCACCCCACGACGACGATCCTCGCCAAGAGCCTCACGCCGTCCGTCCTCGGCCAGTTGGTGGCCCTCTACGAGCACAAGGTGTTCGTCCAGGGCGCCGTCTGGAACATCGACTCCTTCGACCAGTGGGGCGTCGAACTCGGCAAGGTCCTCGCCAAGCGTGTCGAACCGGCCCTCACCGAGGGCGCCGACGTCCCCGGGCTCGACGCGTCCACGACGGCCCTGGTCGCCAAGTACCGCGAACTGCGCGGACGTTAGCCAGCAGGGACTTTCCTCGATATTCGGGTGCGGGGGAGCCTTCCGGCGGGTGAGACTGCCCGTCCGTGACCTAAGCGGGTCGGGGAAGTAGAGATGCGTTCCCGCGACCCGCTCCAGCCGGAAGGCCTCCCCGTGGACCAGCTCATGTCGGCGCTCGCCGATCCCGAACGACTCAGGCTCTACGCACGCATCGTCCTCGACGACCTGCCACCGCGGGAGGCGGACTCCCCGGCCGCCCGCAAGCACCTCGGCAAGCTGGTCGCCGCCGGACTCGTCGAGCGCCTCGAGGACGGATCGCTGCGCGCCGGGCCCGAGGTCTTCCGCCGGCACCGGACCCCCGAGCCCACCACGGGCGTTCCGCGCCATCTCACCGGGTTCTTCGCGCGCGGCCGCCTCACCACGATCCCGGTGCGCCCCGCCGTGCGGCACGAACTCCTCGTGCACCTCACGGACACCCTCTTCGCCGCCGACCGCACGTACAGCGAGCGCGAGGTCAACGAGGCACTGCTCACGGTCCACGACGACAGCGCCGCCCTGCGCCGTTACTGCGTCATCGACGGCCTCCTCGTACGGGAGAAGGACGGGACGGACTACAGGGTGCCGCAGCACGCGTAAGGCCCCGCTTCCTTAAGGAAGCGGGGCCTTTTCCATGCGGGCGTTACGCGACGGCCGGCGGGTACAGCTCCGGCGGGAGCTGGGACGCCGCTGCCGCGTCGAGCAGCCACAGGGTGCGCGAGCGGCCGTACGCGCCCGCCGCCGGGGCCTGGATCTCGCCCGCGCCGGACAGGGCGATCGCGGCGGCCTTCGCCTTGTCCTCGCCCGCCGCGAGCAGCCACACCTCACGCGCGGCACGGATCGCCGGGAGCGTGAGGGTGACACGGGTGGGCGGGGGCTTGGGAGCGCCGTGCACGCCGACGACCGTGCGCTCGGTCTCGCGGACCGCCGGCAGCTCGGGGAAGAGCGACGCGACGTGCGTGTCCGGTCCGACGCCGAGCATCAGGACGTCGAAGGTCGGCACCGGGCCGTGGTCCTCGGGGCCCGCCGCGTTGGCCAGTTCGGCCGCGTACGCCTCGGCCGCGGCGTCCGCCTCGTAGGGGCCGTCCGACGCGGGCATGGGGTGCACGCGCGCGGGGTCGAGCGGCACTGCGTCGAGCAGCGCCTCCCTGGCCTGCGTGTAGTTGCGCTCGGGGTCGCCGTCCGGCAGGAACCGCTCGTCGCCCCACCACAGGTCGAGGCGGGCCCAGTCGATGGCGTCCCGCGCGGGGGCGGCGGCGAGGGCCGCGAGCAGCCCGTTGCCGTTGCGGCCGCCCGTGAGGACGACGGAGGCGTAGCCGCGGGCGGCCTGGGCGTCGACGATCTTGGTGATCAGTCGCGCCGCGGCCGCCTGCGCCATCAGCTCCTTGTCGCGGTGGACGACCAGTTGGGGTGCTGCACTCACTTCGCTGCTGCTTTCTTGGCCGGAGCCTTCTTGGCCGGGGCCTTCTTCGCGGGCGCCTTCTTGGCGGCCGTCTTCTTGGCCGCGGGGGCAGCCGTCTTCGTGGCCGCCGCCTCGGGTGCGGGCGCCGTCATCTGGTCCGCCGGTTCACCGAGCCGGTCCACGCCGAACCGCAGCGCGGCCGCGTACGTGTCGTCCGGGTCCAGGCGGCGCAGCTCCTCCGCGATCAGCTCGGACGTCTCGCGGCGCTTGAGCGCGACCGCGCGGTCCGGCTGTCCCTGGATGGAGAGCGTCGCGAGGGTGCCGTCGGCCCGGTCGAGGACGATCGGGCCGCAGGTGGACTCCAGGCGTACGCCGGTCAGGCCGGGGCCCGCCGACAGGGTGCGCCTGACGGGCACGTCGAGCCGGTCCGCGAGCCACATGGCGAGCAGCTCGCAGCTCGGGTTGAACTCCTCGCCCTCGACCTCGACGGACGTGACGTCACAGGTCACCTGGTCGAGCGCGGCCGCGAGCATGGAGCGCCACGGCGTGATCCGGGTCCACGACAGGTCCGTGTCGCCGGGGGAGTAGGACGCCGCGCGGGCCTCCAGCTCGTGGACCGGCTGTTCGGCCGCGTACGTGTCCGTGACGCGGCGCTGGCCCAGGGCGCCCAGAGGGTCCTGCGCGGGGTCCAGAGGGGCGTCCACGGGCCACCAGACCACCGTCGGGGCGTCCGGCAGCAGGAGCGGCAGGACGACCGACTGGGCGTGGTTGACGACCTCGCCGTACAGGCGCAGGACGACCGTCTCGCCGGTGCCCGCGTCGGTGCCGACCCGCACCTCGGCGTCCAGGCGCGACTTCGTGCGGTCGCGCGGTGAACGCGAGACGCGCTTGATGACGACCAGCTTGCGCGAAGGGTGCTCGCGCGAGGCGTCGTTGGCCGCCTTGAGGGCGTCGTAGGCGTTCTCCTCGTCGGTCACGATGACGAGGGTCAGCACCATGCCGACCGCAGGGGTGCCGATCGCCCGGCGCCCCTTCACGAGGGCCTTGTTGATCTTGCTGGACGTGGTGTCCGTCAGGTCGATCTTCATGGGCGCCGCCAGCTCCGTCCGTCTCGTGCGAGCATTTCGTCCGCCTCGGCGGGCCCCCACGTGCCGGACGGGTACTGCGCGGGCTTCCCGTGCGTGTCCCAGTACTTCTCGATCGGGTCGAGGATGTTCCAGGACAGCTCGACCTCCTCCGTGCGCGGGAAGAGGTTCGAGTCGCCCAGCAGGACGTCCAGGATGAGCCGTTCGTACGCCTCCGGGCTCGACTCGGTGAACGACTCGCCATAGGCGAAGTCCATCGAGACGTCCCGGATCTCCATGGACGTGCCCGGCACCTTCGAGCCGAAGCGGACCGTGATGCCCTCGTCCGGCTGGACGCGGATCACGATCGCGTTCTGGCCCAGCTCCTCCGTCGCCGTGTGGTCGAAGGGGGAGTGCGGGGCGCGCTGGAAGACGACGGCGATCTCGGTCACACGACGGCCGAGTCGCTTGCCTGTACGCAGATAGAAGGGCACGCCCGCCCAACGGCGGTTGTCCACGCCCAACTTGATGGCCGCGTACGTGTCGGTCTTCGACTTGGGGTCGATGCCGTCTTCCTGGAGGTAGCCGACGGCCTTCTCGCCGCCCTGCCACCCGGCCGCGTACTGGCCGCGCACCGTGTCCTTGCCCAGGTCCTTCGGCAGCTTCACCGCGCCGAGCACCTTGGCCTTCTCGGCGACGAGCGCGTCCGCGTCGAAGGAGGCGGGCTCCTCCATGGCGGTCAGGGCCATCAGCTGGAGCAGGTGGTTCTGGATGACGTCACGCGCGGCGCCGATGCCGTCGTAGTAGCCGGCGCGGCCGCCGATGCCGATGTCCTCGGCCATGGTGATCTGCACGTGGTCCACGTACGACCGGTTCCAGATCGGCTCGAACATCTGGTTCGCGAAGCGCAGCGCCAGGATGTTCTGGACCGTCTCCTTGCCGAGGTAGTGGTCGATGCGGAACACCTGGTCCGGGTCGAACACCTCGTGCACGATCGCGTTCAGCTCCTTGGCCGACGCGAGGTCGTGCCCGAACGGCTTCTCGATGACGGCACGCCGCCAGGAGCCCTCGGGCGCGTCCGCGAGGCCGTGCTTCTTGAGCTGCTGCACCACCTGCGGGAAGAACTTGGGGGGTACGGAGAGGTAGAACGCGAAGTTCCCGCCCGTGCCCTGCGACTTGTCCAGGTCCTGGATCGTCGTCTTCAGGGTCTCGAAAGCGTCGTCGTCGTCGAAGTTGCCCTGGACGAAGCGCATCCCCTGGATGAGCTGCTGCCAGACCTCCTCGCGGAACGGCGTACGGGCGTGCTGCTTGACCGCGTCGTGCACTTCCTGCGCGAAGTCCTCGTCCTGCCACTCGCGGCGGGCGAAGCCGATCAGGGAGAAGCCCGGGGGGAGCAGGCCCCGGTTGGCAAGGTCGTAAACGGCAGGCATCAGCTTTTTACGGGACAAATCGCCCGTGACGCCGAAGATCACCAGACCCGACGGCCCCGCGATACGCGGGAGCCGTCGGTCTGCGGCGTCACGGAGCGGATTGCGGTTCGCTCCGTGTGCGGTCAAGGGATCAGCCCTCCGAAGGGGCGAGGCGCTTGAGCTCCGCCTCGGTCGACTTGAGCAGGTCGTTCCAGGCGGCTTCGAACTTCTCGACGCCCTCGTCCTCGAGGAGCTGCACGACCTCGTCGTACGAGATGCCGAGCTTCTCGACGGCCTCGATCTCCTTGCGGGACTGGTCGTACGTGCCCGCGATCGTGTTGCCGGTGATCCGGCCGTGGTCGGCCGTCGCCTCGAGGGTGGCCTCCGGCATGGTGTTCACCGTGCCCGGGGCGACCAGGTCGTCGACGTACAGGGTGTCCTTGTACGCCTTGTCCTTGACGCCGGTCGAGGCCCACAGCGGGCGCTGCTTGTTGGCCTGCGCCTTGTCGAGGGCGGCCCAGCGGTCGCCGCTGAAGACCTCCTCGTACGCCTCGTAGGCCAGCCGCGCGTTGGCCAGACCGGCCTTGCCGCGCGCGGCCTTGGCCTCGTCCGTGCCGAGGGCGTCGATCCGCTTGTCGATCTCGGTGTCCACACGGGACACGAAGAAGGACGCGACGGAGTGGATCTTCGACAGGTCCAGGCCGGCGGCCTTGGCCTTCTCCAGGCCCGCGAGGTAGGCGTTCATGACCTCGCGGTAGCGCTCCAGCGAGAAGATCAGCGTCACGTTGACGCTGATGCCCTTGCCGATGACCTCGGTGATGGCCGGCAGGCCGGCCTTCGTCGCCGGGATCTTGATGAGCGTATTCGGGCGGTCCACCAGCCACGCCAGCTGCTTGGCCTCGGCGACCGTGGCCTGCGTGTTGTGGGCGAGCCGCGGGTCGACCTCGATCGACACCCGGCCGTCCTGGCCACCGGTCGCGTCGAAGACCGGACGCAGGATGTCGGCGGCGTCACGGACGTCCGCCGTCGTGATCATGCGGATGGCTTCCTCGACCGTGACCTTGCGGGCGGCGAGGTCCGTGAGCTGCTGGTCGTAACCGTCGCCCTGGGAGATCGCCTTCTGGAAGATCGACGGGTTGGTGGTGACGCCCACGACGTGCTGCTGGTCGATCAGTTCGGCCAGGTTGCCGGACGTGATCCGCTTGCGCGACAGGTCGTCCAGCCAGATCGCGACGCCCTCCTCGGAGAGGCGCTTCAGTGCGTCTGTCATGGAAAATGCATCTCCTACTTGTCGTGTACGGGCGTCAGCGCTGCGCCGCGGCGAGGGATTCCCGCGCCTTGGCCGCCACGTTCTCGGCAGTCAAGCCGAACTCGCGGAAGAGGACCTTGCCGTCCGCCGAAGCACCGAAGTGCTCCAGGGAAACGATGCGGCCCGCGTCCCCGACGTACTTGTGCCAGGTCAGTCCGATGCCGGCCTCGACAGCGACGCGCGCCTTCACCGACGGCGGCAGGACGCTGTCCCGGTACCCCTGGTCCTGCTCCTCGAACCACTCGACCGACGGCATCGACACGACACGGGTCGCGACGCCCTCGGCCTCGAGGGTCTCGCGCGCCTCGACGGCGAGCTGCACCTCGGAACCCGTGGCGATCAGGATCAGGTCCGGCGTCTCCTTGGAGGCCTCGACGAGGACGTAGCCGCCCTTGACGGTGCCCTCGTTCGCCTCGTACGTCGGCACGCCCTGACGGGTCAGGACGAGGCCGTGCGGGGCGCTCTTGCCGTAGTCCTTCTTGCCGCGCTTGAGGATCTCGCGCCAGGCGATGGCCGTCTCGTTGGCGTCGGCCGGGCGCACGACATTAAGTCCGGGAATCGCGCGCAGCGAGGCAAGGTGCTCGACCGGCTGGTGCGTCGGGCCGTCCTCGCCGAGACCCACGGAGTCGTGCGTCCACACGTAGGTGACCGGCAGGTGCATGAGGGCCGACAGGCGCACGGCGTTGCGCATGTAGTCGGAGAACACCAGGAAGGTGCCTCCGTAGATGCGCGTGTGGCCGTGCAGCGCGATGCCGTTCATCTCCGCGGCCATGGAGTGCTCGCGGATGCCGAAGTGGATCGTGCGGCCGTACGGGTCGGCCTCCGGCAGCGGGTTGTCCTTCGGGAGGAAGGAGGACGTCTTGTCGATCGTCGTGTTGTTCGAGCCCGCGAGGTCGGCGGAACCGCCCCACAGCTCGGGGATCACGGCGCCGAGGGCCTGGAGGACCTTGCCGGACGCCGCGCGCGTGGCGACACCCTTGCCGGTCTCGAAGGCGGGGAGCTTCTCCTCCCAGCCGGCCGGCAGCTCGCCCGCGTTGATGCGGTCGAACTCGGCGGCGCGCTCCGGGTTGGCGGTACGCCACTCCTGGAACGACTTCTCCCACTCGGCCTTGGCCTGAGCGCCGCGGTCGAGGGCCTTGCGGGTGTGGTTGATGACCTCGTCGGAGACCTCGAAGGACTTCTCCGGGTCGAAGCCCAGGACGCGCTTGGTGGCGGCCACCTCGTCGTCGCCGAGCGCCGAGCCGTGCGCGGCCTCGGTGTTCTGAGCGTTCGGGGCGGGCCAGGCGATGATCGAGCGCATCGCGATGAAGGACGGCTTGTCCGTGACCTTCTTGGCGGCCTCGATGGCGTTGTAGATCGCCTCGTGGTCCAGGTCGCCGTCCGGCTTCGGTGCGACGCGCTGGACGTGCCAGCCGTACGCCTCGTAGCGCTTGCAGGTGTCCTCGGAGACCGCGGTCTCCGTGTCGCCCTCGATCGAGATGTGGTTGTCGTCCCACAGCAGGACCAGGTTGCCGAGCTGCTGGTGCCCGGCCATGGAGGACGCCTCCGCGGAGATGCCCTCCTGGAGGCAGCCGTCACCGGCGATGGCGTAGACGAAGTGGTCGAACGGGGAGGTGCCGGGGGCAGCCTCCGGGTCGAACAGACCGCGCTCGTAGCGGGCGGCCATCGCCATGCCCACGGCGTTGGCGACCCCCTGGCCCAGCGGGCCAGTGGTCGTCTCGACGCCGGTGGTGTGCCCGTACTCCGGGTGGCCCGGAGTCTTGGAGCCCCACGTACGGAACGCCTTCAGGTCGTCCAGCTCCAGGCCGAAGCCGGCCAGGTAGAGCTGGATGTAGAGGGTCAGGGACGAGTGCCCCGCGGACAGGACGAAGCGGTCCCGCCCGACCCAGTCGGCGTCCGCCGGGTCGTGGCGCATCACCTTCTGGAAGAGGGTGTACGCGGCCGGGGCCAGGCTCATCGCCGTACCGGGATGGCCGTTGCCGACCTTCTGTACGGCGTCGGCGGCCAGGACGCGAGCGGTGTCAACGGCCCGCTGGTCCACATCGGTCCACTCGAGGTCTGTGATGGTCGGCTTGGTGCTCACCCTGAGTCAGGGCTCCTCTCCACATGGGTAATGCCGGTGATGTCGGTCTCACCGGCCGTTGTCGAGCCTACCCCTGCTGGAACGTGCATTTTTTCGAGTCATTCCAGACTGCCGGGACTCTGGGAAATCCGCCTCCTGACAGGGATCGACGTCGTTCGTCACGTGAATACGCGGCCGCTCATCTGGGGGCTCATCCGGGGTCGGGAAAGCTCATCTGGAGGACCCGCGACGAGGCGGCCGCGAAGGTGTCCGGGGAGCGCCGCGGAACGCGCCGATTGGGTCCTTCGCGGCATGCCTGCCAACACGACCCCACCCCCACGAAGGGCGAGGTATAGGCAACGTCTACAGTGGCGTGGTACGCGCGAGCCTTTACCGGGACTTCACATCAAGTGGTCCGCATCGGGGGCTCGCTGGAGTCTCTGTCAGGGGTGTGCGTGACGGCCGTCGAATCCCGTCCACCGGGAGCGCTCGGGACGAGCAGCACGAGCAGCAGCCGGGGCCAGCGGCCGTTCGGAGCTCGAGTCAAGGCATTCGTGGCGCTGACCAAGCCGCGGATCATCGAGCTGCTGCTCATCACGACCGTTCCGGTGATGTTCCTCGCCGAGCAGGGTGTGCCGGACCTGAAGCTGGTGCTCATCACCTGCGTCGGCGGCTACCTGTCGGCAGGCGGCGCGAACGCGCTCAACATGTGGTGGGACCGCGACATCGACGCTCTGATGGAGCGCACGTCGCAGCGTCCCCTGGTCACCGGCATGGTCAGCCCGAAGGAGTGCCTGGCCTTCGGCATCTCCCTCGCGGTGATCTCGACGCTGTTGTTCGGCTTCGCGGTCAACTGGCTGTCGGCCTGGCTCTCGCTCGGGGCGCTCCTCTTCTATGTGGTCGTCTACACGATGATCCTCAAGCGCCGCACGTCGCAGAACATCGTCTGGGGCGGCATCGCCGGCTGTCTGCCGGTCCTCATCGGCTGGTCGTCGGTCACGAACTCCATGTCGTGGGCGCCGGTCATCCTCTTCCTTGTCATGTTCTTCTGGACGCCGCCGCACTACTGGCCGCTGTCCATGAAGGTCAAGGACGACTACGCGCGCGTGGGCGTGCCGATGCTTCCGGTCATCGCCTCCAACAAGGTCGTGGCCAAGCAGATCGTGATCTACAGCTGGGTCATGGTCGCGGTCTCGCTGATGCTCACTCCGCTCGGCTACACCGGCTGGTTCTACACCGCTGTGGCGCTGCTCGCGGGCGGCTTCTGGCTGTGGGAGGCGCACGGGTTGCAGAACCGCGCCAAGGCCGAGGTCACGGGCGGGAAGCTCAAGGAGATGCGGCTGTTCCACTGGTCGATCACCTATGTGTCGCTGCTCTTCGTGGCGGTCGCGGTGGACCCCTTCCTGCGCTGATCGTCTTCTGTTCCTTCCGATGGGTGGGGCGGGGGGGGTGGGGCGCCCGGCGCGGGCGCCGCCGGTGGGGGGTCTGGTGGCGGGGGTCAGGGCCGCGGGGGCGGGGACGGC